>CAYUAQ010000021.1:0-38515 GCA_964442705.1 uncultured Desulfobacteraceae bacterium
ATCTCCTCCATGGCAAAAAATAAAATCACATGTGATTTCTTCCTGGAACCAGTCAACGGTCCTGAAATTTTCATCATGTTGAGTGCGGGCAAAACCGCGTCAATAAAATAAGATCCTCAACGCCCCAAAACCGGATCCCTCCTTCCCCCAACTCGAAAACGGGTGCAGACAGTTGTCGATCAGGATTCTGCATCGGCCTTTTCGGCACCACCACCACGGGTGTGGGCGCCTTGATGGGGGCGGGCATCTACGTGCTGATCGGCGCGGCCGCCAGGGTTGCCGGTCCTTCCGTCATTTATTCCTACCTCCTGTGCGGCTTGCTGGCTTTCGCCACCACGCTGATGTATGCCGAATTGAGCCGCATCATCCCCCGTTCAGGCGGCGGATACACTTACGCCAATGATGTGCTGGGCAGTATCGGCGGCTTTACCACCGGATGGTTCCCGGCCCTGGGAAGTCTTTTTGCCAGCGGTCTGTATGCCATCGGCTTTGCCGAACACGCCCTTTCCCTGACCGGATCCCAGTATCCTGGCTACGTGTCCCGATCCGTGGCGATCGGCATCACCATGTTGATCGCTCTGCTGAGTACCAGGTTTTCCGGAAGCGACCGCTTCAACCTGCAGGGCTGGATCGTCTGGGGCAACGTGGGCATCCTGTTGTTGCTGATCGCCGTTTCTTTCTTCGACCTGACGCCCGAAATCGCCCGGCCGGCGTTTCCGCATGGTTTTCGGGGAACGGTTGCCGCTATTTCTCTCATTTACATTTCCTTTTTCGGCTATCAGTTGTTCGCCAACAACGCCGAGGAAATCATCGAGCCCGAAAAACCATTCCCAGGGCCATGATACTCTCCATGGTCATCAGCCTGGCCATTTACGTGCTGGTGGCGCTGGCGGCCGTCATGTCGGTCCCTTGGGAGGAGCTGGCAAACAGCGACGCACCGCTGGTGCTTATGGCCAACAAAAGCCTTGGCGGCAAGGGCTGGATCGTGATTTCACTGGGCGGCATCCTGGCATCCCTAGGGGCACTCAGCAGCACCCTGGTTTCCCAGAGCCGCCAGACCTATGCCATGGGCAAAGACCGCTTTTCCCGGATTACCTGGCAAGCTGGACGAAAAAACGCAGCAGCCCAAACTGGTAATGCTGGTGGGCGGCGGACTGATCAGCCTCATCCTGCTGACCTGCGACCTGAAGTTCATCGCCAAGGCGGCTAATTTCAGCCTGCTGGTTTCGGTGCTGCCGGTCTCACTGGCCATGCGCAAAATATACAAAAAAAATCCGGCCAGTAAACCGAAAAGGAAATCATACGCATGTCGTCGGAGTTTGATGTACTGATTCTGGGAATGATGCGAACTAAAAACCTGGAAGCATCCCTGCCCTTCAACATCTCCCGCAGGGCCCACTGCTCGGTGCTTCTGGTCGACACCATCAGCCCTGATCGTGACACCACTGGAACGTTTCCACTGCACCGGGGACCTCTTTGACTTCTTTGCGGTAATGCGCAATCATGAGTTCTTCATAGCGGTTGAATACTTTTATTGCCAAATCATAAGTGTCCGGGTCCTGATGCTTCTCACTATTTCTGAAATCGATTTTCTCCCCCTGGGATCGGGAAATCAGAAACTGATATAAATGGATTTTATTTGTACCCATATGAAGCGATATCTCATCGGGGGTGGTGTCAAGGTTGTCTTCTTTTGCCGCTTCGTACAAGCAGTCCCGGACACCCGTATCATCGAAGACCGTGGTGCCGGACAAATCAAACATGACCATGCTTACCTTGCCCATAAGGTTTGCTCCTTGTATTCATGAGCCCACGACAAAAGGGCCGCACTGGCAAATGAAAACGATTCCGGGATCGATCTGAATTAGTCGTTCGGCCGCACCGCGACACGTATGGCTTCACCAGACGCAGCTATCCGCATTGCCTTGTTGATTTCATCCAATGTGAAGCGGTGGCTGACAATATCCCTGAAAGGAAAGGTTTCTCTGGTTTGCAGAAGCAGATCGATGGCCGTCTGCAGGTGCCTCAAGTCATAATTGTGAATCCCCTTCAGCGTCAATCGGCGCCACACAATATCACTGGCATCATAGGAGAAATGCGCATCTGGAAAAGATGTCCCCATCTCGACAAACCGCCCGCCTATTCTAAGGCATTGCAAGCCTATGGGAATGAGAGCCGGGATACCGGCAACCTCCAATGCGCAGTCGGCGCCAAACCCTCCCGTTAGTCCTTTCACTATATCCACGATTTCCGACAGTGACATGTCACGGGTATTGATTGTGTCTGTTGCGCCAAACGATTTAGCAACCGTCAGCCGGTGGCCCAGTACATCAGTGACGATGACGCGTCTGCAACCATAATGTGCGGCAAGGGCTGCCGCATAAATCCCAAGGGCACCTGCACCCTGGATCAGCACATTTTCAAAAGGCTTGACCGCAGCGGCCTCCCACCCGGCGGCGGCCGTGGCAAGGGTGCAGTTCGCCGGGGCGACCTCCTCGTCGGACAAATCATCGGGGATTTTCAGCACGCAGGTCCCCGGTGTTATATAGCAATATTCTGCAAACCCCCCCACAAAATGCGGTGGCTCGGCACAGCTGTCATGACCATATTTTTTGAGAAGCCGGCACTTCATCATCAGGCCCTTTTCACGACAGTAGTAACACTTGCCGCAGTTGTCCATGATCGTCCAGGTAATACGATCGCCAACCTTCAGTGCCTGATCGGCTGAATCATGGGAAACGCCTGCGCCCATTTCCTCCACTGTCCCCACGATCTCATGGCCCAGTATAATCGGGGTGGGAGCGGGACGATGCCCTTTCCAGGAATGAACATCCGATCCGCAAATCGTGCAGCAGGCAACCTTGACCAGAATGCACCCCTGTTCAACCTTCGGCACCGGATATGTTTTGATTTCAAGGTCTCTTCCGGAAGCCGTCATTACGGCTGCCCTTGCTTTATCCGCCATTTTCTTTTCCTATGTGGTTTTAGCGGTCGCCTTCATCCTGGCCCATGCGGAAACCACTTCTGAAATCACGACTAGAACGATGATCGACAGGAGAATCGCGGCGACGCGGTGACTTTCGATCTGTTGAACCGTTCTCTTCAGATACCAGCCCATTCCGCCGGCCCCGAAAAATCCAACCACCGTTGCGGCGCGAAAAGCGGCATCCCACGTATATATGGAAATCCCGGTCCAGGCCACCTTCACCTGCGGCAGCACCGCATAAACAAAAACCTGCAGTGAGTTGGCCCCCGTCGCCCGAATGGCCTCCACCTGGCCGATGCTGATGTCTTCGATCTCTTCGGAAAACAGTTTCCCCGTAAAACCGACGCTGAAGAGCGTCAATGCCAGTACACCGGGCAACATGCCGAATCCCACGATGGTGACAAACAGGATCGTCCAGATCATTTCATGGACAGAGCGCGAAACCATGAGCACAAAACGTGAAGCAGGATACAAAAAAGCCCGGTTCGGTGTCATGTTGGCAGAGGCAAACCAGGAAAGAGGGATAGAAAAGAGAATGCCGAACAGGGCGCCGAGGTAGGCCATCTTGATCGTTTCGACGACATACCCTAGATATTCACTGTTGAGCACATAGGGGATATCCGGGGGGTAGTATCGGTCGCTTAGCAGGTGATAGAGTCGGGGAAACATCTGTGCAAAACGGCTCAGATCGATATTCAGGTATCGAATAGAAACAACAATGAAAACGAGGATGACGAGAGTGACACCATACTTAATCAGCGACTGGGGGTACTTGAACCGATGCCATTCTCTCGAAGGAATGTTGGCGTCTTTAAGCGCGGTTGCTGCCATGCGGACCCATTCCTTTCAATGAAATTATCAATGAGCGTGCCTATCGTATGGCACGCCGTCCGTAGTAAGACCCTACTTCTCCGATGGCAATCAGCAACAGTATCGCAATGATGACGGAGGTGACACCACCGTAATTATACATCACCAGTTGGCGGTGAAAGGCCAGCCCCAAGCCACCGGCGCCGACCAAGCCCATGATGGTGGCCCGCCGAATGTTGATGTCCCACTGGAAAATCGCGTTTCCCACGAAAACAGGCAATATCTGTGGAACGACTCCAAACAGAATTACCTGCAATCCGTTCCCGCCGGTTGATTTGATGGCCTCCAGCGGTCCGGGATCGATATCCTCAATCGCCTCGGCCGTCAATTTGGAAATAAATCCGATGGATCTCATCGAAATTGCGACAATTCCCGGAAAGGCCCCCAGTCCAACAGCGGATACAAAAATCAGCCCCCAGACAATCTCATGAACCGAACGGGTCAATGTCATGATGGCACGACCGATGGGATATCCAATGGCCTTAGAAGGAGTGATATTCAATGCGGCCAGCCAGGCCACCGGAATTGCCAGAATAATGGCAATGCCGGTGCCCAGGCAGGCAATCATGAATGTTTCAAGAGCGGGTTCGATTAAATTGGGAATCAGAGAGACATCCGGGGGCAGAAACTTGCCTACCGCATTTATCACGGAGGCGATACCGCCGATTCTATCCCAATCCGTATCTTTGATAATCGTGCTGTTAATGCTCCACAATATCAGAATAAACGCCGCGGTATATAAGCAATAACGAGTAAATTTAGATTTCTTGCGATTGGCAAGTATTTGCCGGTACAAATTTTGGAAATTTTCCGACACCATAATGATCTCCCGAGCCTATTTTTACTTATCCCCGTATGATGCTGTCCACTTCGCTCTGCCACCCGCAGATGCCTAAGGATAAAGGCCCCCTACAAAATTTCCATGGAATAAATTTCTTCCAGGATGCTCTTGTCGACCTCATTGGTTGGACCGTCAAATTTTTTAATTCCATCCTGCAAACCAATGACGTGATTCGAAAACTCAAGAGCAAGCTGAACATCATGAATATTGCATAATACCGGCACCTCAAATTCCGCAGACATGGCTTTAATCATGTCCATCACTTCGCGGGCGATCTTCGGATCAAGACTCGAGGTAGGCTCATCTACGAGAAGGATACGCGGTTGTTGGATGAGAGCACGTGCGATACCAACCCGTTGGCGCTGGCCTCCACTGAGCTCATCAGCACGTTTATCGATAAAGTCAGCCAACCCAACTTTTTCGAGAAGAATCAGTGCATTACGAATATCACTCTTGGGATACCATCGCAAAATACTTCTCAGTGTGCCTAAATAACCAAGCCTTCCCGAAAGCACATTATCCATAACGGTCATTCGATCAACGAGATTGAACTCCTGAAAAATCATTCCCATATCACGCCTGGCCTTTCGCAGTTCCCGTTGGCCCATGCTGGTGATCTTTTTCCCGTTGAGAATAACCTCACCGCCGGTGGGTTCAATCAACCTGTTGATACACCGAATCAGTGTGGATTTACCAGCCCCACTCGGCCCGATGATGGCAAAAAAATCACCCGCATTGACGCTCAAACTGACTCCCTTTAAAACATCAGGTCCCGAATGGTTATATCGAATTCTAAGATCGTGGATTTCAAGTACCGGCATAACTTCTCCTGCGACTACAGTTTTGTACAATCAGACGGGCACAGGCATCAAAGCAGGGCCAGCGGGGCTGCAGGCCGATCACCTATATTAATTCTTTTTCGCATCTTTGGCTTTTTTCAGCATGCGGATCACGTCGTAATCGGCCGATGTCATCTCGACAAATTTATTGGCGTTAACATTTTTCAAAAACTTCGCGCATGATGGCTGACTGTTCAGTGTAAGAAAGGTTTTCTTTATCTTTTCTTTCAACTCGGGGCATAATGTGCCACGATAACAGAAAGGATCCTGCGGTATGACCGGGGAATACCACAAGAAGTTGAAGTCGTCTTTTTTCACCATTCCGCGTTCGATGACATTGTCGAAACGGTGTGTGGCCACAAACGCCGCATCCACTTTGCCTTCGTAAACCGCCATGGTGGAGAGGTCATGGCCACCGGTGTACACTACTTTCTTGAAGTATTTCTCCAAGGGTATTTTAATTACCTTTGTAAACACCACTCTGGGGACCAGATTCCCGGAAGTACTGGCCGGATCCGTCAGGCCAACAGTGGCATCTTTCAAAGACTCGATGGATGTGAACTTGGACCCTTTCTTGGTGATCAGTGCTGCTTTGTATCCCGGCCCTTCCTCTTGAATATATCCAGGCTTTTTGGCGTAGGTGGCAAAAACCTCTATATTCGGATCTTTGCTGTTAGCGATAACATAAGAGTAAGGCCCGAAAACAGCGACGTCGACCCATTTGCCGATCATTGCCTCCACCACGGTTGCGTATGATGTCGGCATATAGAATTCAACTTTTTTGCCGGTCATCTTGGACAGATAGTCAATCACCGGTTTGTAAATAGTCAATTCCTGAATAGTCTCTTCGGTGGGAATGATGGAAAAGGTGAGCGTTTTGGGGTTTTCGCATTCACCTGCTACCAGTAACGTCGTGAGGAAGAATGAAAGAAAGATACTGACACACACGATGATCGCCATTGAAGTTTTTTTTCTGCGCATAGCGAACCTCCCTGATCAATAGGTTACAGATTACATGGGCTATGGACAATTTGCTCAATTTGCGATGCCTACCACCTCCCCATTCTATCTATTAAATGCGGCGGGTATCCGTACCTTCATATCATCTCTGCTTGAAAAGGCCCGGAGGCCATTTGAGAAGATGAAAAGCCGACGTCCTGACACACCACACGGTGCACAACATGATTGGGCAATTCCCTAAGTGATGACAAGCGAAAAAGGCGCTCGGAACTTGCTGCAAAGGTATAATATTAAAACAGAGGTGTCTTGTATATAGGGGATTATACCTATTTGAGGGTAGGGGAAATTACCCAGAGGAAGGAATCAGCAGTGGGCAGAAGGCATTACTCCAAGGAAATATACTTTTTTTTAATGGCGTATTTCACCAAGTCGGAAATATTGTTCAGATTGAGCCTTCGCATGATCTCGGCCCTGTGTTTCTCCACAGTCCGGATACTGATAAACAACAAGTCGGCTATCATTTTATTTGTTTTTCCCTCAGCGATCAGCTGAATCACCTCCCGCTGTCTCTCGGTAAGCTTGTCACCTTCAGCTCCATGATCCCCGCGGCATTTTTTCACAAAATCTTCAACCAATTCAACAGAGAACGTCGGCGATATATAAATGCCGCCTGTACGCACGGTCTTGATGGCGTCGAAGAGATCGGTGCCGGCGTCCTGCTTCAGAACAAAAGCCTCCGCCCCGACAGCCATCGAATGCCTGAGATAATCCATGTTATTGTGCATGGTTAAAATGACCACCTTGATGCCGGGATAACGCACCTTTATCTCATGAGCAGCTTCAATGCCCCGAATATTGGGCATGGAAATGTCGAGAATAACCATGTGGGGGCTGAATTTGTTCAGCAACCTGAGCAGTTCGTGGCCGTCACTGGCCTCACCAATAATTTTAATATCTTTAATTTCTTCCAGAATTTTTTTTATGCCCAGCCGAAACATCATGTGGTCGTCGGCCAAAATGACAGTGAATGCATCCATTTTCTCTTTACCCTTTTTCCCTGCATGGCACTGCAAATACAATCCTGGTTCCCGCTCCAGGACTCGTTTCTATTTCGAGAGCCGCCCCCAGCATCAGTGCCCGTTCCCTCATGGCTGACAGGCCGATTCCCCTTTCGGCAGCATGCCTTCTTGATATTTCCGTATTGTCGAATCCGATTCCGTTATCGGACACCAAAAAAGTGATGGCATCCGCTTGTCTTTCAACATGGACTTCGATGGCATCCGCTTGAGCATGCTTACCGATATTGGCAAAAATCTCCTGAAAAATTCTATAGATAATAATCTGTTTGTCTTGGGAGAAACAGTCATCGATGTTCTCAATTTTTTGCTCAGGAACGACATTGTAATGCTTGGCAAAATCGTTGACAAGCCAATTTAAGGTGGCCGAAAGCCCCAGATCCTCTAAAATCGAAGGATTCAAATCTCTCGATATTCGACGAACATTTTCGATGATAAAATCCAGATAATCGCGGCTTTCTGAAAATAATTCCCTCTGCTGCTCACAGTTCTCCCCCAACCTGCGCTGTATGGCGCTGAGCTGCACTTTTAATAACGAAAGAGACTGCCCGAGATCATCGTGAAGCTCCATGGAAATCCGCTGGCGCTCTTCCTCCTGGGCCGTCAATATGTAGGATGAGAGCCGTCTGAGCCTGTTTTCAGATTCGCGCAATGCCTTTTCCGTCCGCACCCGCTCCTGAATCTCACGCTTCAGGCGTTCATTTGCATTCACCAGAGCCGCAGTTCGCTCCTCAACCCGACGTTCCATTTCATTATAAGCCTTCTGAAGTGCCTTCTCCGCTTTCTTCTGTTTGATGATATCCCGTGCAACGCAGACAATTCCCTGGATTTCGCCACTGTTGTGGCGCATTACCGATCCTGAAAACAGAACAGGGATTTCACTTCCATCCTTTGTTATGTATGTCCTTTCGATGTTAGCGATGGACCCTTTCGAAATCAGTTCATCAATCAGAGAAGAAACACAATGCACTTCATCATCCAGGAAAATGGATTGCATCGGTCGGCCAATGAGTTCCTCACGACTGTACCCCAAGAGATTTATGGTTGATTTGTTGACCTTAACAATGGTCGCCCTCGAATCGACGACAATCAGGGTGTCCAACATCGATTTTATGATATTATCCACGTAGGATTTGGAGACGGTGGTTTTGCTGAGGTCGTCCACCATGCGATTGAAGGTCTCCGCCAGAATGCCTGCCTCATCCTTGGATTGGATGTCGATGCGGGTATCCAGGTAGCCCTTGCCGATCAGCTGGGCTGCATGGGTAAACGTTTTCAGCGGCCTTGAGACGGCGTGCGAAATCCAGAACCCCAGCAAGAATATGCCCCCTAACGAAATCAAGGTCGAAAAAACAACAATCCGGTTCGCTTTCGGAAGATATTCTTCAATTATTTTTCTGATCTGTCGTTTCCTGACTTCCTGTTCATCTTTGCGGTATTTGCTGATGATGGGGAAAATATTTTTCAAATAGTGCGGCTCTAGGGTTTTTTTAAAAAAAATCATGGCTTGATCTGGCAATTCATCTGAAAGATTGATGAAATATGACAGATACTTCCAATGATAGTAAAAGTGCTTTTTCCGCAGATCGAGCCACCCCTTCAGATCTTTTTGCCCGGCCTCCTTAGTCTGGTTTTCATTCGCCGACAGCGCAATGGATGAAACATTAATCAACGGGGATAAGAGGCTTTTAATTTTTTCCAAGTTTTTTTTCAGGCTTTTTTCAGGCTGATCGGATTCATCCTTTTCATGTTTGATGTCATCGTAGCTGTAAATAATTTTGGTCTTTTTTTCGGCCAACGCCTGAACAGATTTCTGACACTTTTCAATGGCGGTTAAAAGTTCTTCGGATTGACCAAACATCTCAAAGGAATCTGATTGAAGTTGGACAACCTTCTGTTTGATATCGTTGAATGTGGCAACAGATAAATATCCGGCGCAACTGATCATTAAAGCGATGATCACATAAAAAGCGGCGATTTTATGGATAATTTTCATTGAAATCCTCCCAAGATGATTCGAGGAGAACCAGACATGACGGAATAAAAGTATTTTTTTGGACAACTCATCTCACATGTCCTCTCCTGGGTAGCAAACCGCTTGAGGGCTGTGGCGTTGTTCGCAAAAGGAGCCGCCTGCCCAATTCGAATCAACACTATTATGTTGGCCCAATTCCTGTCAACGGCATTCGCCTGACCTTTTCGCCCATCGGAGGAATCGTGGCCAACACCCGGTTTCGAATGAGATCCCTCTGCGTTGGTAAAGCCCCGGCGTACCGCATTGACGCCCGGGTACGTGCCGCTCTGGCGGAAAATTTCCCACGCCGGTGATAGTGTCTTGACGTGACGCCAAATCCCCTTTATGAATTCAGAATAAGCCTGCTTGCAAACACCTGCCGGTGGTGCCGTTTTTAAAATGCCAGGGGGTAGGATGAATCCCGTGATTCGATTTCACAATTTGAGACAGCTTTCCCAAGACGAAAAAGCGGCCCTTTGTAAACGGACGGAGAGCGACCTTGCGCGCTACCTAGAGGATGCCGAACCCATCGTGGCGGCGGTTCGAGAAGAGGGCGACCAGGCGCTGGTACGCTTCGCACACGATCTGGACGGGGCAACCATCACGGCCGACAGCATCCAAGCCCGGCCCGAAGACTTCGAAGCGGCCTCAGCGGCACTGGATCCCCAACTGCTGGAGGCCATCGCCTTTGCGGCCGAAAGCATTCGCCGTTTCCACCAGGGCCAGATGCCCGAACCCATGCGGCTCAACGAAACCCGCCCGGGCGTTTTCTGCGGTGAGAAGGTGACGCCCATCCCGTCGGTGGCCTGCTACGTGCCCCGCGGAAAGGGGGCCTTTCCCAGCGTCGTGCTGATGACCACTATCCCGGCGGTGGTGGCCGGTGTGCCGCGGGTGTACATCCTCACCCCGCCGGGGCCCGACGGGTGCGTGGATGACGCCACCCTGGTGGCGGCCCGCCATGCCGGTGTGGAGAAGGTCTACAAATGCGGCGGCGCCCAGGCGGTAGCGGCCGCGGCCTACGGCACCGAAACGGTGCCCAGGGCCGACAAAATCGTAGGGCCCGGCAGCCCCTGGGTGGTGGCGGCCAAGCGGCTGCTGGCAGATGAAATCGACCCCGGCACGCCGGCCGGGCCCAGCGAGTCCATCATCTTTGCAGACGACTCGGCCGACGGGCGTCTGGCCGGCCTGGACCTGATCATCGAGTCCGAGCACGGCCCCGACTCCTCGGCTTTCCTGGTGACCCCCAGCAAGCGCGTGGCGGAGCAGGCACGCGATTCCATACCCGCCTACTGGAAATCCCTGGGCGAGACCCGCCGGTCCTATTCCCAGACCGTGTTGTGCGGTCCGCGGGGCGGCATCGTGCTGGCGGCGGACACGGGCGAGGCCATCGCTTTCATCAACGACTACGCCCCCGAGCACCTCATGATCCACAGCGACGAGCCCTTCCAATACCTGGGCGCCGTCAAGCACGCCGGCGAAATCCTGCTGGGCCGCCACACGCCCCTGACGCTGGGCAACTACCTGCTGGGGCCCAACGCCGTGCTGCCCACATCTGGCGCCGCCCGTACGCACTCGCCCCTGTGCGTACACGACTTTCTGAAAACCACGGGCATCGGCTACGTCACCGCCGGGGCCTACGACCGGCTGGCCGATCACGCCCACCGGCTGGCGGTCTACGAGGGATTCGACGGCCACGCCCTGGCCGTATCGCCGCTGCGCAAGAAGCTGACGTCCTGAACACCCACAATGCACCCGGAAAACAGCAAAAACGTGACGCTTTCATCTCCGGTCGTCGAACTTCGCAACGTTTCCAAGCGTTTCGGCAACGTCCAGGCCGTCAAAGACGTCAGCTTAACCCTGCTCAAGGGGGCGGTCCTGACGATCCTGGGCCCCAGCGGCTGCGGCAAGACCACGCTGCTGCGTATGATCGCCGGATTCGACGCCCCCACCAGCGGGGAGATTTTCATTCAGGGCCATGCCGTCTCGTCCGTGCCGCCGCATCGGCGCAGCATCGGCATGGTTTTTCAGAAGCTGGCCCTGTTTCCCCACATGACGGCGGCCGAAAACATCGCCTACCCGCTGAAGATGCGGCGCTTCGACCCGGCCGACATTCCGGAGCTTGTGGACCGCTACCTGGAGATCGTTCAGCTCTCGGGCATGGGCGGCCGCCGCATCCACGAACTGTCCGGCGGCCAGCAGCAGCGGGTGGCCATCGCCCGGGCGCTGTCCTTCGGCCCCGATCTGCTGCTGCTGGACGAACCCCTGTCGGCCCTGGACAAGAAGCTGCGCGAAGAAATGCAGCTGGAGTTCCGGCGCATCCAGCAGGAACTGGGCGTCACCACCATCAACGTCACCCACGACCAGCGCGAGGCCCTGGTCATGTCCGATGAAATCATCGTCATGTCCGACGGCGTCATCCAGCAGGCCGACGCCCCGACGCGGCTCTATCGCCAGCCGTCCAACCGCTTCGTGGCCGGTTTCATCGGCCTGACCTCCCTGCTGCCGGGTGAAGTGATCCGCATCGAGGGACGGCGGGTGACGGTGCGCATCGGCAGCAGGGAACTGCACGGACGTACCGCGGCCGAGGGCCTCTCGCCCGGCGCCCCGGTGGAGTGCGCCATTCGCGCCGAGCAGGTGCGGATCGCCGGGCCGGAGGGCCACACCGACCGGTTCGACAACGTTCTGGACGCCGTGGTGGCCCAGCAGATCTTCGAGGGCGATCGCATGGTCTACCAGGTGCGCTGCTCGGGACTGGACGGCGGGCTGATCTTTGCCTTCGATCACGACCCCACGGACCACAAGCTTCACCACCGAAACGACGCGGTAAAAATCGGCTGGAACGCCCGGGACCTGCTGGTGTACGAGGACTCGGGGAACCATCATCCCTGAACCGACCGTTTACGGAAAGGAGGTATTCATGACCGGAAAACAAGATCGTAACCTGAAACTCAACAGGCGTCAGTTCCTGGCCGGTTCGGCAGCGCTGGTGGGGGGCGCCCTCGTCGCTCCCGACCTGGTATTTGCGTCCGCCCCCAAAAAGCCCAGGGAGATCATCGTGCGGGCCTGGGGCGGTGCCTGGGGTGAAGCTCTGAAGGCCGGCGTGGCCGACGGATTCACCGCCGCCACCGGCATCAAGGTACGCCTGGACTTCACCGAGGACAACGAGATCAAACCCAAGATCTGGGCCGCCGTTGATCAGGGACGTATTCCACCCATCCACGTCAACTGGGACACCACCACCAACGCCACCATCTCGGCCTTACGGGGCGTGACCGTCGACCTCAGCGATCTGTCCAACCTCAAGGGGTTGCTGCCCCTGGCCAAACCCATCGGCCTCAAAGGTTATCCGCTGGTCAACACTTACGCCTATGTCTACGTCTGTGCCTATCGTCCCGAGGCCTTCCCCGATGGTCCGCCCAAGTCCTGGAACGTGCTCATCGACCCCAAGTTCAAGGGCCGCATCGCACTTTACGACGACGGCATCGGCTTCAATCCGGTGGCGGTGATCGTGGGTAACGGTACGCGCAAGGACATCCCGGACAACATGGAACCGGCCTGGCAGTTCTACCGCAAGCTGAAGAAGAACAAACCCCTGCTGGGCGAGGACGCCGACTTCACCAACTGGTTCCAGAACGGCGAAATCGACGTGGCCTGCACCATCAGTGTTAACGCCCGTGCCGCTAAGCAGAAGGGCATCAAGGTGGCCTGGACCGTCCCCAAGGAAGGCTGTAAAGTGGACACCGACGGCCTGTGGGTGCCCAAGGGCCTGCCGCCCAACGAGCAGTACTGGGCCAAGCAGTTCGTCAACCATGCCCTGACCAAAGAGGCCCAGCAGAAGTGGTGTTCCATGCTGGGCCTGCCGCCGGTCTACCCGGGCATCAAGCCGCCGCCGGACTTGGTGGGGGACGTGGCTTATCCGACCAAGCCCGAGGATTTCAAGAACCTGCTGCGCATCCCGTCCAAGGTGCTGGTGGAAAACCAGCCCAAGTGGTTCGCCAAGTTCAACGAGATTTTCCAGGGATAACGCAGGCATTTCCGAAAAAGGACCGCCATGTCTTCCGACAAAGCGGCATTCAAATACCCGCTTTCCTGGCGCATCCTGGACCGGGCCGAGGCCGTGGCCGCCCTGTGGCCACGGTCCTGGTCGCCGCTGACCGGTTACCTGCTGCTGGTGCCGGCCCTGCTGCTGGTGTTTGTGCTGGTCATCGGCCTGGTCTACATCTTCGACTACAGCCTGCACGAACTGGACCTGGCCACCTACCGGCTCAAGGAGGCCTTCAGCCTGGTCAATTATCAGGCGGCCCTGAAAAGTGTTACCTATCGCACCGTGGTGCTGCGCAGCCTGGGCGCCTCGTTCATCGTCACCGCTGTCACCACGGTGCTGGCTTTCCCCTATGCCTACGTCATGGTGCGCGCCCGGTCTTCGTCGACCCGCAAGTTTCTGCTCATCAGTCTGTTCCTGCCCTTTTTCATCGGGCAGGTGGTGCGGGCCTACGGCTGGTTGATCATCCTGGGCAAGGAGGGCCTGCTCAACACCCTGCTGGCCTCGCTGGGCCTGCCGCCGGTCAAGCTGATCTACAACTATCCCGCGGTGGTGCTGGGGCTGGTGCAGTACATGCTGCCCTTTGCCGTGCTGCTCATCGCCCCGGCCATCACGGCCATCGGCGAGGACATCGAGCTGGCCTCCGAGAGCCTGGGTGCCAACTGGGTGCAGACCTTCCGGCACGTGGTCATCCCGCTGGCCAAACCGGGCCTGGTGGGATCGGCGGTTGTGGTTTTCACCCTGACCCTGACCGACTTCGCCATGCCGGAGATCCTGGGGGGTGGCACCACCGATTTCATCGCCAATTCCATCTATGACGGTTTTTTCCAGCTTTCCAACCCCGGCCTGGGATCGGCGCTTTCCATGATCCTGGTGACCCTGGGCAGCGCCTTCGTCACCGTCCTTTTCAGTCTGGCCGGCACCGGCACGCTGGCCTCCACGGAGAATGTCCAATGAAGGGGTCGCGCAGCAAAACGGCCGTTTTGTGGTCTGTTGTCTGGTTCAACCTCATCACGCTGAGCCTGCCCACCATCATCATTCTGGGGGCCTCTTTCACCGCCGGCGACATCGTGCAGTTTCCCCCGGACGGCTTCTCCCTGAAATGGTACGGCAAACTCTGGTTGCTGGATGATTTCAAGGCCGCCTTTCTGCGCACGGTCTATGTGTCCGTCATCTGCACCTTCATCAGCATACCGTCCGGCACCCTGGCGGCCATCGCCCTGGCGCGCTACCGCATCCGGTTTCGCACCACCCTGCAGGTCTACCTGCTGCTGCCCTTCACCATCCCGCTGGTGGTGTCGGGCCTGGGCATGATGATCATCTTCGGCGAAATCCGCATCCTGGGCCAACTGTGGCCCGTGGGCGTGGCCCTGTGCATCATCAACCTGCCCTTCATGGTCTGGGCGGTCAGCGCGACGGTCAACGCCCTGGACCCGGACCTGGAAAACGCCGCCGCCAACTGCGGCGCCCCGCCCCTGCAGGCTTTTCTGACCGTCACGCTGCCGGCCGTCATGCCCGGGGTCATCACCGGCGCGCTGCTGATGTTCATCCTGGCCTTCAACGAGTTCCTGGTGAGCCTGTTCCTGACCGACGCGCGCATCGTTACTTTGCCGGTGTCCATCTACAACTCCATCCGCAGCGTGATCACGCCCGACCTGGCGGCGGTCTCCGTGGTCTATATCGTGATCGCCTTTGTGGCGGTTTGGCTGCTGGACCGACTGGTGGGCCTGGAACTGTTTTTACGATCGAAATGAGCGTTCCTCGACTCGAAATGGCCTTCGGTGACGTGCAGGCCAAACGCCTTCAGACACCCGACGACTTCGTCAGCCACATGGTGGAGCACATCGCCTGGCGCATGGGGTGCGCCATCGATCTGCGGTGGCCGGATGAAGACTGGCTGCACCTGGGCCGGACCCTGGGCGGCCGCATCCGTGCCTTCGCCCCCTTGGCGCGGGCGGCGGCGGCCCTGGGCATGATCGACGACGGCAGCGCCGAGGTGCTCATCCGGCTCGACGGCGAGGTGGGACTACACCTCGGCACGGCCGCCCACATCGACCGGCATTGGTTTCTGTCAGCGCGCTGCGAGCGACTGTCCTCCGGACAGCCCCTGGCGGACCTGCTTAACGGGCTGTCCGAGGGACTGGCGGCCGAGATTCGCATCCTGGTGTGCAGCTTCGAAGACCCGCACCACACCTGGGAAAGCGTTTTCCGGGGCGTGGGCACGACGCTGGCAAGGCTGTTCACGCCGCCGAGCCACCATATCATCGTTTCGGGGGCTCCCGAGAAAGGGACGTCCGGTGGCGACATCGACGTGGTCACCCGTTCGGCCCGACATTGTGAAATCACACGTCACACGGCCGAAAGCGAGCTGTCTGTCACGGTCGATTTCAAAAACCGCGCTCCCCTTAGCTTTCGGCTGGAGGGCATGCCCCCCCAACGGCTCACGGGGTCTGCCGTGCTTACCGGCCTGCAAGATCTGTTGCAGCTGTTGGCCGACAAGGCCGGGTTCTGTCTAGAGGCCCGGTTCCGGGCAAAGGTTCTGGGCTCCAGCCACGTGCTGCTGGAAGACACGGGCATGGTCATCGGAAGGGCCCTTCGGGAGGTGCTGATTAAACGCATGATTGAAACGGGCGTCAACGGCGCCGGCAGCAGCCTGCGGCACCCGGGCGATTTCGAAGCCCGGCGAATCGCCGTGGCTGTCAGCGTGGAGGGCCGCAAGTTCTGGCGCTTCGTACCGCTGGATACGACCCACGACGATCTGCGACGACGCCTGATCATCGGCCACACGGTCTTCGGCGGCCTGTACTCAGAGGACCTGGACGACTTCCTGGACGGGCTGTCCTGGGGCCTGGGCTGCAGTGTCGTGATCCACGTCAGGAGACTGCCGCCCCCGGAAGAGGCCTGGGGACTGATCTTCGAACGTCTTGGCGCAGCCCTGCAAGAGGTTTTTGAAGTCAACTCTTACCGCCGGGGCGTGCCGCCGGGGGTCAAGGCCAACCTGTCCTGAAACGCCAAAGACCCGGAATCTTCTGATCCTCACCGGATCGGGACGTTCACCACAAGCGGAGGAGAACTATGAAACCGCAGATCACGTTCCCTGAGTTTCATCTCAAGGGCCGCAAGGCTCTGGTCACCGGCGCCTCCCGCGGCATCGGCCGCGCCCTGGCCCTGGGCCTGGCCCACGCCGGCGCCACGGTCGCCCTAACCGGCAGGCACGAAGACACGCTGGCCCATACGGGGCAGGAGATAGAAAAGTTGGGCGCCAGGGTCGTCATCCGGCCCATGGACGTCACCGATGTCGAAAACATCCACGAGGGGGTCGCGGTCTGCGCCGGGCAGATGCGGGGCCTGAACATCCTGGTCAACAACGCCGGTTTCGAAAATGTGTGTGATTCCCTGGAGGTGTCTCCGCACCGGTGGGACGCCATCGTGGACACCAACCTGAAGGGGGCCTTTTTCTGCGCCCAGGCCGCGGCGCGGCACATGAAGGACACCGGCGGCGCCATGGTCAACGTCTGCTCGCTTACCTCCAGCGTGGGCGTGCCCACGGCCGTGCCCTACACCTGCAGCAAGAGCGGCCTGCTAGGCATGACGCGGGCCCTGGCCGCCGAATGGGCGCGCTTCGGCATCCGGGTCAACGCCATCGCCCCGGGTTATTTCCGTACGCAGATGACCGATGTCTTTTTTCAGGACAGGCGCTGGGCCGAAGGCATGCAGGCCAAGATCCCGCTGGGCCGCTTCGGACACGTGCAGGACCTCATCGGCGCCACCGTCTTTCTGTGCAGCCCGGCCGCGGCGTACATCACCGGCCAGATGATTACCATCGACGGCGGCTACCTGGCGTCCATCTGACCATGCGGCAGCCGTATCTCCGGCGTCAGGCCATTGGACCTGGGCCTCGGCCACTTCATGTGCCGTTTCCCCTTTGGTGGTCAGCGCCGCCAGCAGGGCACCCTGCTGCATCTCGGTGGTGCGGTCCCCAATGACCGCGGCAAAGGCCTCCCGGGTTTCCTCCCGCGTCAGATCGCCTTTCTGAATCAGCCGCGTTATGTACTCTCCAAATTTTCGGTCTTGATCCGTGAGCATCGGCCGTCTCCCCTGATGGTTTCGAGTCACTGTGGTTTGCCAATAAAAAAAGCCCGTATCGGCTCTGAGGTGAGCCGAATCGGGCTTCGTTTACCGTCCTACACCCTTTTGTTACGGTTTTCAGCAGGTCTTCTGGCTCTCGGATCGACTGGCAACCCGCAGCCTTCCCCCGGGGTTGACCCCGGAAGTGGCCGGCGGTGGGCCTGAAGCAGATTGCCATCCCCGATTACAGCGGCGGGTCCGCCACGGATTTTCACCGTGTTCCGGGATGCTGAAAACAGCGGTTTGTTTTGTCCTATTGGATACAACAATCGTGTCGGGCTTGTCAAGAGGCCGTGATGAACGGATCCGGGCAAACGCAAGTGGACATGAGCGGTGAACGCCCTTTACGACGAGGGAGACCAGCGCTCGCGCCACATCTCCCACATCATCAGGGCCCACAGGCGGTAGTGATGGCTGCAGGCGCCGCTGAGGTGCTCGCGCACCGTGCGCCGCACCGCCTCGACGTCAAACAGCCCCTCGGCCTTGAGGCGGGCCGGGGCGAGGTAGTCCAGCAGGAGTTCCCTCAATTCTCCCCGCAGCCACCGCTCGATGGGCACCCCGAAACCGGCCTTGGGGCGGTCGAACAGCGGGGTGGGCAGGTAGCGGGCCAAAAGGCGCTTGAGCAGGTATTTGCCGCTGCCGTCGCGGAAGATCAAACCCTCGGGCAGGCCGGCGGTGAACGCCACCACGCGGTGGTCCAGGAGCGGAACCCGGATCTCCAGCCCGTTGGCCATGCTAGCGCGGTCCACCTTGGTCAGCATGCAGTCCGGCAGGTAGGTGTGCTGGTCCACTCGCATGAGGCGCTTGAGGACGGGCAGCGAATCGCTGCGGTCGAAACCCCCCTCAAAAGTGCTGCCGGGCAGGCCGCGGCCCATCAATCTGCGAATTTCCGACTGCGGCCACAGGCAGACGGTCATGCGGTAGAGCTCCTGTAAGCGGGTTTCGCCGATCTGGGCGATCAGCTTGCCCCACTTTTCGCGCACGTTGGCCACCCGCAGACGCTGGGGCAGGCGGTCCCGCAAGGGCAGGTAGCAGGCTTCGACCCACCCGGGTGGCAGCCGGTCCAGCATCACCGCCAGGGGTTTTCGCAAACCCAGAGGGATGGCCGTAAACCACTTCTCCATGGAACGTGTCATCCAGTAGCGCACGTAGCCGGCGAACTGCTCGTCGCCGCCGTCCCCGGAAAGCGCCACCGTGACGTGGGCACGGGTCAGGCGACTGACCAGGAAGGTGGGCACTGCCGAAGAGTCGGCGAAGGGTTCGTCGTAGATCTCTGGCAATTGGGGAATTACCTCCAGCGCCTGCCGCGGATCGACGTACAGCTCGGTGTGCCGGGTGCCCAGAAAATCGGCCACCTTGGCCGCCCAGGGGGCTTCGTCGTAGCCGGCTTCGGCAAAGCCGATGCTGAAGGTTCTCACCGGCGTGGCGCTGGTTTTCTGCATCAGGGCCACCACCAACGATGAGTCGATGCCGCCGCTGAGCAGTGCGCCCAGGGGAACGTCGCTGATCAGCCGATCCGCCACGGCCCGTGTCAGCAGGTGGTCGAGCCGATCCAGCACGGCCGCCTCGTTTTGGGCTGCCGGGTCGCCGATCCCGACGGCATTCTCCTCCGCGGGCAGCTGCCAGTAGGCCGACACCCTCACCGCGCCGTCCGAAAGGAGAAGAAAATGGCCGGGCAGTAGTTTGAAGGTGTCTTCAAAGATGCTGCGGGGCGCCGGAACGTACTGGTAGTGCAGGAAAAGCGGCAACGCCTGGGGGTCCAGCCGGCGGGGAAAGCGCCGGAAGGCGGCCAGGGCCTTGAGCTCCGAGGCGAACAGGAACTCGCGCCCGTCGTAATGGTAGTAGAGGGGCTTTATGCCCAAGCGGTCGCGGGCGGCAAACAGGCGCTTTTGCCGCCGGTCCCAGATGGCGAAGGCGAACATACCGACGAATCTTTCCAGACAGGCCGTGCCCCACTGCAGGTAGGCGTTGAGAACGACCTCGGTGTCGGTGCGGCTGCTAAAACGATGGCCGCGCTCCGCCAGTTCGTTGCGCAGATCCTGGAAGTTGTACAGCTCGCCGTTGTAGACGATGACGGCCTCGCCCGAGGCGCTCTCCATGGGCTGGTGGCCGGTCGCCGTGAGATCGATGATGGACAGACGCCGGTGACCGAGGCCCAGCCGGCTTTCATCGTCCAGAAAGATGCCGGCGTCGTCGGGTCCGCGATGGGCCAGTGCGTTCACCGCCGGGCCCAGATCGTGCCGGTAGTCGGCGTAGTGTTCAGCCACCCAGAATCCCACGATACCGCACATGTCCCTATCTCCGTCCCGTCCGGTTTTTCCGCTGGCGGCCGACCGCAAGCCGCCCGTAAAGCCGGCGGTGTTCCCGAATCATCTTCTCCATCGAGAAAAGCGACAGCGCACGCAGCCGGCCCCGCTGCCCCCACTTTGCGGCCCTTGCAGGGTGCGCCATCAGGTCCAGGATACGGTCCGCCAGGGCCCGGGGCTGCCGCGGCGGCACCAGCCATCCGGTCACCCCGTGCACCACAGCCTCGGGGTTTCCGCCCACCGCGGTGGCCACCACCGGCAGACCCGCGGCCATGGCCTCCAGAATGACGTTGGAAAAGCCCTCTTCGTGGGAGGGCAGCACGACCAGGTCGCCGACGGCATACAGGTCCGCAACGTCCTGGCGCCGCCCCAGAAAACGCAGGTACGCAGACACGCCCAGGGATCGGGCCAGCTGCTCCAGCCGCACCCGGATGCCCCGGTCTTCGCCGGCCAGCAGGAAACAGGCGCGCCCGCCGCGGTCGATAACCCGCTTGGCGGCCCGCAGCAGGTCGGCGTGGCCCTTGTAGGGGATCAGGTTGGCCACCGTCAGGATGGCCGTGCTCTTTTGGTCCACGCCCAGTGCCTGCCGGATGCGGCGCTTCTGGTCGGCCGTTCTGTCTTCAAAAGGCGGCACACCGTTGTAGATCAGGCGCAGCCGGGAAGCGCGCACGCGTTCCCGCCGCATGACGTCCGCCAGTACGGCCCGTGAATTGACGGTGATGACATGGCTCATGGCATCTGCCAGGATGTCCAGGGGCTTTAAAAAGGGATAGCGGTCCTGGTGGGTTCCCAGGGCGCGCCTGCTGGTGACGATGCCAGCCACGCCGCCCAGGCGGCCGGCAGCGGCCCCCAGAAAGGTCACCAGGGGCAGAAAAGCATGCACGATGTCCGGCATGGTCCGGCGGATGCAGCGCTGCAGGCGCAAGGCGGCGGGCAGCAGCTTCCACGGTTTTGTGCGCAGATCCCCGGCCTGCAGCCCCCCCGACACCACTTCCACCCCGAGCCGGCCATAGGCTGCTCCCAACGGTCCCCCGGACTGCAGCACGAACAGCCGGCACCGGCAGCCGCGGCCGTGCAGTCCGCGCACCAGGTGGAGCACCTGCATTTCGGCGCCACCCACGTCCAGCGAGCCAATGAGGTACAGTATGGAGACAGGCGCGGTCATGGCGACAAGCGTCGGTTACCTCCTCTGCGGGCCGTAAACAGGATGTTGGGAGCGGCGATGGGCGCGCCGAACCGTCCCAGCACCCAGCGCACGGCGCTTTTGGCCAGCCGCGGCAGCCCACCGCCCGTAAAAGAGACCAGGGCCCGCCGCTGCACGGAGACCTCCGGGAAAAAGCGCTCCAGCTCGCGCCGCATCTGCCGGCGGGAAAACGACCGCTGGTGCCCCCAGCGGTGAAAGGAGCGGCGGCAGTGGGGACAGAACACCATGTTCAGCGTCATGTCCTCGCGGTAGGGTACGGTGCCCACCAAAAACCCGGCCGGCCGCAGCACCCGCCGAACCTCTTCCAGGGACCGGCGGCCCTGCCGCGCGTCGAGGTGTTCCAGCACCTCGCTGGCCACCACCACGTCCAGCCGGCCGTCGCCGAAGGGCAGCGCCTGCATGTAGCCTTGGCAGGCCGGAATGCCGGCCTGTTTCAGCCGCGAAACGGCTTTGATGTCGGGATCCAGGGAGAATACGCGCCAGTTGCGTTTGGCGGCCTGTCTTTCAAAATACCCGTCTCCACAGCCGACGTTGAGCACCGCGGGCGTCCCCCCCTCCGCCAGGCGCGCCACGGTCCGGATGAGGGCGTCGTGGCGCGCCCGCGCGCCTTCGAACACGGCGCTGTTTTCGTTCTGAAAGTGCGACCAGATCAGGTCCTGCGATTTTTCAGACATTTTGCAAACCGCTTTTCCGTCGTTTTCTCAAGGTTCATCATTCGGTTGGGCGTTTTTAAGACCCACCGTCACAATGCACAGCAGCAGCAGAAAACTGAACACCGTGACCGCCGAACTGGACAGCGCAATGCCGGCCACGCCCCAGATGCGGATGAAAACCAGGTTCAGCACCACGTTCAGGCCCAGGTTCAGGCTGCCGCTGATCATCAGGATGTGATTGCGGTGCATGGCCGAGAGCAACCGTACCATTACCATATTGAGTACATAAAACGGAATCTGTATTACGTAAAAGGCCTGCACCTGTGCAACCAGCCGGGTGTCGGCGGCGGTAAAGGCCCCGCGCTGGAAGAAAAGGCGCACCACCGGTTCGGAGTATACATACAGGAGCAGCGCCAGCGGCACACCCGTCAGCAGGATGCCCACGAAGTGATTTTTCAGCGACGTGACCAGCGCAGACAGCCTGCAGGCCACCACCAGGCTGGAAAACTCCGGCAGCGCCACGATCCACAAAGAGGCGCACAGGGTAAAAATGACGCCGGCCAGCCGGTAGCCGTAGTTGAGGGCGGCCACGGATCCCGGCGCCAGCATGGCGGCCATGGCGTTGTCGACCATGACCATGCCGGTGGTCATCAGGGATCCTACCATGAGCGGCAGCATCTGCCGCCCGATGTGGCGCAGCTCGCCGCCGGGAGGGCTCAGCCGTGGTCGCGGGGAAATGCCATGGCGGCGCAACCGGAATCCCAGCACCGCCAGTTCGGCGGCGTAGCCGAGCACCGTGCCCGCGGCCAGGGCATAGGCGCCCCAAAACGCTCCCCGCCACAAAATGAGCGCCGCGATGGCCAGGGGCACGCAGACCGGCGCCAGGGCCACCAGACGGAAACACTGGTGGGCGTTGAGCACCGATCCCCATACGGCGCTGAGGCTGAAGATCAGCGTGACCGGCAGCATCACCCACACCAGGTTTTGGGTCAGGGCCAATTTCTGGGGGCTGAATCCCGACCCCATGAGGGGAATCACACTGCCGGCCAGCAGCGCCAGCACCAGGCACACGGCCAGCAGAAACACGAGGCTCCAGCCGGTGATGTCTTCGAACAGCCGACAGGCGGCATGAAAGCCCTGTTTTTCGCGCACCCGAACGTAAGTGGGAACGATGGCCAGGTTGAAGGAATTTCCCAGGATACTGACCATGAAAGAGGCGTATAAAAAGGCGATCAGATAGGCGTCCAGCTGGTCGCTGACACCGTATCGGTAGGAAACGGCGATCTCCTTGGCCGCCACCACCACCTTTACGCCCAGCGTAATGGCGGTGATGGCCAGCAGCGAGGAGACGTAAGGCCTGCGCAGTATGTTCCGTACCGTGTCTTTGATGGCAACGCCCTTCTATGTGGGGACCGCTTCTGCCGGTTAGCGGAACCGTTGGCATTTCCGGCAGGAAAAAGGCCATCTATCCTGGCATGTTACATAGTCCATAGCGACCCTGTCGTCCAGATGCAATTTGCCGCCGGGCGGGCCCGGCGGCAGAGGCCGTTGAGAACCTCGGATTTTTCGTGTATCTTGTGACATTGGACGGACCGTGCTGATCCGTAATACGTGCTCCTCCTTGAACCACTTTGCCGGGATGGCTGAACATGCGCAAGTTCTTTACAGTAGCGATCAAGACCGTGGCCGGACTGCTGGCCCTGGCCATTGTAGCCGTGGTGGCCTGTATCATTATCGGCGTGACCATCGACCTGAGTTTCCTGAAACCCGGCGTCGAAGCCTCGGCCCGGGCAGCCCTGGGTCGGCCGGTAACGATCGAAGGGCTGGTGGTGTTCGAGTTTTCCACCTGGCCGGCCATCCAGGTGAGCGATGTCAGCGTCGCCAACCTGCCCAGGGCCTCGAACCCGGTGTTTTTCCGGGCCGGGCGGGCCCGGCTGCAGATCGCCCTGCTGCCGCTGCTGAAAAAAGATATCCAGATCGGCGAGATTGCGGCCGAAGAGGTCACCCTGAACCTGGAAAACGACGCCCAGGGGCGGCCCAACTGGCGGTTCGGCGACCAGAAGGCCGGCGAAGCGCCCCCCGGCGACAGATCTGAAAAGAGAAAAGCCGGCAAGACGGCGGCCGAACCCGAGTCCGAAAGCGGGAAGGGGCCCATTGGGTTCAAGGGCCTGAACCGCCTCTCCTTGAAAAACATCACCCTGACCTACCGCGATGCCGCCCTGGGAAAAACGTTGAAATTCCAACTGGACGAAATGGCGGGCCAGGCCGCTCCGGGCGAACCGATTTCTCTGGATTTCAAGGGCAGCCTGCAAAAATACGACTACGCCATGGCGCTGCGCGGCAGCTCCATCGAGGATCTGCTGGCTAAAAACAAACCATGGACATTCACGCTGACAGGGGACGTCGCCGGCAAAAAAATCGGCGCCAAGGGCGATCTGATGGCCCGCGGACAGTCCCCGCAGATAAACCTGGCCTTCGGCATCCGGGATGTGGACGTGGGTGCCATCCTGTCGGCCCTGGGAATTGTCGAAGGAATGCAGGCCTCGGTGGGAGATGCCGAGTTCAAGCTGTCCCTCAACGGCAACAGCCTCAAACAGGTTCTGCAGCAGTCGAGCATGCTTTTCTCGATCCACAATGCCCGCTGGCAGGTCGACGTCCCCAACACCGAGGCCCGTATCGATATCACCGATCTGTCGGGCGCCATCCGGGTGGAAAAAAACCAGGCGGTGTCCATGAACCTGAAGGGGCGCATCGGGCAGACGCCGGTCACGCTGCGCATCAACGGCGCGCCGCTGGCCCGCTACGTCACCGATCCGGACGAAATCCCGCTGAAAATTCATGCCGTACTGGCCGATACAACACTGGATTTTTCCAGCCAAGTGTCCCTGCCCATCTCCAGCCAAAACCTGGAACTGGCCCTGCGCGTATCGGGAAAGCGGCTGAACGATCTGGACGACCTGCTGCGGCTGGACCTGCCACCCGTCGGGCCCCTCCTGCTGGACACCCGCCTGAAAATAACGAAACAGGGCTATGACCTCTCCACGCTCGAGATCGGGGTGGGGAAAAGCCGCCTGGCCGGCAGCATGAAACTGGACACCTCCCGGCCAAAGCCGCGTCTGGATGTCGAACTGATGTCGGATCTGATCCAGATCGATGATTTTACCGCTCTCAAGCCGGGGGACGCCCGGAAGAAACCGGCTGCCGGCAAAACCCCTCCGGCGGAAAAGAAAACCGACAAACCCGCATCCCAGCGACCCTCTCCGGCCAACCGGCGCAAGCTCCTCTCCCACGAGGTGCTCAGCCAGCTGGATGCCGGCATCACCGTGGAAGCCCGGCAGGTGATGTCGGGTGCGGACAAACTGGGGGATGCCCTCATGAAGGTGACGCTCAAAGACAGCCGCCTGGCCGTCGAACCGCTGCGCGTCAACGTGCCTGGCGGCGGTGTGCGGGTGGACTGCGACTATCTGCCCACCCCCACCGATGTCACGGTGAACGTCAAAGCCGGCATCGACAAGTTCGATCTGGGCATCATGTTCCGCCGCGCCAAACCAGGCACCGACATGGGCGGCATCTTCTCTCTGGTTGCCAAGCTGCATGCCACCGCCCCTGACCTGAAGCGCATGATGGAAGATGCGGGGGGACATTTCGACTTCATGCTGGTGCCGAAAAACTTTTCCTCGGGCATTATCGACCTGTGGGCGGTCAACCTGCTTTCGGCCATCATGAGCAAGGCCTCGGAAAAGGACAAGTCCAAGATCAACTGCCTGGTGGTGCGGCTGGACATGCAGGACGGGCTGATGAAGGAAAAGGCCATCTACATGGACACCACCAAGATGCGTATCGCCGGCAAGGCCGAGATCAACTTCAAGAGCCGCAAACTGAACATCACCCTGGTCCCCAAGGCCAAAAAACCGGAGTTTTTCAGCCTGGCGGTACCCATCAGGGTCCAGGGCACCTTCGATGATTTCGGCCTGGGCATCGGCGTCGGCCGGCTGGCCGGTTCGGTCTTTTCCTTCATCACCAGCCCCATTCACGTACCCATCCGACGTATTTTCGCCAAGAAAGTGCCCGCCGACGGCCGAGATGCGTGCATGG
Organism: uncultured Desulfobacteraceae bacterium; assembly: GCA_964442705.1. Classification (GTDB taxonomy): domain Bacteria; phylum Desulfobacterota; class Desulfobacteria; order Desulfobacterales; family JALSRD01; genus JALSRD01. Next base: position 26,015 of record CAYUAQ010000021.1, read on the forward strand.
CGGCGTGGACCGCCACCGACGAAAAGAAGAAAAAAGCCGGAAAACCGGTAAAACCCTGAAAAAACAGAACCCGTAAAGCGGCCCTGCCCATCATGGATAAGGAGGTATTTTGGCACCGACCCCTAACACGACGAACATTTCGGTTCTCACCAAACAGCGTTTCTTGGCGCTGCTGCTGGCCCTGTTGGTGCTCGGGGGCTGCGCCACCCTGCCCAAGGGGTTTGAAAAACCCACGACCACCGCCTTCGCGGACACGGATGACACGGCCTTGGCCAGGGAGCTGCGCGCCGAGATAGATGCCCACCCAGGACAGTCCGGGTTCCTGATGCTGGGCAGCGGCCTGGATGCCTTCGTGGCCCGCGCCGTATTGGCCCACGTTGCCGAACGCAGCATCGACGCCCAGTATTACCTGTTTCACGACGACCTCACCGGCCACCTGCTGATCTATGAACTGGTGAAAGCCGCCGAGCGGGGGGTGCGGGTGCGCCTGCTGGTGGACGACATGGACCTGGCCGGGCGCGACATGAGCGCCGCCGTGTTGGACAGCCACCCCAACATGGAGGTGCGCCTCTTCAATCCCTTTTCGCGCAACACCAGCCGCCTCCTGCAGTTGGTCACCCGCTTCGGATCGGTGACCCGCCGCATGCACAACAAATCCTTTACCGTGGACAACCAGGCCACCATCATCGGGGGTCGCAACATCGGCGACGAGTATTTCGAAGCCGACCCCGTGCTGTCCTTCGCAGACCTGGACGTGCTGGCCATCGGGCCGGTGGTCAAACAGGTCTCGACATCCTTCGACCGCTACTGGAACTCCGACTTGGCGCACCCGGCATCGGTGCTGCGGGGAAAACCGGTCACTGCCGAGGAAGTCCGGGAAGACCGCCGCCGGCTGGAGGCCTATGTGGCCAAACAGGCGGGGTCGGTCTACCTGGAGGCACTGAAAAATTCCGACCTGGCCAACCGTATACGGCAGCACCGCGTCCACTATTACTGGGGAAACGCCAAAATCGTCGCCGACCGGCCCGAAAAGCTGACCCACGGCACCGAAAAAACCCAGTACCACCTGGCGCCCAAGCTGGCGCCCTTCTTCGAAGGCATTCAAAAGGAACTGATCATCTTTTCTCCCTATTTCGTGCCGGGAAAACAGGGGGCCGCCTTTCTTGCGAAGCTCAGCCGGCGGGGCGTGCGGGTGCGCATCCTGACCAACTCCCTGGCCTCCACCGATGTGGGCATCGTGCACGCCGGCTACGCCAAGTACCGCAAACGGCTGCTGAGGGCCGGCGTGGAACTCTACGAAATGAACAAAAAGCTGAGCCGCCAACAGCGAAAAGCCAAAAAGAGCGGATACTCCGGCTCCGGCAAGGCCAGCCTGCACACCAAGTCGTTCGTTTTCGACCGCCGGGATGTCTTCGTGGGCTCCCTGAACCTAGACCCGCGCGCCGTGGTGCAGAACACCGAGATCGGCATGGTACTGGAGTCCAGGGAAATCGCCACCCAAATGGCGGACTGGTTCGATCAAAACATCGAGAGGGTGGCCTTCCGGCTCGAGCTGCAAAAAGGTGAAAACGGGCAGGAAAAGATCCTGTGGCACGGTCTGGAAGAGGGGAAACCGCGCGTTTTTACCGTCGACCCTTACACCAGCTTCTGGCGCCGACTGGGCATCGGCTTCATGTCGCTGCTGCCCATCGAATCGCAGTTATGAAAATTGCTCTTTTTCCCGATAATCTTTCATGCTATAGGGCGTGGCCTGACATACAGCATTTCGATCAATGCAGGGCTTTCGACTGCCAGCTGACCACCGACACCTGATCCCTGAAGCCAATAAGAGGAGCCCGCAAAAACATATGTTGAAATATAGTAGAAAAGGCACGCTGGTCCTGATCGGCGGTGCGGAAGACAGAAAATACGAGAAGAAAATATTAAACCATATCATCCGAATCAATCACCCCGGAAAAGTGGCCGTTTTCCCGACCGCCAGCAGCTATCCCGGAGAGGTTTACGAAACTTATCGCAGGGCCTTCAGAGATATCGGCGTGGAGGAGGTCTTCTACGTGGACATCCGCCACCCCGACGAGGCCGACCGGCCCCGATACCTGAAGATGGTCAAGGAATCCGACCTGATTTTTTTCACCGGCGGTGACCAGGAAAGGCTCGTGGATGTGCTGGGGGGCAGCCGCATGCTGAAACGCATTCGGCACCGATACAACCGGGGGGCCACCATCGCCGGGACCAGTGCCGGGGCTGCCGCCATCGGCGACCCCATGATCACCAGCGGAAACGACACGGACGGCTTTAAAAAAGGCGCTATCCATATCAGCAGCGGTTTTGGTTTTTTAAAACGCCTGGTGGTGGACACGCATTTTCTGGCCCGCGGCCGTATCCCCCGCCTGGCCCAGATGCTGTCCAGCGGGAAAGCCCGGCAAGCCATCGGCCTGGACGAGGATGCGGCCGTGGCTGTCCATCCCGACAGAACCTTCGAGGTGGTAGGCAGCGGCATGGTGACGGTCATGTCCGGCTACACCCTGCACTACACCAGCTATCACCAGGCGGCCACCGATGAACTGGTGGGGATGGACCGTATCCACATCAGCTTCTTGACGCCGGGGATGAAATACAGTCTGCGGAAAAAGCGGGTAATCGGAACCGACACGGGCACTGTACGGCAGTCGCTGCTGGATCTGGGAAAAACCAAAAGCCGCTCCGCCTTCAGCTATTCCGCCAATGACGATTCCGAATCCTGAATCGGGTCTCAAGGGGCTCGCTACTTGGTGGCACCAACATCTTCCAGCGCCTGTTTACACCGCTGGCTGACCTTCTGGTCATTCTTTTTCAGGCATTCCAGCAGGCGCCCCTTGCCCACGGCCCCATCGGTTTTTAAAAACTTCATTTCTTCCTCCTTGTGGTTTTTCATTATTTCGGTTTGGGCGGGCTGATCAGGGCTTCGCCGTCCAGCACCAGGGTGCCTTCCTGGTTGACGCAGGTGGTCTTGAGCACCACGCGCTTCTTTTCGGTCAGCACCTCGGTGACTTCCACGCGGGCCGTGATGGTATCCCCGATGCGGGCCGGGGCCAGGAAATTGAGTTCCTGCCGTATATAGATGGCACCCGGGCCCGGCAGGCGGGTGCCGATGACCGCCGAAATGAACCCGGCCAGCAGCACCCCGTGAGCGATGCGCGTCTTGAAAAAAGTCTTCTGGGCATAGCTCTCGTTGATGTGCGCCGGGTTCAGGTCGCCGGTCACGCCGGCAAACAGGTACACGTCGGCTTCTGAAATGGTCTTGGAAAATTCAGCCGAGTCTCCCACCTCGATCTCATTGATGGTTTTCCCAATCATCCTGACGCTCCTTCTTTTGGTTGTGGGTTGCCTCCACGGTAAATCAAAGCGCCCGTGATTTCAACCCTTGCCGCAAGGGTTTGCCTTGACACCGGGGGCCGCTTTCTCTATGGTTTCAGCACCCTGACAGGCCGTATGGGCAATGACTTGTAAGACAGCGGATGCGGCTTCTCGACAGAGGAGCAGCGCCCGGCACAAGATGTGCTTACAGGGACAAGTTTGCCCGATGTTTTTGAGAATTCAGGCAGTTTGCCCTTTACTCACACAGCCTTGAGCACAAAAGGAGCGCAGCCATGCCCGGCTTTGAAATTTTCGGTGACGAGGAACGCAGACAGGTGCAGGACGTGCTGGAGACGGGCGTCCTGTTCCGCTACGGATTCGACCAGGCCCGCAAAGGACGCTGGAAGGCCCGGGAGCTGGAAAAAGAGATCGCCGACCTGACCGGTGCCGCCCACTGCCACCTATGTTCCAGCGGCACGGCGGCCCTGGCCGTGGCCCTGGCGGCCTGCGGCGTGGGTGCCGGCGACGAAGTCATCGTGCCCCCTTTTACCTTCATCGCCACCATCGAGGCGGTGCTCAACGCCGGGGCGGTTCCCGTGTTCGCCGACATCGACGAGACGCTGTGCCTGGATCCAGCCGCCGTGGAGCGGGCCGTCACCGACCGCACCAGGGCCGTTGTTCCGGTGCACATGTGCGGCGCCATGGCCCGCATCGACGCCCTCCAAAAAGTGTGCCGCGACCGCGGCCTGGTGCTCATCGAAGACGCCTGCCAGGCCTTCGGCGCCACCTTCGGCGGCAGAGCCCTGGGCACCTTCGGGCGCATGGGGTGTTTTTCCTTCGACGCCGTCAAGACCATCACCTGCGGCGAAGGCGGGGCCGTGATCACCGATGATGCCCGGCTGTACGCGCTGGCCGACGCCTGGGCCGACCACGGACACGACCACGTCGGCTCCGACCGCGGCCTGGAAGGGCACCCCATCCTGGGTACCAACTGCCGCATCAGCGAACTGAACGCCGCCGTGGGCCTGGCCCAGGTTCGCAAAATTGCGCACATCCTGGAAACCCAGCGAAGGCACAAACAGGCCCTCAAGGAGGGCCTGGCCGGCATCGACGGGCTGACCTTCCGCGACGTACCCGACCCCCGGGGCGACTCGGCCACGTTCCTGTCCTTTTTCCTGCCCGACGAAGAGAGGGCCAGGAAAACGGCGGCAGAGCTGGTCGCCGGCGGGGTGGACGGCTGTTTTTACTGGTACGACAACAACTGGCACTACCTGCGCCGCTGGGATCACCTGAAAAGCCTGAATTGCGCCGCCCGCCTGCCGCTGACCCTGCTGGACGCCATCCCCGACTACAGCCGGCTTGAACTCCCCCGCTCGGACGCCATTATGGGCCGCAATATTTCCATGCTGATCAAGCTCTCGTGGACGGCCGAAGAGATCGCCCGGCGGGCCGAAAAAATGGCGGCCATCATTCGTAACGCCTGACCACAAAGAGGAACCCGTGATGTTCAGAAACTATAAAATGGTGCCGCGCCTGGTTTTCGGCCGCGGCGGGTTCAATCAACTGGGGGACATCCTGGCGGGAAAAAGGACCTCCGACCATGCCGGCATGGTGTTCGTCGTGGATGACGTGTTCCGCGACAAACCGCTGGCCGGGCGCCTGCCGGTAGAGGACCGCGACCAGGTGCTGTGGGTCAACGTGGACGACGAGCCCAAGACCGGCTACGTGGATCACCTGACGCAGCTGGCCCGGGAGCACACCGCGGCCGGCGGCATGTTGCCCGCCGGCGTCATCGGCATCGGCGGCGGCAGCGCCATGGACCTGGCCAAGGCCGTGGCCCTGATGCTCACCAACCCGGGGTCATCGGCCCAGTACCAGGGCTGGGACCTGATCAAATACCCGGCCGTCTACCACGCGGCCGTGCCCACGCTTTCGGGGACCGGGGCCGAGGTGTCACGCACGGCCGTGCTCACCGGCCCGGAGAAGAAACTGGGCCTGAACTCCGACCACACGGTCTTTGACCAGCTGGTGCTGGACCCCGAACTGATCGCCGGCGTGCCCTTGGACCAGTGGTTCTACACCGGCATGGACTGCTACATCCACTGCGTGGAGTCTCTCAACGGCGGTTTCTGCAACCCCTTCAGCCGGGCCTGCGCCGAAAAGGCCCAGGACCTCTGCCTGAAGGTCTTCCTGGAGGGCGGCGAGGAAAGCGACGACGACCTGATGATGGCTTCCTTTCTGGGCGGACTGAGCATCGCCTACTCCCAGGTGGGGGTCTGCCATGCGCTGTCCTACGGCATCTCCTTCGTTCTGGGGCTGCACCACGGCATCGGCAACTGCGTGGTCTTCGACTACCTGGAGGAGTTCTACCCCCAAGGCGTACGCGACTTCCGCCGCATGCAGGAGCGCCACGGGATCGAGCTGCCACGCGGTTTGACCGCCGACCTGGGCGAAGCGCAGATCGAGAAAATGATCGATGTCTCCCTGGTGATGGAGCCCCTGTGGGAACACGCCCTGGGCAGCGACTGGAAAGCCATCATGACCCGCGACCGCCTCCGCGAACTCTTCCTGCGGATGTGAGCGACGGGCACTCACGTTTATAGTAAGGAAAACAACCATGCAGCATCTGCCCGACTGCTACGGCATCATCCCGGCGCGTTACCAGTCCAGCCGCTTCCCCGGAAAACCCCTGGCCGAAATCCTGGGAAAACCCATGTTCTGGCACGTCTACGAGCGTTCGCGCCGCTGCACCGATTTAAAAAGGGTAGTCCTGGCCACCGACGACGAGCGTATCGCCGCCGCCGCCCGCCGCCTGGACGTGCCCGTGGTGATGACCGCCGCCCACCACCCCAGCGGCTCGGACCGGGTGCTGGAGGCGGCCCGCGCCCTGGACATTCCCGACGAGGCCATCGTCATCAACATCCAGGGCGACGAACCCACCATCGAGCCGGCCATGTTCCGGCAGGTGCTGCGCCCCTTCCACGCGCCGGATGTCGACGTGGCCACCCTGGCGCGGCCCATGCCGGCCGAAGAGGCCGCGGACCCCGACCGCGTCACCGTGGCCCTGGCGCAGAACGGCAAGGGGCTCTACTTTTCCCGCGCCGCCATCCCGTATCCCCACAACCACCAGGTGCAGTACTATGAGCACGTGGGGCTTTACGCCTACCGTCTGGCCATGCTGCAGCGCTACGTGGACCTGGGACCCAGCCCCCTGGAAGAAACCGAGGGCCTGGAGATGCTGCGCCTGCTGGAAAACGACATCCCCATCTTCGTCGAGATCACCGACTGCGTCAGCGTCTGCGTAGAGCGCCCGGAAGACATCGCCCGGGCCGAGGAAATCCTGAGCGCCCATGCCTGAAACCCCTGGCCAGCAGCAACAAAAGCATCTGTCTGTCCACACCCTGCTCTTCTGGACCTTTGCAGCCGCCATGGCGGGCATGCCCCTGGGCACCTTCCCGCCCACGCTGTTCGGCCTTCTGGCCCTGGCCATCTGGATTTTTTCGTTGACGGCTTTCCGCCAGGCACCTTCCCTGATCCGGCGCCGCTGGCTCTGGCCGGTGTACCTGATGATGGCGCTGCCCTGGATCGGCCTGACCTACTCGCCGGAGCGCGGCGGACTGGGCCTGGAATACGCCCAGAAAACCTACTACTGGCTCTACGCCCTGGCCCTGGCCTCCATCCCGCCGGAGAAGTTCAGGGCGCGCCACCTGATCACCGCTTTCCTGGCCGGCCTGGCTCTCAACGCCTTTTTCGGGGCCCTGCAGTTCGCCGGTCTGTATCCGCTCAAGAGCAACGTGGCCAGCGGGCTGGGCCGCGGCTACAGCACGCTTTCGGCCTACCTGGTGGCGGCCATGCTGATTACTTCCTTTTTTGTCAAGAAAGCCAACAGCTGGAAAGCGAAAGGCGGCCTCCTGCTGCTGGTGGCCGCCTACTTCTTCCACCTCGTGATTCTGTTCGGCCGCACCGGCTACCTGACCTTCCTCGTGCTTTCACCCCTGATGGTGCGAAACTTTTTCCACCGCGCCAGGATCTGGAAGATCGCCGTGGTCTGTACGCTGCTGGCGGGCGCCATGTTCCTTTCACCCGTGGTCAGGGAACGGGCCTCCCTTACCGTGGAGAGCCTGAAGTACCACCTGTCAGCCGGGCCCGACAAGGCCTGGGGACGCAAGTACTCTCCCCACCAGGACCGCTTTTTCATGTGGCACAAGGCCGCCAGCCTGTTCTTCCAGCACCCCCTCATGGGCGTGGGCACCGGCGGCTTCCGCACCCGGGTCAAAGAGACCAGTCCGCCCAAAACGCCCCTGATGGCCCATCCCCACAACGACATTCTCTACATGGCCGTCAGCTACGGCATCATGGGGCTGTTTGCTTTCGTGTGGCTCTTCGGGACGCTGCTGCGCGCGGCCTGGCCGCGGCGCGACACGGATGCCGGCTACTTCGTGCTCTCCGCCACCCTGGTGATCCTGTTCAGCGGCCTGTTCAACGCCCAGATCCTGGACGCGGGCATGCTCTTTTTCCTGGCCTGCGTGGTGGGGATGCTGCGCTGGGTGACGAGCGTTTCGGGAAGGGAAGTGCAAGAAAGGCACAAAGGCACAAAGGCACAAAGGCACAAAGGCACAAAGGCACAAAGGCACAAAGGCACAAAGAAAATAGCCTTGGAGGAGGCAGCTGTCAAGGGGGGATGGACGGACTTTTAGGAACCCGCATCATCGACTATCTGCCGTTTCTACGTGTCTGACAGTACTATCCCGATTACACTGTAGCTGCAGAAGGATGGCCGGGTCCGTCGGGCGGTCCCGGCCACGGGGCATCACGAATCGATAGCCTTCTGCAGTTCCGCCAGGGTTTCGTCGGGCATCTTGAAGGAGTGCTCCGGCGCCGGGAAAACGCGCTCGCGAACTTCCTTTTTATATTCTTCCAGCGCCTCCAGGATGATGGGGCGGATCTGGGTGTACTGCTTGACGAACTTGGGTACGAACTTGTCGAACAGCCCCACCATGTCGTGGGTCACCAAGACCTGGCCGTCCACGTCCGGGCCGGCGCCGATGCCGATGACCGGCACCGCCACGGCTTCGGACACCAGCTTGCCCAGCGGGGCGGGCACAGCCTCCAGAATGATGGAAAAGACACCGGCGTCTTCCAGGGAGCGGGCATCGTCGATGATGGCCCTGGCGGCGGCCACGTCCCTGCCCTGCATCTTGAATCCGCCCAGGGCGCTGGCCGTCTGGGGCGTCAGGCCGATGTGCCCCTGGACCGGGATGCCGGCCTTGACGATGGCGGCCACGGTGGGCGCGAAATCCACCCCGCCTTCGAGTTTGACCACGTCGCACCCGCCTTCCTTCATCAGGCGGCCGGCGTTGATGATGGCATCACGCACCGAGGTGTTGTAGCTCATGAAGGGCATGTCGCCCACCACCAGGGGCCCCTTGCAGCCGCGCATGACAGCCCGGATGTGGTGAATCATGTTTTCCATGGTGACTTCCACGGTGCCGTCCAGGCCCATGACCACCATGCCCAGGGAATCACCCACCAGCACGATGTCCACCCCGGCCTCGTCGGCCATCAGGCCGAAGGGGTAGTCATAGGCGGTGACCATTACCAGCGGACGTCCCTCTCTCTTGGCGTCACGAACGTCCAGTACCGTTACTTTTTTCCCGCTCATCTGAATCTCTCCTTCCTGTTCAGCAGACCTCACAACGGGCATGCCTGTATTCTATCGGTAATGCGCCTGCAGCGTCTCCACCAGGGTGGTCAGGGTCCTGTTGATCGGTACGTCCTTGCCCAGGCGTTCGGCCTCGCGCACCACGAAGCCGTTAATGGTGCCGATCTCTGTCAAGCGCCGGCTGTCCACGTCCTGGCCCATGGAGGAGCGGTTGGCGGCGGTGGCCCGGGCGATACCCAGCATGCGGTCCACCGCGTCCGCGGCCACCTCGACGCCCAGAGCGCGAGCCACGGCGGCGGCCTCTTCCACCGCTGCGGCGGCAAGCTCACGGGTCTGCGGCAGGTCCAGCAGTTCGCCGTTCTTTATGCCCGTCAGGGCCGTGATGGCGTTGATACCGATGTTCACCAGCAGCTTGTTCCACACCACGGCGCGGATACTGCCACTGACTTGGGTCTCGATTCCGGCGCGGGTAAAAAAAGCGGCCGTTTTCTCCGCAGGGGCGGGATCTTCGCTGTCCCACATGCCGATGATGGTGGTGGAGCGACCGGCATGGCGCACGTGCCCCGGCCCCAGCAGGGTGGCGCCGTGGGCGGTGGTGCCGGCAATCACCCGCCCGGCCCCCACGGCCTGGGCCAGGATGTCCGCATTGCCCATGCCGTTCTGCATGGTCAGGGCGAATCCGCCTCCACCCAGCACCCGTTCGGCCGTTTCGGCGGCAGCGGCCGTGTGGGTCGATTTGACGAAAATGATGGCCAGATCGGCGGCGCCAATGCCGCCCGGGTCGGTGGTGGCCTTGACCGGGATGGTGCGCGTCTCGCCCCGCCACTCAATGGAAAGGCCCTTTTCGTTGAGGGCGTCGACATGCTCTCGCCAGACGTCCACCAGCCAGACGTCGGCGCCTGATTCGGTCAGCAGTCCGCCAAACAGGCATCCCATGGCCCCCGCACCGATGACTACTGTTTTCATAGAGAAACTCCTTTGTAATAAAAAAAGTCGTCAGGTGTCAGCTAAAAGGTGTTTAGGGCACCATCAAGAGCTGGCGGTTCTAGTATCAGGTATTGCAAAATATTGCATCCTGAAATTCTGCATCACCCCTGAAACCGGATACCCCACGATGGGTACCCACCGCCCGACACCTGCTCGCCGCCAACCCTGCCGGCTGCATGGTCTGCCCTCGGGAAATACTTGTGGCGACCGGAAATAGTATCTCAAAAACCACCAGTAATGGATTGCCACAAGAGCGCCACGGGCGTTTCGGTGGAGCGGCATTGGGCATCCGGGAAGGAAGCCTTCCAGCCGTCCGGCGTCAAGCATTTCAAGCGGTTTGAGTAGCTTGCGACGCGTTCTTGAGATTCGGATGGACGGCTGGATGGCGCCCCGGAGGTCCACCGCCGTGAAACCGAAATGCCCATGGCGCGGGGTCGCCGGAACTTACTGGGAACATACCGAAAAATAGATATAACCATGTGTTTCGTATTGACAATTGGGTAGATGAAGGGTAGCTTCCAGTGGCCTGTCACCTACTTCATACCGAAGGGAGATTCCGCGATGAAATATCGTTCGTGCGTACTGGCAATCGCTGCGGCCGTCCTGGCCCTGTTGATGTGTTCCCCTGGCGGGGCCCAGGAGCCGCAGCAGAACCGCATAGTGCATCTGGAACTGACCGGCGGCGGTGATTACATGACCGGCCACAGCGACTATAGCATCGGGAGCGGCCGTACCATCAGTGAGCTGCACTTTCCCCTGGACGTGTGGCTGTGGTCCGTGGGCGGCCGGTTAACGGTGATGGATCGCTTCAATTTCGGCATCCGCTACCGTGGAAATATCAGCAATGACCCCGGAACGGTCACCGACTCGGATTTCGGTGTTTTCAGCCGGCAGGGCATTTCATTGCCAACGGTGTCGGGCAACTCGCTGGATATCTATTCGGAGACCGAGGCCTCGCTGGATGCCGATCTGCTGGATGCATGGGCGGAGTGGGGATTTTTCAAGCGGGCCGACTGGACATTTCTGATCGGATTCAAGTACACCTACCAGAAATTCAACTACGATCTTTCCAATATCCTGCAGAGCTACCCCTCTCTGCCCGGCATCCCGCCCGTTTCGGTACAGGGCCCCATCGCCGCGTACGAGGTGAAATACAAAATCCCCATGATTACCGGCGGCATCACTTTCGGCGGCGGGAAATCGCGGTTCGGCCTGGAAGCCCGTTTCGGATATTCCTGGTATGCCAAGGCCGAGGACCACGGCAACTGGTTCTCTCGCAGACCGGCGCTGACTTTCGACGGCGACAACGACGGCCCGGCCTACAACTTTTCGTTTAACGCCCGCTACGACCTCACCCCCAACTGGTTCCTGGGCGCCGGAGTGGAGTATCTGAAGGTCGATGCCGACGGGACCCAGACCCAGATGGTGGGCGGAGGGGTCGCTGCCACCGCAGACCAGGACATCGACACCGAACAGACCAGCGTTATTCTGCAGGCCGGGTTCCGGTATTAGTTTCCGAAAACCACGCCTACGTATCCCACGAAACTCTCGCCCGGGTGCTTGTCGTAGCTGGTGGCGTAGGCCACTTCGTGGGCCCGCCCCGCCCCCAGTTCGCGGGATGCCGCGATGGCCGTGGCGGCGGCTCCCGCGCAGCAGGCATTGTGCCGGTTGAGGCCCTCCTCTATGACCCGGTCCGGCGCCATGGCCAGCATGGCGTCGATAACCCGCCGGTCGTTTTCATCCCGCACCCACCTCAGGGCTTCCGGCCCCGTTCCCACCGGTGTAAAACCGTAATTGCTCCCGTAATGGGTCAGATCCGTGGAACCGATGATCCGCAGACATTTCCCGTCACGGGCAGCCAGGCGTGCCGCCGTTTTCCCGATCTGGAGGGAATCCGGCACCGGCGGCACCCCCATGGGCACGATACGGGCTTGGGGATGAAAGTACTTTACGAAAGGCAGCTGCAGTTCGATGGTGTTGTCCTGGACAAAATTTTCGGGCGTCTCCACCCGGAAGTCGAACCGTTCGATCAACTCCCGGGCCAGGTCTTCATCCACGTCCAGCGGCCCGAAGGGTGTCTCCCAGCTGCCGTCGGCCATGATGAAGCGGGGATCCGAAGGCCGCAGGTGCATTCCGAAGAGAAGCACCACGTCCGCCGGATCGCCGTCGGCCAGGCGGTGGATGACATCGCAGGCGATGCTGCCGCTGAAGTACCACCCGGCGTGGGGCACGATGCCGGCCGCGGGGTGCTCCAGCGGAACCTCCCGGCCGCTGGCCTCCTTCAGAAAACCCTGAATTTCCTTTTCGCAGGACCTGGCATCGGCGGGATACCAGCTGCCCGCAAACATCGCTCTTCTGATACTCATCTGTCCCCTCCTCCCGGTGTCGACCGTGCCTGGGGAAAGGTTCCCGCTTCCGCCGACACCTGATACCTGATACCTGATTCAAAATAAGACTTACGGGGATGACCTGTCAAGCCGGATGGGCGCGGCCTGGGCACCGGCCAATTTTGGAGG
>CAYUAQ010000021.1:38615-45342 GCA_964442705.1 uncultured Desulfobacteraceae bacterium
GGGATGACCTGTCAAGCCGGATGGGCGCGGCCTGGGCACCGGCCAATTTTGGAGGCAAGCCTTTTCAACGGCCGAATAATGATTACTCTATACGGGAAAACGCGAATCCGTGCACTGCGCACCGCATTGGTGACACCAGCGGGCCGCTACTGACGGATGAGGGACAACGAACAACCCGGGAGGAACACATGTGGGAATACACGGACAAGGTTAAAGAGCACTTTCTCAATCCGCGCAACGTGGGCGTAATCGAGGATGCCGACGGGGTCGGCGAAGTCGGTTCCCTGTCCTGCGGGGATGCGCTGACCCTGTATATAAATGTAGGCAAAGACGGGCGCATCAGCGACGCCAAGTTCCAGACCTTCGGCTGCGCCAGTGCCATCGCCTCCTCTTCGGCCCTGACCGAGATGATCAAGGGGCTCACCCTGGAGGAAGCCGAAAAAATCACCAACGACGACATCGCCGGCTTTCTGGGCGGACTGCCCAGGGAGAAGATGCACTGCTCGGTCATGGGGCGCGAGGCCCTGGAAAAGGCCATCGCCGCCTACCGGGGTGAAGCCGAAAAGCAGATCGAGGGCAACATCGTGTGCGAGTGCTTCGGCGTCACCGACGTCCAGATCGAACGTACCGTGCGCGAGAACAAACTGTCCTCCATCGAGGACGTCACCGACTACATCAAAGCCGGGGGCGGCTGCCAGAAGTGCCACGAACAGATCCAGCAGATCATCGACGGCGTTTACGGCAGGGAACATCCGGTGCCCAAGAAAGAAGAAAGGCTGACCAACATCCAGAAGATCAAACTCATCGAGGAAACCCTGGACCGGGAGATCAAGCCGTCGCTCAAGCAGGACGGCGGCGACATCGAGTTGGTGGACGTGGACGGCAACACGGTGCTGGTGCGGCTGTGCGGCGCCTGCTCCACCTGCCAGATATCCCAGGTAACGCTCAAAGACTACGTGGAAAAAAAGCTGCGTGAACTGGTCACCCCTGAACTGGTCGTCGAGGAGGCTTAATCATGGACAGGGTATACGTGGACAACAACGCCACCACCCCCGTGGCACCGGAAGTGCTCAAAGAGATGCTGCCGTACCTTGAGGATCTGTACGCCAACCCCTCCAGCATGTACAGCTTCGCCGGCGAGGTAGCCGAAAAACTCAAAGAGGCCCGCGCACGGGTAGCCGGCCTGCTGGGCGCCGACCCGGAGGAGATCGTCTTCACCTCCTGCGGCTCGGAAAGCGACAGCACCGCCATCTGGGCGGCCGTCAATTCCAATCCCGACAAGCGCCACATCGTCACCACCCGCGTGGAGCACCCGGCCGTCAAGAACCTGTGCGAGCACTTGGCCCGCAATGGTTGGCGCGTCACTTTCGTGCCGGTGGACGCCCAGGGACGTCTGGACACCGACCACCTGTACCGCAGCCTCACGCCGGACACCGCCATCGTCAGCATCATGTGGGCCAACAACGAGACCGGCGTCATTTTCCCCATCGAGGAAATCGCCAACGAGGTTCATGAACGCGGCATCGTGTTTCACACCGATGCCGTTCAAGCCGTGGGCAAGATCCCTATCGACCTGCGTCGTTTGCCGGTGGACATGCTCTCACTGTCGGGCCACAAACTGCACGCGCCCAAGGGTGTGGGGGTGCTCTACATCCGCAAAGGCACCAAGTTTTCCCCTTTCCTGATCGGCGGACACCAGGAGCACGGCCGCCGAGGCGGCACCGAGAACGTGGCCTCCATCGTGGCCCTGGGCAAGGCCTGCGAACTGGCACGGCAACACATGGCCGAAGAAAACACGCGGGTACGCAAACTGCGCGACAAGCTGGAGGCCGGGCTGCTGGCCGCCATCCCGGCATCCTCGGTCAACGGCGACATCGACAACCGGCTGCCCAACACCTGCAACATCGGCTTCGAGTCGGTGGAAGGCGAGGCCATCCTGCTGCTCATGGACCAGCACGGCATCTGCGCGTCCTCGGGATCGGCCTGCACCTCGGGGTCGCTGGAACCGTCCCACGTGCTGCGCGCCATGGGCGTGCCCTTCACCTCGGCCCACGGGTCGGTGCGCTTCAGCCTGAGCATTTACAACACCGAGGAAGAGATCGACTACATCGTGGTGAAGCTGCCGCCCATCATCGAGCGCCTGCGCAACCTGTCGCCCTTCTGGAAGGAAAATCAGGCGGTCAAGGCCGCGGCAGGATAACAACCAAGGAATGGTGTCAAACCTTGAATTGTTAGTATTCCATTAAAACAACCTCAAAGCAGCGAAAAAGCAAGGCAGAAATACGCTACCTGCCGTAAATGACTTTATTCACAATTCAAGGTGTGACCCCCTTGTTCTTTCGTTCCCTTCAACTTACCGGCAACCTGTTTGCGGACCCACTGAATCCACCCTTGCATACCTTCCCCGCTTTTGGCCGACAATTCGAAGACCGGCATGTCGGGATGAATCTGGCGGATGTTGTCCACGGCCGCCCGGCGGTCGAAATCCAGGTAGGGCAGCAGGTCGGTCTTGTTCAGAAGGGCGGCGTCGCACTCACGGAACATGAGGGGGTATTTCAGGGGCTTGTCCTCGCCCTCGGTGACGCTCAGCACCACCGCACGGGCGTCTTCGCCGATGTCGAACTCCGCGGGACACACCAGGTTGCCCACGTTTTCCACGATGAGCAGGTCCACCGCGTCCAGGTCGATGCCCTCGGCGGCGCTGGCCACCACGTGGGCGGCCAGGTGACAGTCGCCGCCGAATTCATCGGTGTTGATCTGCACCACGGGCGCCCCGCTCTCGGCCAGGCGGTCGGCGTCGTTGGTGGTGCAGATGTCGCCCACGATCACGGCGCTGCGGATGTCCGGCAAGAGTTGCGGAATGGTCTTCTGCAGCAAGGTGGTTTTGCCCGAGCCCGGGGAACTCATCACGTTGAGCACGAACACACCGTGGGCGGCGAAGTGCGCGCGGTTCTGCCGCGCCAGCTGGTCATTGACGTCCAGCACGCGGCGCACCACGCGGATCTCGCGGCGGCCCGATTTTTTCGGTTCGGGCCCTGTGGCCCCATGGGCGTGGTCGTGATGGCCATGGCCGCCGAAAGGCTTGTGGTGGAAGGCGCGGGGTTGTCTGTCAAACAGGTTCACGGATCACTCCTGCTCTTCGATTTCAATGGAGACGATGTCCAGTTCGCGCCCCGACAGCATCTCGATGTCGGTGCCGCCGCACTCCGGGCATTGAAAGGCGGGACTTTCCAGCACCCACTCATACCCGCAGCCGTTGCAGCGGGCCACCACCGGGATTTCCTCGATTTCCAGGCGGCTGCCGGCCAGAGGGGTGTCGCGCACGGCGATCTCGTAACAGAAGTGCAGGCTGCCAGGTACGATGGCCGACAGTTTGCCCACCTGCAGGTTGACCTTCTCCACCCGCACCCGGGGCGGCGGCGGCGGCAGGGAGGCCTTGACGATCTCGATGACCTCCAAGGCGATGCTCATCTCGTGCATGCGTTTACCGGAATACTTCGGCGCACATCTCGCCCAGACGTCCCAGGTCCCTGCAGACGTGGATGCCGGCGGCCTCCATGGCTGCAATCTTGCCCTGGGCCGTGCCGCTCTTGCCGCTGATGATGGCGCCGGCGTGGCCCATGCGCCGGCCGGGCGGGGCCGTCAACCCGGTGATAAAGCCCACCACCGGCATACTGACCCTCTCACGGATAAATTCGGCGGCCTCTTCCTCGGCCGTGCCGCCGATCTCGCCCACCATGACCACACCTTTGGTGTCGGGGTCCTTTTCGAAGGCGTCCAGGCAGTCGATGAAGTTGGTGCCGTTAACCGGGTCTCCGCCGATGCCGATGCAGGTGGTCTGCCCCAGCCCCTGGCGTGTGAGTTGATCCACCACCTCGTAGGTCAGGGTTCCGGACCGCGATATCACGCCGACGGGACCGCCGGGCTTGTGGATGGGGCCGGGCATGATCCCCACCTTGCAGGCCCCGGGGGTGATGATGCCCGGGCAGTTGGGGCCGATGAGGCGCGAGGCGTTGTACTGCAAAGCGTTCTTGACCCGCATCATGTCCATCACCGGGATGCCCTCGGTAATGGTCACGATGAGCTCGATGCCGGCGTCCACGGCCTCCAGGATGGCGTCGGCCGCAAAGGGCGGCGGCACGAAGATGAGGCTGCAGTCGGCGCCGGTGGCCTTCCGGGCCTGGGCCACGGTGTTGAAGACCGGAACATCGTCCATCTTCTGGCCGCCCTTGCCCGGCGTGACGCCGGCCACCACTTGCGTGCCGTAGGCGATGCACTGGCGGGCGTGAAACTGTCCCTCTCTTCCCGTGATGCCCTGCACCACGACGCGGGTGTTTTCATCAACGAATATGCTCATGGCCTGATCCTTTTCAACGGTCTTGCATACCGTATCGTAGGTTTTGTTCTCGGCAAAGCGCTGGATGCGTTTCGGCGGAGCGGCATTGTTCCTCCGGGGGACAAGCCATCGGGATGGCCGGCGTCCGGAATTTCAAGCTGTTTGAGGAGCTTGCGACGAGTTCTTGAAATTCCAGCCGGACATCGCGGATGGCGCCCCGGAGGAACACGGGAGCGCAGCCGAAATGGATTCAGTGCGGAGCGCCTTACATTCGTCCATGAAGGGTCTGCGGTCAGTCCCCATATTGACGGCAGTTACGCGCTGACGATCTCCGCCACCTTCTGCGCGACATCCTTGAGATCCTCGGCCGAGATCAGGGAAAGCCCCGACTCTGCCAGGATACGGCGGCCCTCTTCGACGTTGGTGCCCTCCATGCGCAACACCACGGGCACCTGGATGTCGGCCTTGCGGGCGGCCTGCACCACGCCCTCGGCCAGCACGTCGCAGCGCAGGATGCCGCCGAAGATGTTGATCAGGATGCCCTTGACGTTCTCGTCGCTCAGGATGATGCGGAAGCCGTTCTCCACCATCTCGGCGCTGGCACCACCGCCCACGTCCAGGAAGTTGGCCGGTTCGGCCCCGGCCAGCTTGATGATGTCCATGGTGGCCATGGCCAGGCCGGCGCCGTTGACCATGTTGCCCACGTTGCCGTCCAGCTTGATGTAGTTGAGGTTGTACCTGGAGGCCTCCACCTCCATGGGGTCCTCCTCGTCCAGGTCGCGCCAGGCCTGGATGTCCTTGTGGCGGAAGAGCGCGTTGTCGTCGAAGTTGACCTTGGCGTCCAGGGCCACCACCTGTTCGTCACCGGTGATGACCAGCGGGTTGATCTCCAGCAACGAGCAGTCATAGTCCACGAAGAGGCGGTAGAGGTCGCCCAGCATGCGCACGAAGGGCTTCATGACGGCCGGCGACAGGTTCAGGCCGAAAGCCGTCTCGCGGCAGTGGTGCGCCTGGATGCCCAGCAGCGGGTCCACGTAGACCTTGATGATCTTCTCGGGCGTCTTTTCGGCCACTTCCTCGATGTCCATGCCGCCGGCCTCGCTGGCCATGACGACGATCTTGGCCGTGGCCCGGTCGGGGATGATGCTCAGGTACAGCTCCTTGGCAATGTCCAGGCCCTGCTCCACCAGCACCTTGCCCACGCGGCGGCCCTCGGGGCCGGTCTGGTGGGTCACCAGGGTCATGCCGATGATGCGGCCGGCGGCTTCCAGCACCTCGTCGGCCGAGGCCGCCAGCTTGACACCGCCGCCCTTGCCGCGCCCGCCGGCGTGAATCTGGGCCTTGACCACCACCGGGAAGCCGCCCAGGGAAAGCGCCGCCTCGCGGGCCTCCTCGGCGGTGGCGGCCACGGCGCCCTCGGGCACCGGCACCCCGTATTTCTTGAACAGCTCCTTGGCCTGGTACTCGTGGATCTTCATGAGACCCCGCCTCCTTTTATCCGATGACGCACAGCACGTCGTTCTTGGCGACCGAGTCGCCGCTGGAGAAGTTGACGGCCTTGATGGTGCCGCTGACCGGCGCCGGCAGCGCGTTCTCCATCTTCATGGCCTCCAGCACCACCACGGTCTCGCCCTCGCTGACCTCGTCGCCCACTTGCTTTTCATAGCGCACGATCATGCCGGGCATGGGGGCCCTGAGTTCGGTACCTTCGGCCGCCGGGGCCGCCGCTTTTTCTTCGGCCGGCTTCTCGGGTGCGGCCGCAGCCGGTTTTTCGGCTGCCGGGGCGGCAGGTGCCGCAGGTGCTGCCGCCGGGGCGGCCACGGGGGGAGCCATGGCCACGGGGGCCTGGGCCGGCATCTGCTGGATGTAGCTCAGCACCGGTGATCCGCCCACTTCGTCCACGCCCACCTCGTAGTATTCCTCGTCCACGAACACGTTGAAGGTGCGCAGGTTCTCGCTCTTGGGCGGCGGCTCCTTGGCGGGCTTTTCCACCAGCAGGCCGGCCTTGGCCTTGCGAATGAGCTCCTCTTCGGCCTTGACCTGCTCCAGGGTGCGTGGTTTGGTCTCGGGCGGCGGATCCTCCTTGCCGTATTTCCACTTGAGAAAGCGCTTGCCGGTGACCGGGTACAGGGCGTAGATGAGGACGTCGTCCATGTCCACAGCCAGACCTTTGACCTCTTCCCTGGCCTTGGGCAGTTCGGGCTCCAGCACCTCGGCCGGACGGCAGGTAATGGGCTCTTCGCCGCGCTCGTACCCCTTGAGGGCTTTTTTCTGCACCTCGGGGTCGATGGGAACGGCGGTCTTGCCGTACAGGCCGTAGCACAGGTCCTTGACCTGGTCGGTGATCATCTTGTAGCGCTCGTTCTCGTCGTCGAAGAGCACGTTGTTGAC
>CAYUAQ010000022.1:0-1320 GCA_964442705.1 uncultured Desulfobacteraceae bacterium
TTCTGCGGCTACCCGCTCCGGAGGCCGGCGGCGGTGCACGGTTAGCGTTTGCCCAAGACACGTTATGCGTGATATGTAACAGAGACGTTTTTGCCGGATGCTGATGCGCAGCGGCGAAAGTTGTCTGGTATGGTGAAGCTGATTTCCCTGGGAATTCTTTCCGGCGCTTTTTTCAGCACCACCTTCATTCTCAATGAACTGATGAGTGTGGAGGGTGGACACTGGGTATGGTCTGCATCTTTGCGGTATGCTTTTACCATCTTCTTCCTGGCCGCGATTATTTTGTTCGGCGGCGGTGTGAAGCAGCTGCGTGGCGTCCTGAAGCTGTTCTGTTCCCACTGGCCCTTCTGGATGGTGGCCGGAAGCGTCGGATTCGGCGGGTTCTACGCCCTTATCTGCTACAGTGCCGATTTTTCACCCGGATGGATGGTGGCGGCTACCTGGCAGTTCACGGTCGTCGCCAGCCTTTTCGTGTTCATGCTGTTTGGCCGCACATTCCCAAAGCGAATCTGGTTTTTTTCACTTCTGGTTTTCCTGGGGGTACTGCTGGTCAACCTGTCCCGCGTGGAGGCATTTGATGTGAAGGTGCTGCTATCCGGCTGTCTGCCGGTGCTGGCGGCGGCCTTTTGTTATCCCTTCGGTAACCAGCTGGTGTGGGAAGCAAGAAATGGAAACCACAAGCGGGTGCCCAGCATCGAATCAGCGCTTCTGGATGATGTTTTCAGCAAAGTACTGCTGATGACGCTGGGGTCCATTCCCATGTGGATCTTGCTCGTTGCGATCGTCCATCCGCCGGCGCCGCGGCTGTCCCAGGTCCTGAATACTTCGCTGGTGGCGTTGTTCTCCGGCGTGTTTGCCACCAGCATTTTTCTTTTTACCCGCGGCTTGGCATCCAACACCAGTGAGCTCGCCGCCGTCGATGCGACGCAATCAAGCGAGGTGGTTTTTGCGTTGTTGGGCGGTGTTGTCTTTCTGAAATCCGAAGCGCCCGGCATTGCATCTGCGCTGGGGTTACTTTTAATACTGGCCGGCTTAATTTTTTTCGTAAAATACCAAAAGGGATGATAATAATAATATCGGCATGATGCATTTTTACAGCGAACTGCTTATTGTCTCCGGCATCCTCACCGTTGATTATGAATCGAGAAGCGTCTGAAGTTACACTTCCGATTTCAATCGCACCCGCCTTCGTAATAGTTGAGGCTCGTCTCCTTTAGCTCGACGACGGTTTTTTTGTATTTTCCCAGGAACTGGTCGGACCCGGTGGCGTAGTATCCCTTTCCCTGGGGCCCTTTCTTGTCAAAGTAGACGCGCCGTGCC
>CAYUAQ010000022.1:1420-45111 GCA_964442705.1 uncultured Desulfobacteraceae bacterium
GGCGTAGTATCCCTTTCCCTGGGGCCCTTTCTTGTCAAAGTAGACGCGCCGTGCCAGCAGGTGCTGCTTGATAGTGGCGGAGGTGCAGATGGGAAAGGGTTGGCAGCGCCCCTCTTCATAGATGTTCAGATCGGTTTCCTTTAGTTCGACGACGGTTTTTTTGTATTTTCCCAGGAACTGGTCGGACCCGGTGGCGTAGTATCCCTTTCCCTGGGGCCCTTTCTTGTCAAAGTAGACGCGCCGTGCCGGCAGGTGCTCTATGATGGGGGCGGAGGTGCAGATGGGAAAGGGTTGGCAGCGCCCCTCTTCATAGTAGCCGGGCGTGGCCTCTTTGAGTTCAACAACGGTGTTGCCTTTCTTGCCCAGGAACTGGTCGGACCCGGTGGCGTAGTATCCTTTCCCCTGGTCTCCGTTTTCATCAAAAAAGGCTCTCTGGGCCCGCACGTGGCGCTTGTTGCGGTCTGTCGCGCAGGTGGGCTGAAAAGCAACGCCGCCGGTGTCGACAACCCCGTCGCAGTTGTTGTCTACCAGGTCTCCGTCGATCTCGACGGCACCGGGATGAATATGCACATTGGCATCATCGCAATCGGTGCCGCCGGCGGCTTCTGCCGCGTACCCGTCCTGGTCCACGTCGGTCAGATCAGAACCGTCGCAATCCTGATCGATGCCGTCGTAAGGAACTTCTGCCGCGCCCGGAAAAACCGTTTCGTCGCCATCGTTGCAGTCGCCCCCGCAGGTGGTGACCCCGTCGGCATCGTCGTCATCGCAGGTGACGACTGCTTTGCCCAGATCCAGCGTGTAGACGGTGGAGTAGAGATCGTTGGACCCCCCCCAGTATCCCCAAAGACCTTCGGCAATGCCGATGCCGGCCACGTTGAACGTCGCGTTGATCATGTTGGCGTAGTGGCCCGACGAATTTTTCCACATGTCAAAGACATCGGCGGCATTGGGGCTGCCGGTGTGAGTAGCGATATTTTCCCCCCAGCTTCCATAAAAGCCCTCGGCGTTGATACGGTCGCTCGGCGTGCGGCCGTCCAGGGAGTTGTGATCGAAGTAATCGTTGGCCAGCATGTCATCGGAATGCCCCTGGGCTGCCGCGTCCAGGCGGGAGTCGAAGGTCAGTGCCAATAGTCCCAGGGAAGCTCTTTCAGCGTTTATAAGCTGCAAAAGGTCTTCCCGCACACCGGCCTTGACGGTGGCTGCAAGGAGCAACGCTGCCAACGCCAGCATAATGGGTACTACGCTTCGCTTTTTCATGGTTTCTCCTGGTATCCAGTGGGGGTGAATGAAACCCGTTGCCCTCAGCATATGCAGTTTTTGTAATTCAAAAGGAAAATATGGAATGCCGCCGGCCCGCATCCTGATGAAGCGCCGCGGATACCGCCAAAGGCGAAGCGGCTCCTCCCGTGGGTTTCCAATGGGGCCCTTTTTGTTTTACAAGTGCAATGCAATATCCGTGCAACTCAATATAGACGCTTTCGCAAAAAGTCAGGATTTTTCGCTGCCGCATGCCTTTTCGGTTCAGGAGGCCTGCTGTTTTTGGACGAGGGAGAAACGGTGGACGTCATGGGCGCACACACGGCTGTGATCCATACAGGTGGGCGGCGTCAAGGCTTACGGACATTGCGGCCAGGTGTTGCGGCGCCGTAGACCCGGCGTTGCCGCCCTAGCCGGTCGCCTGCGGGATGGACAGGCTGCAGGGCAGGTTGACCTGGCATTTGCCGCACACGTGGGTGGTGCTTTCCAGGCCGGACAAGGTGGGGCCTTTTTCCAGGTTGAAAATCAGGCGGTTGTAGCAGCGACGACGGTCGATGCCTTCCAGGGTGACCGCCTGCACCGGGCAGCGGCCGGCGCACTGTAGGCAGTCGTGCCCCCTCTTGTACAGACACAGCTCTTGGTCATCGATCAGGGGGCTGTCGCCCAGGGGGGCGGTGGTGGCCAGGCTGCCCAAGCGCCCGGCACACCCGGCGGGCGTGATGAACTGGGCGTTGACACCGAACTTCCCCAGTCCGCACAGGTAGCCCAGGTGCTTGTGGGACCAGCGGGCCACGAGCCGTTGGGGGTCGAAATTGTGGGTGGCCGGTGTCAGGGCGCAGCGGTGGCCCAGCTTTTCCAGGCGATCGCGGATGGCGCTGCACAGGTTTTCGATCAGCCGGTTGGTGGCCTGGTAGGCCAGGCCCCAGTTGCGGCAGGGGAAGGGGTCGGGGTGGTTTTCCTCGGCCAGGGATTTGACAAAGGGTACGAAAAAGACCACCACGGCGCGGGCACCGGGCAGCAGGTCGCCGGGCAGCAGGTGATCCGGTGCGGCCATGTCGCGCAGCCGTTCGAAGCGCCGGTCCGCCGCGGCCGTAGCCAGCAGGGGCGGCCGCCAGATGGGTTTCTCCCCCTGCTGCGACGGATAGGCGGACACGAAATCGACGGCCAGACGTTGCAGTTCCGCAACGAGGGCGCTTTGTGCACCCTTGCTCCGCTCGGGCGTCTTCACAGCACACCCAGGCCGCCCTTGATGAAGCGCGTGCCGTATTCGCGCACCTCGACGCCGGCGTGATCGCGCAGCCACTTGGCCACCACGTGCCGGTGGCAGAACTGGTAGGGCTTTTCCCAGCACATCAGTGTGCAGGTGAACGGCAGTCGGCGCAGCACGGCATCCGGCGTCAGGCGGCGCTCCTTGAGCAGATCCAGGTAGAGGGCGATGTAGTGGTCTTCATCGATTTTTCCGGTTCGGTAAGCTTCTTCAAGCTCCGCCGTGGGCGCCAGATCCGGAAAAAGCTCCCCTCGGAATCCCTCCGGGATCTTGAGCGATATGGCCACCGGTCCGGGGACCCGCTGTCGCGCACCGTAGTAGGATGTGAAAATGTTCATGGGAGTGGAACCCGTTGTTCAGCGGTTGTTCAGACGATGTTCATTTGACGTGCTTTTTTGCACAATCATCCTGTTTGCCCTTCAGCAGACGGTCGACGGCGGTGCGGTCGATCTTTCCGGTGTCTGTCACCGGTATGCTTTCGACCATCCGTATGCGGCGGGGAAGCGCATAGGCCTCGAGACCGCCGGCCAGCTTTTCCAGGAGCGTGTTTTCACCGATGCCGCCGGCCACCAGGGCGGCGATGGTGTTTTCCCGGCCGTCGTGCCGCGGAAAGGCCTTCACCACCGCGTCTCTTACCCCCGCGATCTGTCTGATCTTTTTCCGGATCTCGTCCAGATCGACCCGTTGCCCCGCCACTTTTATAATCCCATCTGAACGCCCAAGCAACAAAAATCCCCCGTCTTGGGTTCGCCGCGCCCGGTCACCGACCTTTACGAATCCGTCCGCATCGCGTTCCGGCTCCGGCGACATGAACGCGGAGCGCACCATCAGATGATCGTTTTCGATCTTCCAGTCGGTGCCTTCGAATACCCGGAAAGCGGCCTCACCGCGTGCCCGGCAGCGCGCCGCCACGCCGCCGGTTTCGGTGGAGCCATAGACTTCAAAGATCGGGGCGCCTGTCTGACGGCAGAAGGCGGCGTTGTCTTCTTTGCCCAGCATGCTGGCCGAGGAAAAGGCCATGCGCAGACGGCCGCGGCCGAGGGTGCCGGTTCGCAGGGCCCGGTAGTGAAGAGGTGCGGCCACCAGGACGGTGGCTGCGTGGTCCCCGATGGCCCTTTCGATTTCCAGGGGAAAGGCGGGCCGCCGGTCCAGTATGCCCGCCGCCGCCACGAAAGGCATCAGCGCCGAGTACAGGAGCCCGTATATGTGGTAAGGCGGAACGGCGGCCACGATGCGGTCATCGGCGGACAGGCCGAATTTTTCACACAGGTACAGGGCCTCGCCCAGCAGGTCTAGAGGTGTCTTGGAGCACAGCTGGGGCTTCCCTGTTGAGCCGCCGGTGAACAGCCGCACCCAGTGCATGCCCGGTTCGGGGTCTTGTCTGGGATCGACGGCGGGGCCCGGTGCTGCAAAAACCTCGGGCGTCAAGACCCGCACCCCAGCAGGGAACATCCCGGGGCGATCACCAATGCCCAGCCGGCAGGCTGTGAGCTCGTGAAGCCGGGAGAGCGCCCGCGGAGACAAGGCGTGGGGCAGCAGTACGGTGAAATGCCCGGTCAGTCCGGCCAGCAGGGTCGCCGTGAGCAGCATGCGGTTTTCGGTGCACAGGATTACACTGCCGGGGTGTCCGGAAAAGGAAAGGCGCCGGCGTATGCAGGCGGCCGTGGCATACAGATCCGCGTAGGTGGCGCCGCCGATCACGAAACGCCGGTGGGGGTGGCGCGGCCCGTGGGTCAGGTGGCTGATGCGCGCCGCCAGGGCCGCGCGCCGTTTTGTCGCAGCAGGGTTCATGGATACATCTTTACACAATGAAGGGCTCGGGTTTTTGCGGCCTGTCGGGGTGCAGCTCCATGACCGGCCTGCCGATGAGGTCCGCCAGCGGCAGCACGGCCAGGTCCCGCTTCCGCAGGCCCGCCAGCAGCCGTTCCACTTCCCGCAGCCAGTCCTCCACGGTGGCCGGTTTTTTGGGCCGCATGTCGTGCAGCAGAATGATGTCGTCCGGCCGCACCCGCCGCAGAATCCGCCGGGCAAGCCCGTTGACACGCCGGTTGCCGCCGTCTAGGGCGCGGCAGCTGTAGTTGACGATGAAAAGGCCGCTGGACGCCAGGGCCGCGGGCAGCCGGGGCGACACGATGCCGACCGGGGGGCGGAAGGCGCGGCAAGTGATACCGATCTGCGCCAGCGTTTGCTGGGCCGCCCGGATATCATCCTGCAGCCGTTGACCGTTTCGAAAATAGAGACGGTAGTCGTGGCTGAAGGAGTGGTTGCCCACCGCGTGGCCGCCGGCAAGGATTTCCCGGATCAGCCCGGGGTGTCGCTGGGCCTTTGCGCCGGTGACGAAAAAGGCGGCCGGCACCCGCTCGCGGACCAGCAGCGTCAGCAGCCGGAGGGTGGTCTGCGGGTCGGGACCGTCGTCGAAGGTCAGGGCCACGGCCCGGCGTCCGCTGGAACCCCTGCTGATGACGGGCCCGAAGTAACCCAGGCGCGGGAAAAAGGGCATGGCCAGCGACAGCAGCACGAAGCCCGCCAGGGGGACGGCCGCCAGGCGCACGTCCCAGCAGGCCAGTATGCCGGCGCACACCAGGGCGGCGGCCGCGGCGATCCCGGCGGGCGTGATGACGTGGGATTTGGAGGTCGGCGGTGTCATGGCGTCACGTCCGGCGCGGCTTGACGGCGTCAAACCAGTAGAGGTCCTGGGCGTCTCCCGACGGGCGCTGCCGCTGCAGTTCGAACCCGCATCCCCGGATGCGCCCGGCGATGTCATCCACCGATCGCAGGAAGAGCGGGATGCCGTGCAGGCGGCAACGCAGGTACTCGGTCCACCACAGCCAGGGAAAACGTCCCCCGGGAGGCATGACCGCCCGGATGAGCAGCTGCCCGCCGTCCCCCAGGCGCCGGTGGAGTTTTTCCAGGGTGGCCGCCAGCGCCCGGTTGTCGAGGTAGTGGATCATGTCCAGCACCACAGCCAGATCGGCCTTGGCGGGAACCGCCGGGATATCGGGGGCCCGGCCGCAGGTGACCTCGCCCCGGCCGGCCAGCACGCGGCGCGCCACGCGCACCCGCTTGCGGTCCGGCTCCAGCCCGTAGATGCGGGCGGCGGGAAAGCGCGCCAGCAGCCAGCAGGCCGGCACGGCGTAGCCCGTGCCGATGTCGATGATGGTTGCAAGCGGTCGTTTATCGAGCAGGTCCGGCAGTTCGGCGAACATGGGGTCCAGGCGCTGCTTGAAACGCGCGAACAGGCGCGGGTAGGGTTCCAGGTTGCGGTACCGCGCCAGCACGGGGTCCCCGTCCGTTGCCGGCCCGGCTTCGGCTTCGGCAGGTGTCTGGAAACGGGGCCGCAGCAAGGCCGGCAGGATGGCGAAAGCCCCCAGGAAGCTGTAGCTGATTCCCAGAAGGGAGGTGACCCCCACGCTCTTGAGCATGCCGTGCTCGGCCGTGCACAGGGCGCCGAAACCCACCACGGTCGAGGCCGCCGCCAGCAGCACGGAGGTGCGGATGAGGACGAACGGCGGCCGGGCGGGGTCGCCGTAGCGCTGGAAGGCGCGCACCAGGAAGAGGCTGTAGTCGACGCCCATGCCGAACACCACGATGGCCAGCATGAGACCGGGGATGTCCAGGGAACGGCCCAGCAGATGCAGGGTGCCCAGGGTGCTGACGAAGGCGAAGAGCACCGGCAGCAGGGCGATCAGCGTCAGCCGGATATCCACGAAGAAGAGCAGCAGGAAGACCACCACGCAGACGCCGATGATGGCCAGCATCTTGAGGAAGGTGTGAAACAGCACCGACCCCAGTTCCCGGGAAAAAAGCGTCGGGTCGAAGACCCTGGCCAGCGGCCCGTAGCGTTCGAAGAAGCGCCGGCCGTCGTAGACGGGCCCGGCCGTCACCGTGCTGACCTGGACCCAGCCGGCACTTTCGGCGGCCCGGGCGATGTTCAGCAGCGGGAAGAAGCCCTCGGAGATACCGCTCACAATCTGAACGCCCTTTCCCTCCAGCCGGGCCAGGAAAGGGTCGAAGGCCTGGGCCGTGAAGCCCATCCGGCCTGCGGCGGCGGCCAGCCGCTCCCGCAACGCCGCGACCCTGGCCGGTGTCCAGAAGGCGCGCCAGGCCTGCAGGTTGCGCCGGCTGCGGTCTTTGCCCGGAAAGACCATGGCAATCGTGAAACCCGACGACAGGAATCCCGCGGCCAGGTCCGGCGTCATCAGGTCCAGCACCCGGTCGGCCCGATCCTGGAGTGCCGGGATCTCCTGCGCCGCGATCATCAGGTAGGTGTGCCCCAGAATGCCCCCCCAGGTGTCCGACACCCGCTTTTCGGCGGCCAGGCTCTCGGCCCGCATGGAATTCATGGCCGAGAGTGACACGTTGAACTCCGGCCGGGCGAACACCAGCATCAGGGCCCCGAAGGCCAGGGCGCCCCAGGCGGCCCTCTTTCCGGGCAGCGGGATGGCGGCCACCAGGCGCTGGATGGGGACCTGCCGCCGACGGGCCGCGGGCAGCCGGGGAAAGATCTTCGGAAAGATCGTGTGGATGAACGCGAAGGACAGCCCGATGCCCAGGGCGGTGAACTGGCCCAGCTGCTCGAAGATGGGAAAGCCGCTCAGGGACAGCACCGCGAAGGCCCCCACGGTGGTCAGCATGGCCATCAGCCCGATGTGCCACACCTCCTGGGCGGCGTGGCGCCCGCGGGTCTCGTGGGGGCGGTCCACGAACAGCAGGTAGGCAATGCCGTGGTCCACCGTGATGGAAATGATGGCGCCGCCGAAGCCCAGCACCATGAGGGAGATGCTGCGGTGGAAAAGCGAGAAGACGAACAGGGCCGTCAGCGTCCCGGTCACGGCCGGCAGCAGGGCGAACAGGCCGATTAGCGGTCGGGGGAAGGCGAACACCAGCAGCAGCACGATGCCCACGGTGGTCAGAATCAAGGCACGCTGCACATCGCTGCGGATCATGGTTTCGTTGTCCAGGGCCGCGCGGTAGGCGCCCGTGGCCGTCAGGGTCACCGGGTTGGCGCTTTGGCGGTTTTCCCGGGAGAGGGTCCGCGACAGGCCCGCCAGCAGGTCCTGGATGCGGCGGGCGGCGGCCGTGTCGGTGCCCGGCGCTGCGGGATCCGCGGTGACCAGCAGGTGGCGGCCGTCGGCGGAGATCAGGCGGCCCTGGTGGATGCGCACGTTCCCGGTCGGCGCCAGCCGGGAGAGCCGGGCCAGGACCAGTTCCCGCAGGCCCAGGGGATCCTTGGCGATGAACACGGCCTGGCCGATGCCGCTCAGGCCCAGCAGCTGGGCCTGCAGTTTCACCAGCCGGGCTGCGACGCGCCGGGGTTCCAGCAGCGGCAGCACCTGCTTCTCCAGCTCCGCGGCGCTGAACAGCACCGGCAGGCGATCCGTGACGGAGGCCAGCAGCTGGGCGAATTGCGGCGCCAGGGCACGGTTGCCTACCGATTTGAACAAACCGCTTTGCACCAGGGTGTCCTCGACGCGCCGGCCAAAGGCCACCAGCCGGGTCAGATCTTCGTGGCGCAGCCCCACGTCGATGACCACCCGGTTGGCCATGGGGTGACTTTTCAGGATTTCCACCGCGTCGGTAATGATGCGGTCATCGGTGGGCAGGAGCCCGATGACGTCTGTATCGATGCGCAGCCTGTAGAGGCCGATGCTGAACAGCACGGCCACGGCCGCCAGGGACCCGATCAGCCAGGGCCAGTCAAGGGGCAGGCGTCGCCTGCCGTTATCACGGGCTGCAGCATTCATGGCTGGGTGCAAAAGCGTGTGCTCCCCGGAAAAGGGTTAAAACAGAAAAAGCAGCAGCGCCAGTGCCGCCGCCAGATGGCCGACGAGGATGGCGGTTTTATGGCGCTGGTAGAAATCGTTGGCCTTCTGGATGCGGTGCAGTCCGCCGAAGAGGTTGCGAAAGCGCTCCAGCTTCCTCCGGTCGGTGTTGTCCGACAGGGAACCGCTCTGAAAGGCAAAGGCCGGCCATGCGGCGAAGCCGTTTTCCAGCAAGCGGGCCAGCACGGCGTCAAAGGGAACCCCCCGCCAGGGCTGGCCCACGATTTTGCGGGCAAAATCGCGCCGCACCACGTAGGCGTGTGCCAGGCTGCGATACTGCACGGCCGCCACCGACGGATGTGACGTCGGCGCTGTTCTCCGAGCCAGGCAGCCTAAGAAAAAGACCTGCCAGCCGGCGTGGGTCCGCATGAACCGCACGCAGTCGTCCAGCACAGCGGGCTCAAAACCGTCGAACAAAATGTCGTCTTCGAAAACCAGGATATGGCCGGCACCGGCCGCGAGGCCCCGCTCCAGGCAGGCCAGGTGGGATTCAAATATGCTGCGTTCACGGTTGTCGCCGCGCTTGTTTACGATCACGAATTCCACCAGCCCCGTGAGCCCCACGCGTTGAAATTCGCGCCGGGCCGCGGCGCGCCGGTCGGAGCGCTCCTCCAGCGAAATACAATAGATTTTACCAAAGTAGCGCCAGCCGCCGCTGTCGTCATCCGGGAGGCCGGCCGCCGGCCCGGGTATTATGAGGTTCTGACCGGAATCCATGAATACCTGTAGATGGCAGGTCTCGCCTGCTATTAAATATTGCCCTGTCGCCCTTCATGGCATACCATGGATTCTACGACCACAGAGAAAGAGGTCGTCTTTTTGAATCCATGATATTTGAATCCATCATATCAAAACTTGTCAAAAAAATCGCCGCCACCGACTTTGTCCGCAGCGTCATCGAAGAGCAGGCTGACCTGAGCGCCTTCAGGCAGAAGCCGGGCCCACGGATCATCCTGGGGGTCACGGCCATCGGCTTCAGCTACATCATCGGCTGGCCGGCCGTGGGCCTGCTGGGCACCCTGGCGGTGACCATGCAGCAGCCCCTGATCGTGGTGATCGGCGGTCCCCTGGTCTACGGCCTGTCGCACCTGGTTTTCCTGCTGGGCATGGTGCTGGCCGGCGGCGAGTATTCCTGGATATTCCTGCGCTGGGCCACCCGCGTGGCGGTGGAAAAACTGCTGGCGCGTTATGGCTGACCCCCGGTACGGCCGGGCCTTTTCGGCCGTGTCGCCTAGTTGGGGGTGAATTTGAATTTCTGGCCGCCCACCGCCGCCTCGAACATCAGGCCGCCCTTGGCGTGAACGAACACCGCCATCCCCTTGCGGTAGCCGGAGGCGACCTGGTTACCGGACCCGGGGCTGGTGCTCACCCCGGCCGTGGTGCCCTGGGTGCCGGCCTGGGCCTCGGCGCCCACGGTGATTGCTTGAACAGGGCGATGGTGTCGGTGTACTCATCGGCGGCGGCCGGGCTGGCCAACCCCCACACCAGTGCCCAAAAACCGTAACGTGTCATGTTGCAAACTCCTTTCCGTTGCCGGCCGCAACATGGCCGGCGGGGGTTGAGGTGGTGGGACTCAGTCCCGCGTCCTGAGGGTCGCCGCCCAGGAGGGCGGCCGCCCGCGGCCGTTGCCGAGGTCCCGCATGTGCACGCCCAGGGCGGTTTCCCGCGCCCGACCCGCACGGTCGTGGATCCAGATGTCGAAACACAGCCCGTCGGCATTGGCCCCCCGCGTCAGCACCCGCGCCAGGTAGGTTTCACCAGGGACGGTCGGCGCCAGGACCGCCCGTCTTTCGATGGCCGTCGGAAAGGCCACCACGCCGTGGAAGACCTGGCCCCAGACACAGGCCGCCTGCAGTGCGGCGTCCAGCGGAAAGACCGCGCCCAGGGCGGAAGTCCCGTCGGCCCCGGCGGGACCACCGGCCACCCGGGCCAGGACGCCCCGGCGGCCCAGTTGCAAACGCCCGCGCAGGTTCCGAAAGGCCGGCCCGAAGTCCACCAGTTCGGGGTAGACACGGTCCGCTTCCAGCAGCGCCTCGTGCTCCCCAGGGGGCGCGGTCGCCTCGAAAGCCGGTGGTGGAACCGTCCCGCCTTCACCGAAGCGCATCTCTGCGTGGCGCAAGGTGCGCCGCATGGCGGTATTGGGCGAACGAAAGCGGGTTTCCAGCGCCGCCAGCAGGCCGTCGCCTGCAACCGGGGTCAGCACGGCCGTGGCGGCCAGGTGCCGGGCCCTGGGCGGGATCTTCAGGAAACGGTGGAAGCGGGTGCCGCGGATGTGGCTGGTCGCCGTCACGGGATATTCCCGGGCCGCCGTGCGGGCCAGCAGCCGCATGATCTCCACCGCCGGAAGCACGGCCGTGTCCCCGAAGCGGTGGTCCCGCAGCCAGGACGGCAGGGGGATCTCCAGCGGCACGCGGTGGGCGGTATTCACGAGGGGAACACTTCCCACAGGCGGAAGGTCTTGGGGTCGACTTCCACCGGCGTGCCGGCCGTGTTGATGGCGCAGTGGCGGGTGAAACCGGTGCAGGCGATCTCGCCGCCTTCGGCCAGTGTGATGACGTAGTCGAAGCGCAGCCGCACCCGCTCCATCTGCGCCGGCCGGGTGTGGATCCAGATGCGGTCGTCGTAGTACAGGGGACGGTAGTAGTTCACCCCCACCTGGATGATGGGGTAGGTGTAACCGCTGTCCTCGATTTCCCGGTAGGGGTAGGCGGCGTCGCGCATCAGTGACGCCCGGCCGAACTCGAAATAGCGCAGGTGGTTGGCGTGGTAGACCACGGCCGAACGGTCCGTGTCGGCATACAGCGTGCGCAGTTTGCAGCGGTGCCAGACCAGGCCGCCGGTGCGGTCCCGCACGTAGCTGACGCTCTCATCCAGGGGTTCGGGAACAAAGGGTTTGGGCTTCACTTCACACTCCCCGAAAGACGATGCAGCAGTTGGTTCCGCCGAACCCGAAGGCGTTGGACAGAAAAAAATCGTAGTGCCGGCGCCGGGTCTCATTGGGCACCACGTCCATGTCGTCCAACTCCGGGTCCGCCATGTGGTTGATGGTGGGCAGCACCAGGCCGCGGCGCATGGCCTCGATGCCCAGGGCGGCCTCGATGGCTGCCGAAGCGCCCAGGCTGTGGCCGATCTGGGACTTGTTGGCCGACACCGCCACGCCTGGCAGGTGCCGCCCGAAAACCATGCGCATACACTGCACTTCGGTCAGATCGCCCTTGCGGGTGGAGGTGCCATGGGCGTTGACGACGTCGATGTCTCCGGGCGCCAGCCCCGCGTCGTCTATGGCTTCGCGCATGGCGCGCACCACCGTCTGGGGGTTGGGGAGCGTGAAATGCCAGGCATCCGAAGTCCAGCCGATACCGGCGACCTCGGCCTTGGGAAACAGCCCGTGGGCGGCCACCACCTCGTCGGCCGCCAGCACCACCACGCCGGCGCCCTCGGAGAGCACGAACCCCCGGCGGTCGACGCTGAAGGGGCGCGAGGCCTGGGCCGGGTCTTCATAGGCGCGGTCCCCGGGATCGGCCTTGAAGGTGGCCAGCATGTTGGCGAAACCCTGGATGATCTCCGGGATCAGGCAGCTCTCCACACCCCCGGCCAGAACCACGTCGCAGTCGCCGTCGCGGATCATGCGGGCGCCGATGGCGATGGCGTGGTTACCCGAGGCGCAAGCGCCCTGGGGAGAGAAGGCGGGGCCCGTGAAGCCCAGCAGCATGCCGGCCTTGCCGGCGGGCAGGTTGGCGCACAGGTTGGGCAGCAGGTAGGGGCTGACCTTCAGCGGTCCGCGGTTGACATAGTTGTCCACGGCCGTGCGCAAGGCGTCGCTGCCGTTGAGGGCCGAGCCGATCAGGCAGGCCGTGCGGGCCGCAAGGCCGGCATCCAGTTCGATGCCGGCGTGCTGCAGCGCTTCGCGGCACACGGCCATGGTCAGGAAAACATAGCCGGCGTTCCAGTTGGCGGCTTCCCGGGGTTTGACGAAATCCAGTTCGGAAGGGTCCCAGCCGGGAATTTCGCCCACGATGTTGGACCGCGACGGCGTCCGGCAGCGGGTCAGCCGGCGCAGGCCGGCCTCGCCGCGCACGGCCCGGGGCCAGGTTTCAGCGAAAGTTTTTCCCAAGGGCGTGGCGGTGCCGTATCCTGCCACGAACACCCGTCTGTTGGCCGGCGCTTTCATGGGTTGCGTTTAAACCGTCCTTTTGAAAACCGCGCAGGCATTGCAGCCGCCGAAACCGAAGGCGTTTTTCAGCACGAATTCCTGTTCGAGATCCTGCAGTCTATCGCCAAGGCTGTCCAGGGTCAATGCCGGATCCGGCCGGTAGTTGATGGTGGGCGGCAGTTGACCCCGGTGCATGCCCTCCATGGCCAGGATGGCTTCGATGGCGCTGGAGGCCCCCATGGCGTGGCCGGTGAGGGACTTGTTGGCCGTCACGGCAGGAATCTGGCGGCCGAAGACCTGCCGGAGGGCCTCGGCCTCCACCCGGTCGCCCACCACGGTGGAGGTGGCGTGGGCGTTGACCGCGTCGATGTCTTCGGGGGCGATGCCCGCATCGCAAACGGCCTCGGCCATGCAGCGGGCCACGGTGTCCAGGTGTGGGGCCACGTAGTGGTGAGCGTCCGAGGTCATGCTCCAGCCGGCCAGTTCGACGCCGGCCGCCAGGCTGTGGGCGTGGGCGAATTCGCGGGTAGCGACGATGAGGCAGGCGGCCCCCTCGGAGACCACGAACCCGCGGCGGTCCAGGGAAAAAGGGCGGCTGGCACCGGCGGCGTCTGCCGGGGCTCCCCCGGGTCGCCGCTGGAAGGCGCCGTTCATGGTGGCGAAACCGGCCACGATGGGCGGCACCAGGGGGAAATCCACCGCCCCGCAGATAGCCACGTCCGCCCGGCCCTGTTCCAGCAGCAGGGCGCCCACGATCAGGGAGGTCAGGCCCGTGGCGCAGGCCGTGATGGTGGCCGTGATGGGGCCGGTGGCGCCGGTTAGAATGGCGATTTTGCCCCCCACCATGTTGATGCAGGAGTTGGGGTTGGCCCAGGGCGGCGGCAGCTTGTCTTCCAGCAGCATGCGCCGGTGGCCGTGCAGCAGGGCATCCTGGCCGCCCACGGCGGTGCTGAAGGTCACCACCACGCGGGGGGCCAGAGCGGGCGTTATGCGGATGCCGCTTCTCTCCAGTGCACGGTGCACCACCAGCAGGGCGTGCTTGTAGATGGGCGAGGACCACAGGGCCAGCTGGCGCGGGCTCAGAAAGGGGTATGCGCTGACATCCATGTCCGCCACCTCCCCGGCGATGTCCACCGGGTAGTCGTCGTTTACCGCAAAGCGCGTCAGCCGCCCGATGCCGCTTCTTCCCGCCGCGGCCCGCCGCCACTGGTGGTCCAGGTCGGTTCCCAGGGGGGAGACCATGTCGTATGCCACGATGACCGGTGTTCTGTCCGTCATAAGGGTTCCGATTTTCTACCAGGGAATGAATTGGTAGAGCTTGGCGAACATCTCGTAGACCTCTATCCAGTTTTTCAGGTCTTGGCTGGTGCGGATGTGAGCGCGCTTGTTGACCATCACCCAGCTCATGTGGGCCGCCCCGTCCTTGCAGGTGGCGCAGTCGCGGGTCTCCGACGTACAGCAGCGGTGCATGGTCTTCAGGTCGGAGGCCCAGCGGATGAAGCCGATCAGTCGCCGGGGCCGGGGATCGCGCCGGTCCAGGGGCTCGGTAACCGACGGACACTCGCTCCAGCCGAAGGTCCGCCCCCGCATTTTTCCCGTGGTGATGATCTCGTGGTAGTACTTGGAGGAAATCACGGTGTCCGGGTAACGATCCAGTATGACGTCCATTTCGCTGCGGATGTCTTCGAGCTCCTCCGGTTGCCAGTCGAAGCCGTCGACCCCCTCGTCGTTGGACAGCAGCTGCATGTGCACCTTCAGGCCCACGTCGCGTATCCTGCGGATGATGCGCTCGGTCTTGCCGATCTGCCGGGGGGTGATGGTGTAGAGGTAGTAGACGTGGGGGTCGCCCTCGTAGTTCTTGCTGGAGACGCGGAACGTGTCCCGGCCGCGCAGCTTCTTTTCGTCGTCTTCGTCGCCCCACAGGGAGATGCCCAGCATCATGTCCGGGAAGCGGTCCCGGGGCACGCGGATCAGCCCGTTGGTGGCGCAGAAGGTGGGCATCTGGTCGTAAAAGGCCTCCACGCGGTCCAGGTGGAGGGTGGGCTCGCCGCCGATGAGGATCGCCAGGTTGACGCCGCGCGCCTTTTCACGGTGGATGAAGGCTTCCCATCGACGCAGGTCCGTCTCCTCGTGGGCGGCCTTGTGCTCGTTGGATGAGAAGAAAAAACACCCCTTGCAGCGCAGGTTGCACTGGTTGGTCACGTCGTAGATGGAACTGCGGATGTTGAGTTTGGAGATGCGCCGGTAGCGTTGGTACCAAGCGTCATCCAGCAGTGAACTGACGGTGATCATGTCTGTGCTCCCCGACCGGGGTCGGTCGGCTTTAAAAAAGTGTTGTTTCGTCCGGGCGGGTAGGCCCCCCTTTGTCTGGGATCATGCCGCCGTCAAGCCAGTTCGTACCCCGGCGGCGGAACCGGCTCCCGGCCCAGGTTGGCTCCCTTTTCATAGCCGTTGACCCACACGGCCAGATAGGTGTCCACGTAATCGAGCCAGGCCCGGAACGTGCGGGGGTCGTCGGCATGCCGGAAAAGGCGCGCCGTCACCACGGCACTTCCGGCGGCGTAGTGGCGGCAGTCCCGGCAGTCGGTATCGGGCACGCAGCAGGCCGCCCGACGGTCCCAGCTGAGGTCCGTGCGATATTGCCGGAAAGAACGCCCCAGACCCACGTCGGTGGAAGGGTTTTTCCTGGGATAGGAACATCCATACAGGTCATGCAGTCCCAGCCGGTGGGTGTGGGCCGCGGCGCTGTATGCCGAAAACAGGACCGTTTCAGGGTATTGCTCCAGAAGGTCCAGCATGGTTTTGCGGGTGCGGGCCAGTGAGGCTTCATCGTGTTTCAGCTCGCCGTCGTAACCCACCGGCGCCGAGAACATGTTGAATGTCAGCCGGCAGCCCCCGTGACTCAACTGATCGGCAACTTCCCGGGCCTCGTGGGTGTTGTCCCGCGTGAAGGTGTACACGAAGACCGCCCTGGGATCGTCCCCGTAATTTTCCATCTGCCGCACCAGCATGTCGCGCGCATTTCTGGTCCGGAAGCTGGTCTCATCGCTGCCCCAGACGGAGATGTGAATTTTGTAGTCAATGGCACGCGGGATGGGCTTCAGCCCGTTGGTGGCGATAGCCCCCAGGGGAATTTCCTCATAGCACACCCGGCACAGTTCCGGCACCAGAGACGGTTCCGCCCCGGCCAGCACTACGAAAGTAATGCCGCGCTCTTTTTCCCGGCGCATCAAATCACGCCAGGCCTGGGGGTCCCTGTTTTCGGCGGTGAATTGCTTCCCGCCTTCATAGTAGTAGCAGCCATTGCAGCGGATGTTGCAGCGGCGGGTCATGTCGTAGGTCGATTCGCGCAGGAAAAAATATCGCCGTACCTTTTCCCAGCGTCCCCGGATGCCGGGTTGATCCAGGATATCTGAAAACCGCCACTGCGTCTGCGGCGGTTTGCCGGAATCGATCGTCTGTGTCTGCACGGGCATCTGCACCTCTCCGGTCGCTGTCAGCACCTGTCAGGCCGCTTTTTTCCTTGTCAGAATGTATTCGGCGATTTTACGGACGGTCGTCAGCTTGGGGTAGTCGTCCTCGTCGAAACGGATGCCGTATTCGTCGCGCAGCACCAATGCCACGGTGGCCAGGTCCATGCTGTCGATGCCGATTTCGTCCACCAGGTCGATGTCCGCATCGAAGGTTTCCGGCGTTACATCCTCCAGTCTCAGTTCGTGGATCATCACCTCCGCTGTTCGCAGGATGGTGGCTTGCAGGTCGTTTCCCATATTGCGCTTCCTTAATCGCAAAAACCCCGCCGTAAAAAAGCAGGGAAAGTTTTAACCATATCGTTTAAAAAATCATGTGCCCGCTGCTGACCACTTCGCCGGTCGACACGATGTGAAAAGTGTTTTTCTCCTCCTCGCCGGGTTCGAAGGAGACGGAGATCTCGAGTTTGTCGCCGGGCCGCACGATCTGCTTGAAGCGCACCCGCCTGAGCGCCTTCACGGGCCGCTCACCGCCCCTGGCGCGACAGACGATTTCATGCACCATGGCGATCAGGGCCATGCCCGGCAGGATCGGTTCACCCGGGAAATGCCCCCGGAACCACGGTGAGTCGGGCGGCACTTCAACCACCGCCGAGATGCGGCCCGAGGCGCTCTGACTCATGTCTTTTAATTCATACCACATGCGTGTTGTTACATCAATTGGTTGCGTTCTCCGGGGCTGACTTTTTTCAGCGGACCAGGTATTCCCACAGCGGCCCGCTGTATCCCCGACGGTACATGCGTTCCACGAGGGCAGCCGTTTCCGGGCCGCCCGATCCGACCACCCAGTTGACGCGGTTGCCGGCCTGCTGCCGCACCTGCGCGGTGATCTGCGCCGCACTCAAACCGGCGGTGCGGTAAAATACGGGCTCCAGCAGGGATCGGGTCTCCGAGATCAGCCCCTGGCGCAGCGCCGTGTCGTATAGATCGGTATGGGGATAGATACGCATACCGCAGAAAAAAAACAAGACGCACTGCCGTAGTTTTTCCGCATTGTCCAGGGTTTGCGCGAGGGTGGCGGGCGTCTCACCCGGGCCGCCTAGCAGCAGGTAGTGGGCCACGTGCAGACCGGCGCGTTGCGCCTCCCCGTGGGCCCGGAAAACCTGAACGCTGCGAAACGGCTTCCGGTACGTTTTGAGCACCGTATCGGACAGGGCCTCGGTGCCGAATTCGGCGTGGGTCATGCCGGCCTGCGCCAGCCGGTCATAGTACCCGTCGGGCGGGTCCGTGGGGGTCAGGAATGCGCCCCAGGGAACGGTTACCCCGGCCTCTTTGAAGGCCCGCGCCACGGCGGCGCTGTGCTCGAAGTCGGCGTTGAAAACAGCATCGGTGATGAAAAGATAGCGGGCCCCGGCATCCTGCAGCGCCAGGGCCGTGCGTGCCGCTTGGGCCGGCGCCGTGTATCGCAGGCGGTGGCCCTCGATGTGCGGGTAGGTGCAGTAAATGCACCGGAAGCGGCAGCCGCGCTTGGTCTGGAGGTTCAGGATGCCTCCCCGCCGCAGGTAAAACGGTAGGAGGTCGCCGACCCCGGAGAAGCGCCGCGGCGGTATCTGGTCCAGCGGCGCCGGGATGGTCTCGCCATCTTCGGGTGTCACGATGCCGGTCATGCCGGACGGATCGCTGCCGGTGTCGATGGCCTCGACAAGCTGTGCAAGGCGTTCCCCCTCGCCTACCACCCCATAGTCGGCCGCCAGGTATTGCATCATCTGGCGGGGAAAGATGGTGAAGCCGCTGCCGCCCAGCACCACCACCGCGCGGCAGGCCCGGCGGACGGTGGCCACCAGTTCCCGGTAGCTGTCCACGAACCCCTGCAGGTTGGTGGTGTCCGTGGTGTCGACATTGCGCAGCCCGATGCCCACCAGTCGGGGCTCGAAGTCCCGGATCACCGCCGCCAGCGCAGAAACCCCGTCCAGGGTGTTCATGTCCGCCACCCGTACCCGGTGCCGGTCGGAGATGGCCCCGGCCACGTAGTCCATCCCCAGGGGATAGACCGCGTAGGGATCGGTGTTGGTGTTGGCGGAGATGAGCAGAACGTTCATGGCGCCCCGATTTCAACGGCGGTCACGAAAGAACCCAGCCCCAGCACCAGCAGCGACCGCCCGCCCAGTTTTTCCGCCGTGCCGCCGCACAAAGACGCCGGCACGCTTCCCTGCCGTATGAAGTGCACCGCCAGCGCTGTTGCCACGGCCGACGCGGAGCCGAACTGGCCGGTCCATTTCCGGTAGTCGATCACCGGCCCCCGGAACCCGGTCCGGCCAAGAAAGTCCTGCAGCTGCTGTTTCCCCCGGGCAATCTGCGCGGCCGGCAGGCCCGCCAGCAGCGCGCCGCAGCGGGACCGCACCCTCTCGGGGCCGCCCAGGGCCTGGACCAGCGACGGCATCACCGACGGGTTGTGGCGGCCGGCCTCAAAAAACACCATGTCGACAGGCGGTGCGCCCGCTTCGGCAGTGGTGGTCAGGGAAAGGGCGCCGCCGCCGTCGGCCGGAGACGCCTGCAGAGAAACCGAAGGATCAAACAGCGGTGAGAGGGTCTGGTGATGTTCGTCGACCCCGGCCACCAGCAAGGGCCTCCTGTCGCTGGGATCCAGGCAGGCGGCCGCCAGCAGCGCCTGTTCGAAGGAACAGTCCCCGCCGCTGGTGGTCACGTTGGGCCCCCGGGCATCCAGAAATGTGGCCACCTGCCCGGCGGCGGCATTGTGTACCGACCCCACGAAAGCCGTGGGGCTGGCGAACCTTTCTCCGCTTTCGAAAAGTTCGCTCAGAAAGTGGCCGGTTTCGGTGAGCGCGCCCCACGCCGTGCCCAGGAAAACGCGGCCCGGCGCATCGGGCCGGTGCATATCTTCGCGGGTGGCCAGGGCCACGGCCAGGGCTAGGCGGGAGAGGCGCCCCAGGCGACGGACGGTGCGGGTCGGAAGGGCGGCAAGGGAGACCCGCGCCTCTGCAGGACCGCTGCATGG
This sequence comes from uncultured Desulfobacteraceae bacterium, assembly GCA_964442705.1. Lineage (GTDB taxonomy): Bacteria > Desulfobacterota > Desulfobacteria > Desulfobacterales > JALSRD01 > JALSRD01. The sequence continues at coordinate 20,406 of CAYUAQ010000022.1, forward strand.
CCTTCCGGCGGCCAGGGCCTGGAGGGTCTGGCGGGTGTCTCCCGCGCCGGTGAGACAGGCGCTGCCGGTGGCGTACAGCCGTCGCGGGGGCATGTCTGCCGCCGCGGTACCGGCTGAAGCCGCCTCCCCGACCACCACCGCCGCATTGTTGCCGCCGAAGCCGAAGGAGTTGCTCAGCACGCAGCGCACCGGCTGGTGCCGGGGGTGCTGCAGGGGCGTCAGCTTCAGCCGCGGATCGGGACGGCGGCAGCCCGGGTTGGCCGGCACCAGGCCGTGGTGCACGCACAGCGCCGCCACCACCGTCTCCACGGCCCCGGCCGCGGCCAGGCTGTGGCCGGTGGCGCCCTTGATGGACGAGAGCAGGGGCAGCCGGTCGCCGAAAAGGCCGCGGACCGCGTGGGCCTCGGCCAGGTCGTTGTCCACGGTGCCGGTGCCGTGCAGGTTGACGTAGGTGACGTCCCGGGGGGAAATGCCGGCGTCTTGAAGGGCCGATCGCATGGCCGATAGGGCGCCGCGTCCCCGCGGGTGGGGCGCCGCCGGGTGCCAGGCGTCGCAGGACAGTCCCCCGCCGCAGACCGCGGCCACGGTGTCGGGTGAGGGTTCCGCCGCCAGCAGCAGCATGGCCGCACCTTCGGCCAGGCTCATTCCCCGCCGGGTTTCATCCAGGGGCCGCGCCCCGTCCGGATCCAGCAGTTGCAGGGCGTTGAATCCATAGTAGGTCAGGCGACACAGACTGTCGACACCCCCGGCCAGCACCCGGCGCGCGCGGCCGTTGCGAATCATCTCCAGGGCCAGCTTGACGGCCGTGGCGCCGGACGAGCAGGCCGTTGAAACCGTGATGACCGGTCCCGTACAGCCGCATCGAGCGGCGATGTCTTCGGCCACCGTGCCGGCACCGTGGCAGGTGAGTTGTTCGGACCGGGCCGCTTTTTCCTTGAGCAGGGTTTCCGTTTTTTCCATGCCGCCGGTTGTGGTCCCGATCACCACGGCGTCCGGCGCACCCGGGCTGCGAGCCATGGCCTCGTCGGCCGCCACGCGTGCCAGCCGGTGGGTGCGGGGCAGTTCTGCGGGGCCGGGAATGTCTCTGATTTCACCGACGGGCAGGCGTCGATCGGGGGGCGGGGTAAAACGGGTGAGGGCGGCGATGCCGGCGGCATTTTCCTCGAGAGCGCGCAGGGTCTGCGGCAGTCCCCGGCCCAGGGGGCTGACGATGCCCATCCCGGCGATAAAAACCGGCTGTCGGTTCAACGCGCGTGCTCCGGCATATTTTCGTGGATGTACTCGGCCAGCGTGCCAAGGGTGGCGAAGACCGCCCTGCCCAGCTCCTGGTTGTCGATGCGGATGCCGTATTCCTTTTCAATCATCATCACCATCTCCAGCACGTCGATGGAGTCGATGCCGGTCGGGCCGCCGATCAGCCGGGCATCCCGGTCCATATCCTCGGGCGTGATGTCGGGCAGATCCAGCACCGCGATGATTTTCACTTTCAGCTCTTCGATCAGTGTTTCCACAGACATAGGTGTCATACCTGAACCGGTTGGGGTTGTCGACGAAATCGCTGACGGCCGCGGGCTTTACAGGGCCCGTGAATTCATGTATTTCCATAAAGGGTAGCACCGGTTTTTTCAATCTTTTTATTTGCGACTCCCGAGGACCGTTCCATGGCCGTAGGCGGCATCGCCATTGAGGACCTGCTTCCCCACCGGGACGGCATGCTGCTCGTCGATGAGATCCTGGCGGTGGACCGCGAAAAAGCCGTTACCCGGGCGGTGGTCGCCCGGCGGTGGCCGCTTTTAACCGGCCATGCCGTCAGCACCCTGATTGCCGTTGAACTCATCGCCCAGACGGCCGGCATCTGCAACGGCTGGATCAACCACCGCAAACACGGGGATGCCTTCAGCCGCCGCGGGTGGCTGGTGGGCGTGAAGAGGGCCGCGTTTTACGCCGCGGTTGTCCCGCTGGACACGGCCGTCATTACCACGGCCCGCAACGGTTACAAATTCGAGAGTTTCCGGGAAGCCGCCGGCACGGTCCGTGTTGGTTCGCAGGTCATCGCGCGCGTCACCCTGCAGCTTTTTCAACCCGAATCCCATGCCGGGGTTGCGCCGGCTGAGGGAGGTTTGTAGACACCATGGAAAACGGCCATTCACCCGGCACCGCGCTAGTGACCGGCGCCAGCAGGGGAATCGGCAGGGCCATCTGCCTGGAACTGGCCCGTGCCGGTTATGACATCGTGGTCAACTACCGCGCCGACCGCCGGGGCGCGCAGGAAACCCTCGAGCAGGTCCAGGCCCTGGGGTGTTCCGGCATGGTCGCAGCCTTCGACGTGACCGACGCCGGACAGGTCGATAAAGCCCTGGAAGACATTTTCGAACGCTTCGCATCCATCGACGCCCTGGTCAACAACGCCGGCATCACGGCCGACGGGCTGTTCATCCTGATGGCGCGGGACAAATGGCAGTCGGTCATCGACACTGCCCTTAGCGGGTTTTACAACCTGACCCGGCCGGTGCTGGAACATATGGTGCGCCGCAAGGGCGGGGCCGTGGTCTCGATCGCCTCGGCATCCGGCCTGGTGGCCAACCGGGGTCAGGCCAACTACTCGGCCGCCAAGGCAGGGCTGATCGGCGCCAGCCGCAGCGTGGCCGCCGAAGTGGCGCGCCTGGGCATCCGGGTCAACGTGGTGGCACCGGGGCTCATCGACACCGACATGATCCGGGAACTGCCGCTGAAGAACATCAAGGCCATGATTCCCATGGCACGGGTGGGACAACCCCGGGAGGTGGCCCGCGTGGTCCGCTTCCTGTGCTCCGAAGACGCCTCTTACATCACCGGCCAGGTAATATCGGTCAACGGGGGCATGTTTTGAACGACCGCTTGGCGCCAAGCCGGCGATTCATGGCCGCGGCATTTCCCGGATCGGTGATGCCGGTGGTCCTGCTGGTGGCGGCCCTGGCGTGTGTCGGCGCGGCGGACAGCTGGCAGGAGATAAAAACCGCTGCCCGGCAGATCACCAGTATCCACGCGGATTTCGTGCAGGAAAAGCACATGCCCATCCTGGCCCGCCCCCTGGTGTCCACCGGCACGCTGGACTACCGGGCACCGAACGGTCTGCGCTGGGAGTATCTCACCCCCATCCGCAGCATCCTGCTGATGTACGACGGCCGTGTGCAGCGCTACTTCCAGGTGGACGGTCGCCTGACAAAAGACGCCGGCCTCAACGCCCAGGCGTTCAACGTCGTGGTGCAGCAGATCACGCAGTGGCTCAACGGGGACTTCGACCGCAATCCGGCTTTCAGAGCCCGCCTGGCGCCCGGCCCGCGGATCATCCTGGAGCCGCGGGACAAGGCCTTTGCCGCCATGATCCAGCGCATCGAGGTGGTGCTGGCCGCCCGGCCCGGGATCATTCGCTCGGTGACGATTTTTGAGCCCGGCGACACCTTCACCCGCCTGGAATTCCGTAACATCATCGTCAACCATACCATTGACGATGCCGTTTTCCGGGAAGTAAAATGACCTGGAAGTCTTCTCTCAGGCCGGTTTTTTTTCTGCTGTCCATGCTGCTGGTCGGCGCCTGCGCCCGGCTGCCGGTGATAAAGCCGCTGGCACCGGGACTCGAGCAGGCCCAGCGCCTCAGGTGTGACGCCGTGTTTCCCCAAGGAAAGTGGCAGTTTGTGCACGCCATCGAAGCGGCGCTTTCCGGCGGCAGGAGCGTGGTGCTGGGCGTCAGCACGATTTCTTCCGGCGACCGCCACGTTCACGGCCTGATCATGACCGTCGAGGGCCTGGTGCTTTTTGAAGCCGACAGCGGCGAGCGGCTGCGTATCGAGCGGGCCGTGCCGCCCTTTGATTCGGAAGACTTCGCCCGCGGGCTGATGGACGATATCGGCTTCCTCTTTTTCCCCCCCCCGGGACCGGTGACGGCGTGGGGCCGGTTCGAAGACGGCACCCCCGTCTGCCGCCACCGCACGGGCGACGGTGGCGTGGTCGACATCGTGCTGACGTCCCCGGACAGCTGGGAGCTGCGGCAGTACGATCCCCAGGGGCGCCTGATACGGCGGCTGCAGGCCGCCGAAGCGGGCGTCAACCGCGGGCAGCGCATCCCGCGTCGTCTGGTGCTGGAGGCCCGCGCCGCCGACGGTAAAAAATACCGGCTGAAGCTCAAGCTGGTGGAGGCCGTGCCGAATCTTCTCAAAAACTTCCGGTAACGGGTTGCCAAAGAGTGCCAATCGTGTTTCGGTGAAGCGACCTCGTGCATTCGGGGAGAAAAGCATAAGAGATCGTCTCCCGCGAACTCAGACCGGGGTTCGTTTCCGGTTCACGAAATGATAGAAGTGGCTGTACTGCGTGATCAGGGAAAAATAGCGGCGCATCAGTTTGGGATTGATACGCCAGGTTTTTCTCATCATCCGGAAAAACAGCTTGCGAACTTCCGGGGTCTCTTTCAGGATGAAATGCCTGAAAATTCGAAAGCCGTACAGCAACTGGCGCGGATCGGTTTTTTTCCGGGTGTAGGCTTCGTTTGAGTAGTGGATGTTTTTCAGCCACGCTTCCAGCCGGCCTTCAAATCGCGCCGGTTCATAGAGCTTCCTGAACAGCGTCCAGTAATGGCCGTTGAGCGCTTTGGGGCTCATCTGCTTGGGAATCACATTGGAGTCCAGTTGCCACTCACCTGAAAACGGCTGGGTCGTGATACGTCCATCCTTTTTCAACCGTTTGTACAGCGGCGTGTTTTTCGGTGCGTTCAGCAGGCTGATGCCGGCAATCGGGCTGTAGGTGCTGAGCATGAAGCGGTAGAGATCGTTGAAAACGGAGGGGTCGTCGTGATCGAAGCCGACGATCAGGCCGATGAAGGGTACGAGGCCGTACCGGGATATGCGCCGGATGCGTGCGTGCAGGTCATGCTTCAGGTTCAGGGTCTTGTGAACTTCCTGCAGGCTTTTTTCCCGGACGGACTCGACGCCCAGAAACAGCGCCGAAAAACGGCAGTCCGCGAACAGTTTAAGCAGGTCTTCATCGTCGGCAATCTGCACGGTGGCCTGGGTGGAAAAAGACAGCGGCCGGGTCTGGGACACGTTCCATGCTTTCAGCCTGGACAGCAATTCCCTGGTAAAAGCCCTGTTTCCCAGGAAATTGTCATCGGAGAAGAATACCGTGCGCGCCCCGACACGATGGGCATTGCGGATCTCCGTCATGATCTGGTCGACGGTTTTGTGGCGATAGGATCGTCCGCCGTACTGAATGACATCGCAGAAATCGCATCGATTGGGACACCCCCGGCTGCTTTGAATATTGATGTTGACGTAGTCTTCGATTTCCAACAGCGACCAGTCCGGCGCCGGGCTGTCGGCGAGGTCGACGTACTCCTGCTGCCGGTATACCGCCTCGGCGCGCCCCTGCACCCATTGCCGCAGGAATTTCGGCCAGGTGTATTCCGCCTCGCCGATGAAGATATGGTCGGCCAGGTTCCGGCAGGAATCGCCCTCAATGGTGGCGAAGGTGCCTCCCAAGGCCACCGGCAGCCCCTGGCCGCGAAAGGCCCGGCACAGCTCGCGTATTCTTGCGGCGTGAATGGTGGCACCGGTTACGGCCACGAGGTCGCAATGGGGACGAAAATCAATCGGTCCCACATTTTCATCGCACAGGGCGTATTCGACAGTGACACCCGGCGGGGTCAGGGCCATCAGGGTGGCCAGGGCGGCATTGGGCATGAGGGTTTTGGTCCCCAGGATGTCGACGGTCCCCTGCATGGCCCAGAAATTTTCCGGGTGCCGGGGGGCCACCAGCAGTATTTTTCTGGCCCGGGCGCCGTTTCCATAGCGCCTGACTTTACGGGATTTCATGGAAAACGATTCTTGGTTTTCTGACAACGGGACCAGGCCGGCATTGACCGTTCCGGTCGCGTCGACAGCGCATAAAAAAAGGTTACGTCGTTGCATAACCCATCGATGCCGCTTTCTAGGCCGCAGCAGAAGGTATCCTGGATCCCAGGGGAGCCCGGGGAAAGATCATCTTCACGGTACAATCGAGTATCGGAAGCCAGCTGCATTGTCAAGCGGCGGTTTGCCGCGGCACGGTTCCGGTTTGTTTGCCTGCCAACCTCTTGATTCTTACCACAGAACCGAATACCATCCGGGTTGCGGTTTGAAAGAACCCGCGCTGGGCTGCCCATATCGGCGCTCGGCCCGCCGCCGGTCCTGCCACGGTGGTTAACCCCCTGTTTTGGCTTGCCAAATAGCATTAAATGTAAGATAAATAGGTTTGATGCAAATTCTCGACGGGGAAGGGAGCCGCTACGATTGAAAAATAAACGTCTCAGCTACTTCGGCTTTCGCCATGATCGCGGCGGCGTTCATCTGGCCAGGACCATGATGCTGGCGGATCTTGAACGCCTCTTTTCCTGTGTCGATGATACGGACGCGCAAAGAAGCGTTTACATTCAATCCATTGTTGAAGAAAACTGCCTGGGCAAACGTTCGAACAAAACCCGTAAACTGACCGCCAATCATCTGGTGGAACTTTACGGCCTGGATCCTCAAGTCGTGCTGTTTAGAGGGTTGCGTTTTTTCTGGGCGCGGGAGCCGGAAGGTCGGCCCCTTTTGGCGTTGTTTTGCGCCTTGGCAAGAGATTCCGTTTTGAGGTCCAGTGCGCCCTTCATTCAGCGGTTTTCCCTTGGCCAGCCGGTGACGCGCCAGGCACTGGAGGAATTTATCGACGGCCTGGAGCCCGGGCGGTTCAGCCCCGCCACCTTGAAATCCACCGCCCAGAACATCAACGGCACTTGGACCCAATCCGGGCATCTGCGGGGCAAAACCAAAAAATTTCGTTCACGCGCCACTGCAACCCCCGGTGCCGTGGCCTATGCGCTGCTGCTGGGGTACCTCACCGGGGCCAGGGGGCAATCACTGTACCAGACCCCCTATGCAGGCTTGTTGGATTGCCCAGAGGATCGAGCTGTCGAACTTTCCGTTGAAGCGGCTAGAAAAGGCTGGATCGTGCTCAAGCGCCTGGACACCGTCATCGAGGTGCTTTTTCCAAACTTGCTGTCCAAACAGGAACTGGAGTGGATCCGTGAACAAGATTAGACGACTGATCGCTTCATACGAGAAGTTCATCGCCATCCCCTGGCGGGAAAACGCCGCCGCGGCCCAGCGCGTGCTTTTCTGTGTTTACGACGAATCCGATGAACTGCGCTTGCGCGCCCGGATCGATGAATTTGAAATCGCGACCCGACAGCATGGCCATCGCTGGGTGCTTTTTGACCTGACCGATTCCTTTGCCGAGTGGCTCAGCGGGCAGAAATATGCCCAGCGTTATTTTCGGCAACCGGAGCAGCTCGTCACCCAATATCCCCGGTACCTGGCGTACATCGTCGACAGCTTCAATCGATTCATTGAAGAGCAGCAGGTCGATGCGTCATACGTGGTGGCCGTCAAGGGTGTGGGATCGCTGTTCGGTTTTTTGAAGGTCAAGCAGGTGGTCGATGAACTCGCACCCCTGGTACCGGGTCGGCTGCTGGTGTTTTTCCCGGGAAGCTACGAAGGCAACAACTATCGCCTGCTGGATGGGTACGACGGTTGGAACTACCTGGCCGTACCCATCACGGCGGATGCGGATATCCTGGCAAGAGGCTTGCGATGAAAAACCGAGAGATCTATTTAAAGGACCCTTCGCGGCAGAAACTGGTAAACGAGGGCGTGGCCAACGTCAACGACGACACGACCCGCGAGGCCATGGCCGTGCTGCGTTACGAACTCGAGACTTTCGTCTGCGAGGGCCAATACGAGAAGGGCCTCGAGCTGATTCTGGAGACCTACCTCAGCAACATCGAGCAGGCCCAGCAACCGGCCGTCTGGGTGAGTGGTTTTTACGGTTCCGGCAAGTCGCACCTGGTCAAGATGCTGCGTGCCCTGTGGGCCGACACCCCCTTCCCGGACGGGGCCACCGCGCGCGGGATTGCCGATCTTCCCGACACCGTCGGCGACCTGTTCAAGGAACTCAGCACCCGCGGGAAACGTTATGGCGGCCTGCATGCCGCATCCGGCACACTGGGGTCGAGCTCCGGCAGCAGCGTGCGCCTGGCCCTGCTGCGCATCATTTTCAAGTCGGTGGGGCTGCCCGAGCAGTACCCGGTGGCGCGCTTCGCGATGTGGCTGAAGAGCGAGGGTATTTACGAAGCGGTCCGCCAACGTGTCGAAGAGGAGGGCAACGACTGGCAGTACGAACTCGACAATTTCATCGTGGCCGAGGATCTGCACAAAGCCCTGGTGCAGGTGAAACCCCAGCTGTTCCCCTCCCCCGAGGTCTGCACCGAAGCGCTCACCAATCTTTATAAGAACGTATCGGACATCAGCACCGATGAAATGATAAAGGCCATGCGGCAGGCCGTCTCCCGGGACGGCAAATTCCCGCTGACGGTGGTGGTGCTCGACGAGGTCCAGCAGTACATCGGCTCGGACCCCCAGCGCTCCATGGATGTGCAGGAGGCGGTGGAGGCGTGCTGCAAGAGTTTTGGCGGCAAACTGCTCTTTATCGGCACCGGCCAGACGGCGGTCACCGGCACTTCCAACCTGAAAAAGCTCGAGGGGCGCTTCACGGTGCGCGTCGAATTGTCCGATGCGGACGTCGAGGCCGTCATCCGCAAGGTCATCCTGGCGAAAAAGGCCAGTGCCATCGCCGCCATCGAAAAGACCCTGCAGGTGAATCTTGGCGAGATATCCCGGCATCTATCCGGCACCACCATCGGTCACCGGCAGGACGACGTGCGCTTTTTTACCCAGGACTATCCCATTTTGCCCGTGCGTCGCCGCTTCTGGGAACTTTCCCTGAGGGGGCTGGATCCCACCGGCACGGACAGCCAGCTGCGCAACCAGCTGAGCATGATCCACAAGGCCATCCAGACCAACCTGGACGCCCCGTTGGGCCACGTCATCGAGGGCGACTACATCTATTTTGACAGCGCCGATAAGTTGCTGCAAACCCGTGCCTTGCCGCGCAAGGTGCATGAGCGCACCATGCGCTGGATCGCGGGGACTGAAGATCAACGGCTCATGGCGCGGGCCTGCGGCTTGGTGTTCCTGATCAACAAGCTGGCCGCCGGCAACCGGGAGGTCGGCATCACAGCCACAGTGGACACCGTCGCCGACCTGATGGTACAGGACCTGCCCGCAGGCAGCAGTGCGTTGCGCAGCAAACTTACGGCGCTCATGGACGACTGCGAGCTTTTGATGAAGGTCGGCGACGAGTACCGCATCCAGACCGAGGAAAGCGCGGCCTGGGGTGACGAGTTCCAGAGCCAGCGCAGCCAGTTGGCCAACGAGAGCCACCGCGTCGAAGCCGAACGCGACGACCGGCTGCGCCGCAAGCTCGGCAGCCTGGCCGGGCGGCTCACCCTTACCCAGGGCAAGTCCAAAGTGACCCGCGATCTTCAGCTGGTGTTCAACGCCCAGCTTCCCCCCGATGCGGACCAGAAGATCCACGTGTGGGTCCGCGATGGCTGGAGCACCGACGAGAACTCGGTGCGCGCCGACGCCCTTCAGGCCGGCAACCAGTCCCCCACCATTTACGTCTTCATTCCCAAGCGCTCCGCCGACGACTTGCGCCGCAACATCATCGACTTCAAGGCGGCCAGCGCCACCCTGGACAAACACGGGGTGCCCAACACGCCCGAGGGCACCGAAGCACGCGCCGCCATGGAAACCACCCGGCAGGCGGCCGACGGCAAGATCGAGGACCTGCTCGGCGATGCATTCTCCGGCGCCCGCGTATTTCAAGCGGGCGGCAGCGAGATCGTGGGCAGCCACCTGCAGGAGATGGTATTGGAGGCGGCTGAAAAGGCCCTCACACGCCTTTACCCCCAGTTTTCCGTGGCCGACCACCCGGGCTGGTCCAAGGTGTACGAAAAAGCCCGCAAAGGTGCGCCGGATGCGCTCAAGAGCGTGGGCGATGACGGCGAGCCGGCCCAAAACCCGGTCTGTAAAGCCATCCTGGGTTATATCGCGGGTGGCAAGAAGGGCGCCGACATCCGCAACCACTTCGAGGCGCCCCCCCATGGCTGGTCCCGCGACGCCGTGGACGGCGGCCTCCAGGTGCTGCTGGTGGCCGGGTTGGCCCGGGCCCAGGACGATCACGGCAAAGCCTTGGATCCCGGCGCCCTGGAGCGTAAAACCATCGGCAAGGTGATGTTCAAGGTGGAGTCCACCACCGTGACCACGGCCCAGCGCATACAGGTGCGCAAGTTGCTTCAGAAGATGGATATCTCGGTCAAGCAGGGCGAAGAGCTTTCCCATTTGCCATCGTTTCTGGACCAGGTGATCGCCATCGCCGATGGCGCTGGCGGCGAGGCGCCCAAACCAGTGGGGCCCGACACCGGCTGGATCGAGGAGATCCGCCTGACGGCGGGAAACGAGCAGCTGCTGGCCGTGTACAACCGTCGTAAAGAGTTGGCGAATGCCATCGACGATTGGGAACAGCTGGCCGGGCAAATCGACCAACGCTGGCCGGATTGGCTCACCCTGAAGCGCCTGATGGACCATGCCGAGGGGATCGGGGAAGCCGAGGCCCTGCGCGCCCAGGTGGACGCCATCGAGAGCCAAAGGCGGTTGCTGGATTCGCCCGATCCCATATCCCAGCTACTGCCCAAGGTTTCCCAACTGCTGCGCGACGAGCTCAATCGACTGGGGCAGGCTTACAAAGACCGACACGCGCAGGGCATGGCCCGGCTGAAGGCCGACACCAACTGGCAGCAGCTGCGGCAGGAGCAGCGCAACGAGTTGCTGGCCAAACAGCAGCTGACCTTGAACCATGAACCCCAAATCCAGGTGGGCAGCACCGCTGAAATCCTGGACACCTTGGACCGCATCACCCTGTCGGCCCTGGCGGATCGCGTGGCGGCCCTTCCCTCGCGATTTGACGCCGTCCTGGTGGTGGCGGCCGAACTAATGGAACCGGATGTGCAGTTCGTTAAGGTGCCACGACGCACGCTTAAGACACCGGATGAAATAGACCAATGGGTGGAGGATGTGAAAAGACGACTTAGGGCCGCCTTGGCAAATGGGCCGATTATTATCGGGTGACGGGAGATCTGAGATGATAGAGAAGATAAAGTTTCAAAGATTTACAGCCTTTGAGGACCTGGAAATAGCGTTTTCTCCAGGCATCAATCTTTTTCTTGGGGAAAATGCCACTGGGAAGACCCATATCATGAAGGCTGTTTACGCGGCTTGTGACATAACGAAAAGCCAAGCTGGATTTGCGGAAAAAATCAACAACGTATTTTTCCCTTCAGGGAAAAAGATAGGCCGTCTGGTGAAACGCACTTCGGTCAGCAGCACCGGATTTCTCGAACTTTCTCGTTTGATTGAAGAGAATCGTAGAATTTCTATTCGGATATCACTTTCCAACCACACCCAAAAGCCTGAAAAGGCGAAGATATCAGGATCTCCAAAGCTTTGGTCGGAAAAACCGATCGAGGCTGCGTACATTCCCGTCAAAGACATGATGGCCAATGCGCCTGGGTTCCGGTCCTTATATGAGGAGCGCGAAATCCATTTCGAGGAAGTATATGTAGACATCATTCGCAAGGCATTTCTGCCTTTGCTCAAGGGGCCCACCGACAAACAGCGTAAAGCGCTTTTGAAAATCTTACAGCATGCCATGGACGGAAAAGTTATACAGAAAAACGAGGAGTTTTTTCTTAAAAGCAAACGCGGCGAACTTGAATTTACCCTATTGGCAGAGGGTTATCGTAAGATGGGGTTGTTGTGGCTTTTAATCCAGAATGGCACCCTGCTGCATGGTTCTGTCCTCCTGTGGGACGAACCGGAAACCAATCTCAACCCCCGATTGATGGAAAAAATCGTCGATATTCTAATCAAGCTCCAGCGCATGGGTGTGCAGATTTTTCTAGCAACTCATGATTACGTCTTTTTAAAAGAATTCGATCTACAGATCCAAGAAAGCGACCGCATTTTATTTCACAGCCTTTATCGCAACGAGAAAACCAGGGAGATCGAAGTGTCATCCACGGACCGATACTTGAATATTTCGCCCAACGCCATCGATGATACCTTCGGTAGCCTTGTTGACCGGGAAATCAAAAAGTCCATGGGGGGCCTTGGCACATGAAAATTGTTGCAGACGGGTTTTCCTTCGACTTCACCGACGCTTTGGATGTTTTTGTTTTCGATGAAAAGGACAAGACTAAACCGACCTATCATGGAGTGCCTATGAAGGCGGTCGATCTGGTGGTGGAATTTCGAACCGCCTACCTTTTCGTCGAAATGAAGAACTTTGCCGATCCGGGTAAATACAGCGAGGAGCTTGCAGAAGACGGAGCCATCGGAGGGGAAGCGCATGATCACTTCAAGCGGCTCAAGGGTTATCTTAAATACAAATATCGTGACACCTACCTGTTTCGCCATGCAGAGCAGAAAGTTGACAAACCCATCCATTATATCTGCTTGTTGACGTTTGAAAATGCGTTGAACATAAAAATGCAAATGGAGTTGTCAAGAGAACTTCCAGTGGGGCTGGCATCCAGACGCTGGAAACGGGAAATTGCCAAAAGTTGCCATGTCGTTAATGTAGCCAAGTGGAACCAAAATTTTCCTAAATGGCCGGTGACTCTTGTCTCAGAAGCAGGAGAAGTATGATGCACCCTCTGCAAAAAGCCCTCCGCCACAAGTTGGAAAAAGCGGTTAAACCCGCCCGTGACACGGCCGAAGACGCCGCCCGGGCGGCGCTTGAACAGCTGGGCGTGGAAAGACCGGCCGCGTATTCCCATCTGACGGAAGCCGACCGTATGCTGCGCCGCCGCCTGCGGGCCCATGGCCGCCAGTTGGGCGATAAGCGCAGCGGGCGGGGCGAACAGGCCCTGGACCGGCTCGTCGAGGAGGTGGCTTACCAGCACTGGCACCGCATGCTGTTCGCCCGCTTTCTGGCCGAAAACGATCTGCTCATGTATCCCGACCCGGTCGACCCGGTGGCCGTGACCCTGGAAGAGTGCGAGGACCTGGCGGCCGATGAGGGTGCCGCCAACGGCTGGGAACTGGCCGCCCGCTATGCCGCCCGCATGCTGCCGCAGATTTTCCGGCCGGATTCGCCCGTCTTTGAGCTGTCCCTGCCGCCGGAGCACCAGCAGACCCTCGAACGCCTAGTGACCGACCTTCCGACAGATGTTTTCACGGCCTCGGATTCCCTGGGCTGGGTCTACCAGTTCTGGCAGGCCAAGCGAAAGGACGAAGTCAACAAGGCCGAGGTCAAGATCGGCGCCCGTGAACTGCCCGCCGTGACCCAGCTTTTCACCGAGCCGTACATGGTCAGCTTCCTGCTGGACAACTCCCTGGGGGCTTGGTGGGCTGCACGACGGCTTACGTCCGAAGCGCTCAAACAAGCCACCGGCGAAGCGGGACTCAGGCAAAAAGCGGCCCTTCCTGGTGTTCCGCTGGCGTACCTGCGTTTTGTAAAACGAGAAGGCGGCGCCTGGACGCCGGCGGCCGGTACCTTCGAGGCATGGCCACAACAGCTATGCGAACTGAAAGTCCTCGACCCCTGCTGCGGGTCGGGCCATTTCCTGGTGGCCGCCTTCCTGATGCTGGTGCCCATGCGCATGGAATTGGAGGGCCTGGCGGCCCGCGAGGCCGCAGATGCCGTGCTGCGTGAAAACCTGCATGGCCTGGAACTGGATCCGCGCTGTGTCGAACTGGCGGCCTTTGCCCTGGCCATGGCCGCCTGGACATATCCCGGAGCCGGCGGCTACCGGCCGCTGCCGGAACTGAACCTGGCCTGCTCCGGATTGGCAGTGGGCGTGGCCAAAAAGGACTGGAAGACCATCGCCGAGTGCCTGCCGGACAAGAGCTATCTGCCCATCGCCCTGGACTGGATGTACGATGTTTTCCGGGACGCGCCCACGCTGGGCAGCCTGATCGATCCCGGCCGGGCCAACGTAGCCAGGCTGGTGAAGTGGAAGGAGATCGAACCGGCCATCCGGCAAGTCATTGCCGGAGACCAGCCCGACACGCTGGTGGAGGCCGGCGTGGTTGCCCACGGGATCGCCCGGGCCACCCACCTGCTGAGTCAAAAGTACCACTGGGTCATCACCAACGTGCCCTACTTGGCGCGGGGCAAGCAGGGTCAATGTCTCAGGGACTTTTGCGGGAAACACTACAAGGAAGCCAAGAACGACCTGGCCACTGTGTTTCTAGATCGCTGCCTGGAATTTTGCGAGCCAGGCGGTACGGCCAGTATCGTGCTGCCGCAGAACTGGCTGTTTCTAACAACTTACCGGAAATTCCGAGAAGAATTGCTGAAGAGAGACATCTGGCATTTGATCGCCCGGTTAGGGCCAGGGGCCTTTGAAACCATTAGCGGCGAGGTGGTCAAAGCCATCTTGCTTACCATCAGCCGAGGCAATGGTAGAAGTGGCAGCGGCATCTTGCCGTTTGAAAGTAAAAGCCAGGATGGTGCCTTCACTATATGCGGACTCGATGTTTCCGAACTCCGTACCGCCGCTGAGAAAGCCAAACAGCTTGTTGCTGTTGAAATAAAGCGGATCGAGCAGGCCAGGCAGTTGGAGAATCCGGATGCGAGGATAGTGCTTGAGGAAGATGAGAATATTGTACTTTTTAAAAACTATGCTAATGGACTACAAGGAATATCTCCGGCAGATGCACCTCACTATGGTCGATTCTACTGGGAGCTTTTTCCCTTTGGTAGCTGTTGGCACTTCTGGCAAAGTACAATTGACGAAACAAAGCACTACGGGGGGAGAGAGCTAATACTTTGGTATGGGAAAGATTTGAAAGCAGCAATAAGTTCTGGCCAAGCATATCTTCGAGGTACTTATGCATGGAACAAGTTTGGCATAGTTGTACGACAAATGCAAGAATTACCGTGCACTCTTTATTCAGGAAATATGTTTGATACCAATTGTGCTATTATTGTTCCAAACGAAGAGGCATTCCTTCCTGCCATTTGGTGCTTCTGCTCATCCCCAGAATACAACCAAGCCGTTCGGTGCATTGATCAAAAATTAAATGTAACTAATGCTACCCTTGTAAAAGTCCCCTTTGATCTCGACCACTGGACTAAGGTTGCTCAAGAAAAATACCCCAACGGCCTGCCAAAGCCTTACTCAGACGACCCCACCCAGTGGATCTTCCACGGCCACCCTTGCGGTTCGGTCATCTGGGATGAAGAAAAGAAATTGACCGCCCATGGCCCGCTGCGCACTGACGACACCGTGCTCCAGGTGGCGGTGGCCCGGCTGCTGGGTTATCGCTGGCCCGCCGAGCTGGATGCGGACATGGAGCTTGCCGACGAGCAACGGCAGTGGGTGCGGCGGTCCGAGGAACTTTTGCCTTTTGCCGACGAAGACGGCATCGTCTGCATCCCGCCGGTGCGCGGTGAAGCGTCCGCGGATGACCGCCTGCTGGATCTGCTGGCGGCCGCTTACGGTGATCAATGGAGCAGTGACGTCTTAAACCAGCTGCTGGCATCCGCCGGCCATACCGGGAAAACCCTGGAAACCTGGCTATGGGACAAGTTTTTCGCCCAGCACTGCAAACTGTTTCACCACCGCCCCTTCATCTGGCACATCTGGGACGGCCTGCGCGATGGTTTCGCCGCCCTGGCCAACTACCACAAGTTCGACGCCAAGCTGCTGGAAACCCTGATTTACACCTACCTGGGCGACTGGATCCGCCGGCCATACCGGGAAAACCCTGGAAACCTGGCTATGGGACAAGTTTTTCGCCCAGCACTGCAAACTGTTTCACCACCGCCCCTTCATCTGGCACATCTGGGACGGCCTGCGCGATGGTTTCGCCGCCCTGGCCAACTACCACAAGTTCGACGCCAAGCTGCTGGAAACCCTGATTTACACCTACCTGGGCGACTGGATCCGCCGGCAGAAGCAGGACATCGAAAACGGCGTCGACGGCGCTCAAGAAAAACGGGATGCCGCACTGGCCTTGAAGAAAAGGCTCGAGTTGATCCTGGAGGGCGAGGCACCCTATGACATCTTCGTGCGCTGGAAACCCATCGAACAGCAGCCCATGGGCTGGAACCCGGACCTCAACGACGGCGTGCGCCTCAACATCCGCCCCTTCATGACTGTCGGCGACGTCAAAAAGAAAGGCGCCGGCGTGCTGCGCGACAAGCCCAACATCAAGTGGAACAAAGACCGCGGCAAGGACGTCCAATCCGCCCCGTGGTACCACTTATTCAAAGGTGACCGCATCAACGATTATCATTTGACGCTTGAAGAAAAACGCCAAGCTCGGATGGAGGCTGGATCATGAGCGCAAAATACACCAAAGCCAGATTTTGGAAGTGCGCATTGCAAGTCAATACTTATAGCTACATCAGATATCGTGGCGTTGATCATGGCCTTACCGAAGAGCAGTACAACAAGGCGTTGCTTAAAATATGCCAAGAAGAGGATATCGCCGTGCTTGGCATTGCCGATCATGGTAATGTTCAGGATGTTGATGCCTTGCGTGAACAGGTGAAGAGTCATGGCATTGTTGTTTTCCCGGGATTTGAAATCGAATCTTCTGAAAAAGTCCATTTTGTCTGCTTATTTGAAGAAGATACATCTACAGATGCCCTTAATCGATATCTGGGGAAATTGGATTTAACAGACCCCGATAAGGGTGTTCGCCCCTCTGGCCTTAGCGCAGAAAAGTTGTTAAAAAGAATCGATGAGATAGGAGGGGTTGTTTATGCTGCTCATTGTACAAATGCTAATGGCGTACTGAAGAAAAAATTCGATCACATCTGGAAGAACCCGCTTCTAAAAGCCGCACAGATATCGGCTACGGTAGAAGATTTAAAGGGAGTCGAGGGTGATTTTTACCGTAAGGTTTTATTAAATAAAATTCCCGAATACAAACGGGAACGTCCCTTAGCGATCCTCAATGCCAAAGACGTCGAAACGCCAGAAACCTTACGAGACATGAGGGCTTCCTGCCTGATTAAGATGACGAGACCCTGTTTTGCCTCTTTTAAGCAGGCGTTTCTTGACCCTGAATCCAGGGTGCGCCTGAATTCTGATCTTCCTGAAAAATATTATTCCAGAATTGAACGGGTTAAATATACAGGCGGTTATCTCGATGGGCTAGAAGTCGAGTTTTCAGAACATTTGAATGCCGTCATTGGCGGCCGCGGTACCGGTAAATCGACGTTGCTCGAATCCATACGCTATGGACTCGAGATGACTCCTGTCGGTGCAAATGCCAAAAAGCAACACGCTGAGATAATCAAGGAAAATTTGGGAAAAGAAAAAGGGCGTATTGAGATTGGCATCCGATCATCGAGGATGAATGGCAAACGTTTTACCATCGCAAGACGATATGGCGAGAGTGCTATCATAAAAGATGAAAATGGCCATGTCTCTTCTTTTTTACCTGCTGATCTTCTTCCACGCATCGAAATATACGGTCAAAACGAAATCTACGAAATCGCCCAAAATCCTGGTGGACAGCTGAAGCTGCTGAATCGTTTTCTGGATATAGACGATAGAGAATTAGATGCAAAACAGGCTGAGAATATTCAGGCATTGAGGAAAAATCGAGACAACATTATTGCCGCACATGAAAAGCTGTCCAAAATTGAAGACGAAGTGTCCAAACTGCCCAAATTGATTGAGCGTGTAGATCAATTCAAAGCGTTTGGTCTTGAAGAAAAACTGAAGCTGGTTCCCTTTTTAGAAAAAGAAAAACAATTGATTTCCAGAGTGGTTTTGGAATTGGAGCAAGTCAATGGGGCGCTATCGCGTTTCAAAGAACAACTTCCGGATACGGTGTTTCTTGGGGATAAGGTTCTAAAGGAACTTCCTCACCGGAATTCTTTTAAGGCTATAAAGAAGATTCTTGACAAATTGAATGAGGACCTTTCGCCATTGATTGAGAGGGCAGAGGAATCTATCAGAGAAGCTCAAAATGAAATTAAGACTTCACAGGCTGAGCTTACAACGGCAATTGAAAAAGAAGAGGAAAAATTGACCGAAGCCTTTAGTAAAATTCCCTCTTGCGAAGGGCGCAGTGGTCGAGAAATTGGAACAGAATTTAAAAATCTTCTTCAAGAGATAGAGCGAATTCGTCCCAAAGAAGCTTTGTTAAAAAATAGGCGAGCAGTCGTTGATGAACTGAAGAAAAAACGCAAGACGCTACTGGCGGATCTATCTGAATTATGCGCTGAAAAATCTGCTCTAACTCAAAGGGCATTGAAGGGCCTGAATAAAAAATTAGACGGCAAACTTAAATTGCATGTAGCTTCTGAAGCCAATCGCAATCCTCTGCTCGATTTCCTGAGTCAATGCAACCTTGAGGGGGTTGGGGCAAAGCGATTAAAATGGGTAAAGACAGCTCATGATTTTTCACCAGTCAAACTCGCCGAAACCATACGCAAGGGGCCGGAGGCGCTGAAAAATAGTGGATGGGGAATAACGCCCAGTGTTGCGGATACTTTGTGTAAGTTAAAAGAATCCGAATTGATGAAGTTGGAAGAAATTATCCTGCCGGATACCATCACCATTGAATTAAATGTCGCCCACCTGGGTGCGGAAAATTATAGGCCCCTTGATAAACTGTCGACCGGACAACAATGCACCGCTATTCTTCATATGCTGCTTTTGGAAAACCGGGATCCGTTGATAATGGATCAGCCTGAAGACAACCTGGACAATGCGTTTATTGCCGATCGCATTGTAACGGAGCTTCGTTCCGCGAAAATTGCCCGCCAGTTTCTATTTGCTACCCATAACGCCAACATACCAGTGTTCGGAGATGCAGAATGGATTGGAGTATTCCAAGCCGAGGATAATCACGCTACGATTCCTGAAGATGCTCAAGGTGCCATCGACTTGCCAGTCATTCAGCAAAAAGCTTCGGAAATTCTCGAGGGTGGGAAAATGGCTTTTATTCAACGAAAAGAAAAGTATGGCTTTTAAAGGGGTGAATGATGCTGCGCAGTGAACTCTTGGAGATTATCGCCAATGGGGAAAATTCAGGCGTGGAGTTTAAGCGGGATGATATCCGACCGGAACAGTTGGCCAAAGAGATTGTGGCCATGGCTAATTTCCAAGGAGGCAGAGTAATCCTTGGCGTCGAAGATGATGGAACGATTTCCGGCATCCAGCGGGATAATATCGAAGAGTGGGTAATGAACGTCATCAGTAACAAAATTCACCCATTGATTCTTCCATACTACGAAGAAATTAGAATTGATAACGATACTGTCGTGGCGGTGATAACTTTCCCCCAAGGGGTTTCGAAACCTTATGTTGTAAGGGAAGGCGGTGAAGAAAGAATATATATTCGCGTCGGCTCGACTTCCAGGCTTGCGACGCGTGAACAACAGATGCGGCTTTTTGAATTAGGGGGGATGCTGCACACCGAAGCCATGCCGGTTCCAAGAACCAACATGAGTTGTTTGGACATGGCTAGGCTGCATAACTATTTGAAGGATATACTAGAAGATCCAGAAGTCCCCGACTCCGATGAAGCCTGGAAGGAGCGGCTTCTCGGATTGGGATTTCTGGTGGAGTCTGGAGATGTGGTTTACTGTTCGATTGCAGGGTTGGTTCTTTTTGGTAAACATCCCCGACGTTACTTGAAGCAATCTGGACTAAGGATATTTGCCTTTAGAGGAAAGGAAAAAGAATATCAAGCATCATTGGATATTATTCTGGATGCACCATTAGTGGGGCGGTGGGATATAAAGGATTTAGGAAAAGACTTAATTGATCCGGGCTTGATTGAAAGATTCAAGGAGCAGGTAAAGCCATTTATTTCTGAAGAGCCTTCTGAATTGGATGAAAATTTCAGGCGAGAATTGCAATGGCATTATCCCTATGACGCTATTAGAGAGACGGTTATTAATGCGCTGGCACATCGAGACTGGACACGGTTCGTGGACGTCGAAATAGGAATTTATTCGGATCGATTAGAGGTGGTCAGCCCAGGTGCGCTTCTAAATTCCATGACGATTGAAAAGATGGTTGCCGGGCAGCGAGTACCGAGAAATCCAATGATCATGGAGGTCCTGAGGGACTACAAATATGTAGACTTTAGAGGTATGGGCGTGCGCTATAAAGTGATACCCCTGATGAGGCGTTTCAATGGTGCCGAACCGGTTTTTGAGGCTACAGAAGACTATCTTAAAACCATTCTACTGAAAAAACAGAGTGATGAATAGTGTCCTATCAGCACTGATTCGGGCGATTCGCTCTGTTGCCGTTTACAACCCCGATGTCCAGGCGGCCCCAGCGTGCATTCTCTGGTCGGACCACAACCGCCAGTGGGAAGCGGTGATCCCGCGGCTGCAGATGGCGTTGCCGGAACTGTTCGTTTTGGGAGGTTACGCCCCGGAAAAGCGCACCGGCCCGGCCATCTGGCTGCGGTGCGTTCTGGCCGGCAAGATACCCGTGGAAAGGGATCCAGCCGATGAAGACAAAGTCAAAGAAAGGCAAAAACGCTTCCGCCGGGCCGAGAATATTCCCGTTTTTTATCTTCCCGGGTTCGGCCGTCAGGATCTGCGTGCCGTGGAAAATTGTCCGCAAACCCTGAAGCCGCTGGCCGAACTGCAGTACCGGGGAGTGGTCTGGTCCCAATCCAACGGCAAGGACTGGACCATACTGGCCTTTATCCAGTCCGAGCAGGGCGGGCTGGGTCTCGACGTGGCCCGTGACAACGGCGCCAAGAACGCCATGCAGCTGGCGCTGCACCGTTTCCTGGACGAAGAGATCGCCCTGCTGAAAAACCAGCACCTGGACAAGGACTATTTCAACACGCTCTTGACCGGCGGGGACCCGCGGCGGGATCTGCTGCAGTGGCTGGACCAGGGCGATGCCTTCCGGGCCGGGCGGGGAGAAAACGAGTGGGCCGCCTTCGTGGAAATCTGCAAGTCGCAACTGGCCTTCAACCCCCAAGACGAGGGGCCCCTGGCCGCAGCCGAAAAGCTGGCCAAGGGCGAGGGGCCCTGGCGGGCGGTGTGGGAGCGTTTTTGCGAGGCCCCTCGTCGCTATCCCCATATCCCTGCCCTCATCCGCAAGTGCACCATGCCGCTGGAGCTGTTTGCCAATGCGCAGTCCCACGGCGGGTGGCCCCAGTGGAACGAGGGCCAGGAAAATAGCCTCAGGACCGCACTCTTGGAACTGGGGGATGTGCCCGCGCACCAGGCCCGGCAGCGTATAGCCAAGCTGGAAAAGTCCCACGGCGAGCGGCGCGAACTGGTGTGGGTGGAACTCGGCGAATCCCCGCTGGTGGCGGCGTTGCAGTCCCTGGCGATGCTGGCCGAGGCCACGGCCAACCCGTTGACAGCCGGAACCCTGGCGGATCTGGCGGCCGGGTACGCCGCCAGCGGGTGGAAAGCGGATGCCGCGGTCTGGCAGTCCCTTGCCGGCCTGCAAAGAGATGAAGACATTCGGGCCGTCACCACCGCCGTGCGCGCGATATATTCGCCGTGGGTGGAAGACGCCGCCCGGTACCTGCAGGGGGTCGTGGCGCAGGAGGGGTATCCCCTTGGGATGGCGTCGAGCCTGAAAGCCCCCCTGCCGACCGACGGTGAGTGTATGTTGTTCGTGGACGGATTGCGGTACGATGTGGCCCGGCGGTTGGGTGAAATGCTGACGCAAAGGGGGTTTGCGGTGGCCTCCGAAATCGCCTGGGCGGCGTTGCCCAGTGTGACGGCCACCGGCAAGCCGGCGGTTTCCCCGGTGCGTGAACTCATCCACGGCCTGGAGGCGACATCGGATTTCGAACCCGTGGTGCGCGAAACCGGCCGGTCGCTCAAGGGCGGGCATGCGTTCAAGAAACTGTTGCAGGCCAAGGGGTGGCGCGTACTGGAGAAATCGGAAACCGGCGACGGCAGCGGGCGGGCCTGGTGCGCGTTCGGCAATATCGACCACGAGGGACACGAGCGGGGCTGGAAGCTGTCGCGCTTCATCGAGGAATTGCTGACCGAGATCGCCGACCGCGTGGCGCGGCTGTTGGCCGCGGGGTGGAAGACGGTTCGCATCGTGACCGATCACGGCTGGCTGCTGCTGCCCGGGGGGCTGCCCAAGATGGAACTTTCGCCCGACCTGGTGGAAAACAAGTGGGGCCGGTGCGCCGCCCTCAAGGCCGGGGTCGTTACCGAGGAGTTGCTGTTACCCTGGTACTGGAACCCGGGCCAGAGTGTCGTGCTGGCCAACGGCATCGGGTGTTTCCGGGCGGGCCAGGAGTATGCCCACGGGGGGTTGAGCCTCCAGGAGTGCTTGACTCTGGCGCTGAACGTGACCGCCGGACAGGGGGGCCAAGGAGACATCGCGGCGACCATCACCGACGTGGTCTGGAAAGGGCTGCGCTGCAAGGTCGCGCTGGATGGCGAGTTTGCCGGCTTGTTTGTGGACATCCGGACGAAAGCCGGCAATCCGGACGACAGTGTGGTGATGAACGTCAAGCCCATCAACGACAATGGGATGGCGTCGGTGGTGGTGGAAGACGAAGACCTGGAGGGGGCGCCGGCGTCAATCGTTCTGATCGATAAGGACGGCCGCCTGATCGCCCAGGAAAATACGATCATCGGGGGAGGAGCGGATTGATGGAAATGGACCGACTGGATCAACTGGCCGCCTCGGTGCTGGACGGGTACCTGGTGCGCAAAGACCTGGTGCGGACCTTCAGCCGACAGTTCCCGGTGCCCACCTATGTGGTGGAGTTTCTCCTGGGACGGTATTGCGCCAGCACGGACCCCGAGGAGATCGAGGAGGGGCTCGAGATCGTCCAGCGACAGCTGCGCTCGCGCACCGTCAAGGCCGGGGAAGAGGAGCTGTTCAAGGCCCGCGCCCGGGAAAAGGGTGCCGTCAAGATCATCGATCTGCTCAGCGCCCGGCTGGATGCCAAGACGGATGCCTACCTGGCCACCCTGCCCAGCCTTCAGCTCAGGGATGTTCGCATCCGCTCCCAGTTGGTCAACGCCCATGATCGCATGCTGACCGGCGGATTTTACGCCGAAATCACGCTGAGCTACGACGCCGCCATTGCCCAGGAAAAGAGCGGCCGGCCCTTCGGCATCGAAAGCCTGCGGGAGATTCAGCTCTCCAAGTACGATGTGCTGGACATTCTGGCCGAAGCCCGGCAGGCCTTTACCACGGAGGAGTGGAAGCGGTTCTTGCTGCGCAGCATCGGCATCCATGCGGAGAACCTCTCCGAGCGGGCCCAGAACGCCTTCTTTCTGCGCATGGTGCCCTTCGTGGAGCGCAACTACAACATGGTGGAACTCGGGCCGCGCGGCACCGGCAAGAGCCATTTATTCCAGCAGGTTTCGCCATACGCGCACCTGATTTCCGGAGGCAAGGCCACCGTGGCCAAGATGTTCGTCAACAACGCCACCGGCCAGCGCGGCCTGGTGTGCCAGTACGACGTGGTCTGCTTCGATGAGGTGTCCGGCATCTCTTTCGACCAGAAGGACGGCATCAACATCATGAAGGGGTACATGGAGTCCGGTGAGTTCAGCCGCGGCAAGGAGTCGATCCGCGCCGACGGCAGCATCGTGCTGGTGGGCAACTTCGATGTGGACGTCGAGCACCAGCAGCGCATCGGCCATCTGTTCGGTCCCATGCCCAAGGAGATGCGCGACGACACGGCTTTCATGGACCGCATCCATGCCTACCTGCCGGGGTGGGACGTGCCCAAGATCGACAAGGAACTGCTGACGGATCACTTCGGCCTGGTGTCCGATTTCCTGTCGGAGTGCATGAGCCGGCTGCGGCGGGAAAGCCGCGTAGCGGTGTTGCAGAATCGGGTCAATTTCGGGGGCGCCCTGAGCGGGCGGGACGTCAATGCCGTTAACATGACCACCAGTGGGCTGCTGAAGCTGCTGTATCCCGGGCAAAGCGATGAGATCCCGGACGAGGACCTGGAATGGGCGGTGCGCATCGCCCTGGAGGCCCGGCGGCGGGTCAAGGAACAGCAGAAGCGGATCGGCGCGGCGGAATTCCGGAACACCCATTTCAGCTACGTATTCACGGCGGAAGGGGTCGAGAAATTCGTTTCCACCCCGGAACTGCAGAGTGAAAACAGCATCGGCAGCGACCCCCTGGAACCGGGGCAGGTGTGGACCATCAGCCCGGGCGGCGCCGAGGAGCATCCCGGTCTTTTCCGCATCGAGGTGAACGAAGGGCCGGGATCGGGTGTCAAGGTATTGAACAAGCCGGTCCCGGCGCCGTTTAAAGAGAGCATCAGCTATGCCGAACAGAACCTCTATTCGCGGGCCGCGCAGCTGGTGGGCGACAAGAACCCCCGGCACCACGAATTTACCGTGCAGCTGCGCGCCTTCGACGCCGCCAAGACAGGCGCCAAGGTGGGAGTGGCCGCACTGATTGCGCTGTGCACCGCGATTCTGAAAAAGAGCCTGCGCGGCGGTTTGATCGTTGCCGGCGAGATCAACCTGGGCGGGTCCATCGAACCGCTTCACAACGCCGTCACCATCGCCGAGATCGCCGTCGAAAAGGGCGCCACCGCCCTCTTGATGCCGGTTTCCTGCCGGCGGCAGCTTTTCGATCTTTCCGACGACATGGCCACCCGGGTCGACATCTATTTCTACTCCGATGCCAGGGATGCCCTGCTGAAGGCCATCACGGATTAGGACCCCCGATGAAATTTCGCTTGATATACCCCAGATGGCCCAAACTGCTGCGGCAGACCGAGTTTCACCTGCCGCC
>CAYUAQ010000023.1:0-42964 GCA_964442705.1 uncultured Desulfobacteraceae bacterium
ACCGGAAACTTTCAACTTTTTGATATGAGAACAGCGTTCTTACCCTTTTCGCGGCCCTGCATCAGTGAAGCCGAGATCGCGGCCGTCGGCGACGTGTTGCGCTCCGGCTGGATCACCACCGGGGAGCAGTGCGCCCGCTTCGAGCGGCGTTTCGCCGATCGCGTGGGGTGCCGCGAGGCCATTGCGCTCTCGTCGGCCACGGCCGGCATGCACCTGGCCCTGACCGCCGCCGGGGTGGGTCCCGGCGACGAGGTCATCACGCCCTCTCTGACCTGGGTGTCCACGGTCAACCTGATCACCCTCAGCGGCGCACGGCCGGTGTTCGCCGACGTGGACCGCGACACCCTCATGGTGACGGCCGACACGGTGGCGCCGCTCGTGGGGCGGCGCACGCGGCTGATCATCCCGGTGCACTACGCCGGGGCGCCCGCGGACATGGGGCCCCTGCGGCAGCTGGCCGCCGACCGCGGCGTGGACATCATCGAGGACGCCGCCCACGCCCTGGGCACCGCGTACCGGGATGAAGCGGTGGGAAAACGGGGCACGGCCATCTTTTCCTTTCACCCCATCAAGAACATCACCACCGCCGAGGGCGGCATGTTCTGCACCGATGATCCGCGGCTGGCCGAAACCGTCCGGCGCCTGAAGTTTCACGGCCTGGGGGTGGATGCTTACGACCGCGAGGTGCAGGGGCGCACGCCCCAGGCCGAGGTGCTGTCGCCGGGCTACAAGTACAACCTGCCAGACGTGCTGGCCGTACTGGGCCTGGGGCAGCTGGAACGGCTGGAGAGCTTCAACCGCCGACGCCGGGAACTGGCGCGCTATTATCTTGAGAAACTGGCGTCCATCGAGGAAATCCAGCCCCTGGCCGTGCCGGCGTATCCCCACACCCATGCCTGGCACCTGTTCGTGGTGCGCCTGGACATCGAGCGGGCCGGCATGGACCGTATGGTTTTCATGGAGGCCCTCAAGCAGCGCAACATCGGCACGGGCCTGCATTTTATGGCCGCGCACCGGCAGAAATACTACCGGGAGCACCTGCCGGTGGACCCCGGCAGTCTTGCCAACACGGCGTACAACTCGGAGCGCATTGTGTCCCTGCCGCTTTTCCCGGACATGCGGCCCGGGGACGTGGACGACGTCATCGAGGCCGTAAAGGCGGTGCTGGCGTCATGAACCGGGAGCAGGCGGCAGAGCAAGAGAAAATGGAACAAAAGCCCAACTTCACCAACACCCGCACCGCCGGTGAGCGCCCCCCGGAACCCGGACTGCTCTCGGTGGTCATTCCGGTGTTCAACGAAGCCGAGAACCTGCACGAGCTCATCCGTCGCTGCCTGGAAGCCTGCGGCCGCTGGGGGCATCCCTTTGAACTTATCCTGGTGGACGATGGCAGCAGCGACGGTTCCGATGACATCATCGAGGCGGCCGCCCGCGAACACGGGGGTCGGGTGGTGGGCGTTTTCCTGAACCGCAATTACGGCCAGCACGCCGCTGTCATGGCCGGCTTCGAGCAGGCCGAGGGCGACATCATCGTCACCCTGGATGCCGACCTGCAGAATCCCCCCGAGGAGATCCCGCGGCTGGCGCAGCGTATGGAGGAAGGTTTCGACGTGGTGGGCAGCGTGAGAATGCGGCGCCAGGACAACCTGTTCCGTCGCCTGGCCTCGGTGGTGATCAACCGGGCCGTGCAGAAGTCCACCGGTGTGATGATGCACGATTACGGATGTATGCTGCGCGCTTACCGCCGCCACATCGTGGACGCCATGCTGCAGTGTCACGAACGCAGCACCTTCATTCCGGTGCTGGCCAACAGCTTTGCACGCCGCACCGCCGAGATCGAAGTGGCCCACGAAGCCCGCCACCAGGGAAGCTCCAAGTACAGCCTGATCAAGCTCATGTCCCTGCTGTTCGACCTGCTGACCTCCATGACCACCGCCCCCCTGCGCATGCTGGGCATCGTGGGGACCCTGGTTTCCATGGCCGGCATCGGCTTCGGCCTGCTGCTGCTGCTCATGCGTCTCATTTTCGGGGCCGAGTGGGCCGCCCAGGGCGTGTTCACCCTGTTTGCCATCCTGTTCATCTTCGTCGGCGCCCAGTTCATCGGCATGGGCCTGCTGGGGGAATACATCGGCCGCATCTACCACGACGTGCGCGCCCGGCCGCGCTACTTCGTGCGCCGCGTGACCGGCAAGGCGCCCCGCAGATCGCCGGTGCATTTTGCCGCCGAGGTTCCCGACCGCCATGCGGAAAGAGACCCATGAAAACCATCGTACTGGCCTACCACAACATCGGGTGCATCGGTATCCGGGCTTTGCTGCGGCACGGTTTCGACATCCGGGCGGTGTTTACCCACCCTGACGATTCCGGTGAGCG
This sequence comes from uncultured Desulfobacteraceae bacterium, assembly GCA_964442705.1. Taxonomy (GTDB): domain Bacteria; phylum Desulfobacterota; class Desulfobacteria; order Desulfobacterales; family JALSRD01; genus JALSRD01. The sequence goes on from CAYUAQ010000023.1 coordinate 2,374, forward strand.
TGTTTGGTTCGACTCCGTGGCCGAACTGGCATCGCAACTGGGCATCCCGGTGTTCGCCCCGGAAAACATCAACCACCCGCTGTGGCAGGCGCGCATCCGGGCGCTGGCACCGGAAATCCTGTTCTCCTTTTACTACCGCAACATGGTGGGACAGGAGATTCTGAACATTCCACCGGCCGGCGCCCTGAACCTGCACGGCTCCCTGCTGCCCCGTTACCGTGGCCGCTGCCCCATCAACTGGGTGCTGGTAAACGGCGAGACCGAAACCGGCGTCACCCTGCACTACATGACCGCCAAGCCTGATGACGGCGACATCGTGGGCCAGAAGAAAATCCCCATCACCGCCGATGACACGGCCTTGACCCTGCACACCCGAGCCGCCCGGGCCGCTGGGGAACTGCTGGACGAGGTGCTGCCGCAGATTAAGGCCGGCACGGCCCCCCGCCGCCCCCAGGATCATGCCGCCGCCAGCTATTTCGGCGGCCGCCGGCCCGAGGACGGCGAGATCGACTGGAACCGGCCAGCGGCCGATGTGGCCAATCTGGTGCGCGCCGTGACCCACCCGTACCCGGGGGCCTTCAGCCACCTGGGAGAGCGCAAGGTCTATTTCTGGCGGGTGCGGCCGCTGACAGAACCCCGGGGTCGGCCGGGAACCGTCCTGTCCGCCGATCCCCTGGTGGTGGCCTGCCAACCGGGTGGCGTGCAGGTGGAGGGCGCCCAGGCCGGAGGCGGCATCTGCATGAGCGGTGCCCAACTGGCCGAAGAGATGGGCCTGGCGCCGGGCATGCGTTTCGGAAAGCACCCGCGGAAGGCGGCCGCCGTCCGGCGCAAGAAACAGGTGCTCATCCTGGGGGTGGACGGCTTCATCGGCAATCATCTCAGCGAGCGGCTGCTGGACAGCGGCCGCTACGAGGTGCACGGCATGGACCTGGCGGACCGTTCCATACGGCGGCTGCGGCAGCGGGCGGGCTTCCATTTTTCCGAGGGTGATATTGCCATTCACCGCGAGTGGATCGAATACCACGTGCGCAAGTGCGACATCGTCATTCCCCTGGTGGCCATTGCCACGCCCGTGGAATACGTGCGCAATCCCCTGCGGGTCTTCGAACTGGACTTCGAGGAAAACCTGCGCATCGTGCGCTACTGCGCCAAGTACGGCAAGCGCATCGTCTTTCCGTCCACCTCGGAGGTTTACGGCATGTGCGACGACCCCCTCTTCGACGAGGACCGCTCGCGCCTGGTGCTGGGGCCCATCCGCAAGCAGCGCTGGATCTACTCCTGCAGCAAACAGCTGCTGGACCGGGTCATCTGGGCCTACGGCACTTCAGAAGGGCTGCAATTCACCCTCTTCCGTCCCTTCAACTGGATCGGGCCGCGCCTGGACAGCCTGGCCTCGGCACGCATCGGCAGTTCACGCGCCATCACCCAGCTGATCCTCAACCTCACCGAGGGCACACCCATCCAGCTGGTGGACGGCGGTCACCAGAAGCGTTGCTTCACCGATGTCAGCGACGGTGTCGAGTGCCTCTTCCGCATCATCGAAAACCGCGACGGCTGCTGTGACGGCCGCATTTTCAACATCGGCAACCCGGACAACGAGGCCAGCATCGGCCAGCTGGCCGAGATGCTGGTGGCGAAGTTTGAGCAGCACCCCCTGCGCCGCCATTTTCCGCCCCTGGCCGGCATACGCACGGTGGAAAGCCGCCGCTTTTACGGAGTCGGCTACGAAGACGTGCGCCACCGCAAACCCAGCATCGCCAACGCCCGACGTCACCTGGGCTGGCAGCCGCGGGTCAGCCTGGCCGAATCGGTGGAACGCACGCTGGATTTTTTCCTGCGCGAGGCGGCCGAATCCGGTGAATCCCACAGGGACGAGGCCGCGGGTGGTCCATGAGAGTCGGTCTGCGTATCGATGTCGACACGCTGCGCGGTACGCGGCAGGGCGTGCCGCCGCTGCTGGCGGTGCTGGCCCGGGAAAAGATCCGCGCCAGCTTCTTTTTTTCCGTGGGACCGGACAACATGGGAAGACACCTGTTCCGGCTGCTGCGCCCGGCATTTTTAAAAAAGATGCTGCGCACCCGCGCGGCCGGACTCTACGGATGGGACATCGTCCTGCGGGGAACCCTGGGGCCGGGGCCGGACATCTCGCGCCGTGCCGGCGACGTCATTGCCCGCACGGACCGTGAAGGTCACGAGGTGGGGCTGCACGCCTGGGACCACTGGGCCTGGCAGGCCCGCATCGAGCGCATGACGCCCGCGGCCGTCCGCCAAAGCCTGCGCCGGGGCACGGACCGCATTGCCGCCCTGACCGGAAAAGCCCCGGTCTGCTCGGCCGTGCCGGCCTGGAAGTGCACCGCCACGGTCCTTCTGGAAAAAGAAAAATTCCCCTTTGCTTACAACAGCGACTGTCGGGGGACATCGGTTTTCTACCCTGTGGTCGCCGGCCGTCGGCTGTGTCAGCCTCAGGTCCCGGTCACACTGCCGACTTTCGACGAGGTGGTGGGCCATGACGGCGTGACGCCGGCGGGTTTCAACGACCACCTCTTTTCCCGGCTCAGGCCCGAGGGGCTCAACGTACTCACCATTCATGCCGAGGTCGAGGGCATCGCGTGGCTTTCCCTCTTCAGGGAATTTCTCCGCCAGGTCGCGGAACGGGGGATCCTGCTGGTCCCCCTGGGTGATCTGCTGCCGCCAGCCGCCGACATTGCGCCGGGCCTCATGACGCCAGCTGAAATACCGGGTCGGGAAGGGTGGCTCTCTTTCCAGGGCGCGGGAGCCGCGCCATGACCCGGCGGCTGTTTCCGGGCGGCGGTCTTTTCCTGGTGCTGCTGTTCGTGCTGATCTACATCATACCCCTGGGGGCGCGCCCGTTGATCATCCCCGACGAGGTGCGCTATGCCGAAATCCCCCGGGAAATGATCGCCGCCGGCGACTGGGTCGTACCGCGCCTGGCCGGGCTGCGCTATTTCGAAAAACCGGTCATGGGCTACTGGATGACGGCCGCGGCCATGACGGTTTTCGGCCAGAACCCCTTCGGCGCACGCTTCGCGGCCGCGGCCGCCGCCGGCCTGAGCGCCCTGATCCTCTTTGTGCTGGTGCGGCGTTTCGGGCCACGGGCCACGGCCTTCACGGCCACGGCCATCTATCTCTCCACGGGCCTGGTGATGGGGCTGGGTGTATACAACGTCCTGGACGGCCCCCTGACGCTTTTCATCACGGCGGCCATGGCGTCTTTTTTCACCGCCGTACAGCAGCCGCGCGGGTCCCGCCGCAAGACGCTTTTCCTGGTGCTGTGCGGCATTGCCTGCGGCTGCGGGTTTCTGACCAAGGGGTTTGTGGCCTTTGCCGTGCCGGCCGTGGCCGCTTTTCCCTATATGCTCTGGCAGCGGCGCTTCAAGGAGCTGCTGATCATCGGCTGGATCCCTTTTTTTGTGGCCCTCTTGACGGTGATGCCCTGGGCCCTGCTGGTGCATCAGCGCGAACCCGATTTCTGGCGGTTTTTCATCTTCAACGAACACCTGCGGCGCTTCATGGACGCCAGCGGCCAGCACCGTGCCGGATTCTGGTACTACCTGGCCCTGTTGCCGGCGGCGGCGTTGCCCTGGACGTTGTTTTCACCTGCGGCGGCGGCCGGGCTCAAGAGGGACGGCCTGAAACCGGACCTGCTGCGCTGGGCCCTGTGCTGGTTCGTGTTTCCGCTGCTGTTTTTCTCGGTGGCCCGCGGCAAGATCCTCACCTACATTCTGCCCTGTTTTGCGCCTCTGGCCATTATCCTGGCCTACGGGTTTTGTCATCTGGGGGACCAGCGGCCGGGAAAAGTCCTGCGCGGCGGCGCGCTGGTCCTGGCCGTTGCGGCGGTGCTGCTGGCCGCGGTATTGGCGGTCGTACAGTTCTGGCACGTGTACGGCCTGACCCTTTACGCCGACCGTCTGCAGGCTGCGCTGGTCGCGGCCGCCGCCCTGGCGTGCGGCATGCTGCTTCTCCTGGCGAGCCGGCAGGCCTCGGTGATGCGCCTCATCACGGTTGCCGCTGCAGCGCCCGTGGCCATCATGCTGGCGGCGCCCATCGCCCTTCCCGATGCCACCCTGATCCGCAAGGCGCCCTGCGATTTTCTGCAGCGCCAGGCACCCCGGGTGAGGCCGACCTCGATTCTGGTGGCCGATGAACGTCTCATGGCGGCCGTCTGCTGGGCATACAAGCGCAGCGATGTGCGTCAACTGGACTTCGGCGGAGAGCTGTCCTACGGATTGACCTACGACGACTCCCGAAACCGCATGGTGCACCCCAAAAAGCTCGCCCAACTCGTCCGAGAGATGGCCGGGCGTCTCATCCTGGTGATTTCGGCCGAACGCTGGGCTCCCATCAGAGACGGCCTGCCGAAGCCGTCCTTCGAGACCCGCAACGCCCCAAACGGATTTGTTTTTCTGCAGTTTTGAGCGGCGATTTACACCGGCAGGGGTTTGTGGTAAAGTAGCGGCTGCGAGTGAGGCAATGACAGCGAAGGTGGGAGGGAGTTGACCCAATGGCTCAAGACCAGGCCGGAGAGAAAGCAGCGCGTGTGGACCGCCTGGTGGTGCTGCCGTTTAAAAAGTCGCTGGAGATTTCCCTGAAAAGTCTGCGGGCGCGCTTCTACCGCTCGCTGATCACCACTTTGAGCCTCGTGCTGGCGGTTTCTTTCCTGAGTTTCGTGCGGGTGGAGACCGATGTGGCCAACGGCATGCTGGCCACCGGCGATCCGGCCGTGCGCCAGAAGCTGGTCCGCGCCGGCTACGACATCCCGCCCGAAGCGCAGAGCATGGGGAGCAGTCCCAAGCAACGCTGGATCGTCATCCTGTCGCTGCTGGTGTGCGTGGTGGGCATCGTCAACGCCCAGCTCATGGCCGTCACCGAGCGTTTCCGGGAGATCGGCACCATGAAGTGCCTGGGCGCGCTGGATCGGTTTATCCTCAGGCTGTTTCTGCTGGAATCCGGCATGCAGGGCCTGGCCGGGGCTACGGCGGGCGCCCTGGCCGGGGCGTTGTTCGCCCTCCTGAACGGATTGCTGCGCTTCGGCAGCACGGCCGTTGGTTCCGTTTCCCCGGCGGATCTTCTGGCATCGGTGGGGTTTTCCATCGCCGTGGGATGTCTGCTGAGTCTCATCGGGGTTCTCTACCCGGCTATCCTGGCTGCCCGCATGCAGCCGGTGGAAGCCATGCGTGTCGAGCAGTAGGGCCCTGGGCGGAACAGACTTGCGTGTCCCCCTTTTCTTTCGGCCCCTTCGTTGTTTTTTTGTCCATCGGCGCCTGCAGCCATAGGCAGGTCACCAGCAACCAAAGGACCACCAAAAACGGACAACCACCCCCATGAACCAGGCTGCCAACATCGTTCGCGTCACCGGCGTCACCAAGACCTTTCGGCTGGGAAAGGTTGATGTCCAGGCCTTGAAGGGCATCGACCTCGAGATCCAGCGCGGCAACTATATTTCCATCATGGGCCCCTCCGGCTCGGGAAAGAGTACGCTTTTCAACATGATCGGCGGGCTGGACAAGCCCACCACCGGCAAGGTGTTCATCGACGAGGTGGACATCGCCCAGCTGGACGCCTATGAATTGGCCTGGCTGCGCTGCCGCAAGATCGGGTACATTTTCCAGACCTTCAACATCATCCAGGTGATGACGGCCCTGGAGAACGTGACCCTGCCCATGATTTTTGCTGGCGTATCCAATGACGCGGCCGTGGAAAAGGGCATCCAACTGCTGGAGCTGGTGGGGCTGGGAGACCGCTTCCAGCACAAGCCCTCGGAGCTGTCCGGCGGCCAGCAGCAGCGCGTGGCCATCGCCCGGGCGCTGGCCAATGACCCGGCCATCATCCTGGCCGACGAGCCCACCGGGAACCTGGATCTTTCCACCGGTGAAGAGGTGATCTCCCTGCTGAAACAGCTGAGCCGCGAACGCGGCGTCACCGTGATTTCAGCCACCCATGACTTCAAGATGCTCAACGTTTCCGACCAGGTGGTCTGGATCCGGGACGGACTGATCGACAAAATCGAGAGCCGGGACGAACTGTCCATCTCGGTGGGTGAGATCGGAACGAAAAGATGATGGACGACGGGTATTCTACAGCGGCCGGCTGGTTCAGGAAAGGCACCTGCAAGCATGACAATCCTGGTCATTTTTGATCCCACGGCAGACGAAAAGCGTGCCTTTGAAGAGCTCCTGGGAGACCTGGCGGCCGTCGTTTTTTTAAAGGAGGTGCCTGCTGCCGACCGGGCGGCGGCCCTGGAAGGGGCCGAAGTGGTCGTTTCCAAAAGTTTTGCACCCGCCGAGATCGGCCGGGAGGAAATCCGCCGCATGTCGCGCCTGCGCTTCGTGCAGCTCGTTTTCGCCGGCGCCGACAACGTGCCTTTCGATCTTTTCCCGGCACATGTTGAATTCACCAGCAACGTCGGGGCTTTCGCCGACTATCTGGCCGAACACGTGCTGGCCATGGCGCTGGCGCTGGCCAAGAACCTGCTGCCGAAACATCTGGCCCTGGCCCGGGGGCATTTCGACCAGCAGCGCATGAACAAGACCCTGCGCGGTGGGGTGTGCGGCATCATCGGCCTGGGCGGCAACGGCCGGGCCGTGGCAGAGGTCATGCGCACCATGGGCATGCGCCTACATGGGATCAACCGCAGGGGCCGAACCGAAACCGCGGTCGACTTCATCGGCACACCCGATGAGCTGCCCGCACTGCTGGCCGTTTCCGACGTGGTGGTGCTGACCGTGCCCCTCACCCGGCAGACCCGCGGGTTGATCGGGCGGCGGGAACTGGCGCAGATGAAACCGGAGGCCATGCTGATCAACGTGGCCCGCGGCGCCGTCATCGAACAGGAAGCCCTGTACCACCACCTGCGGGCCAATCCCGGGTTCCAGGCGGCCATCGACACGTGGTGGTCGGAACCCGCCGCCCACGGTGAATTTCGCCTGGATTTTCCTTTTTTCGAACTGCCGAACTTGCTGGGATCGCCGCACAACGCCGATGACGTGCCCCAGGCCAAGCTGCCCGCCATCCGCCGGGCGCTGGAGAATGTACGCCGCTTTCTGACCGGGGAGGGAAAAATTATGGGACGAATTGACCCGGGGGACTATGTCTGAGGGATTTGCCACCGCCCGGTTGTACCGCTTTTCCAGCGCCATCCGGCGGGGGACCGCCTGGACCGTGTGGCTGCTGGCCTGGTGTTTGGTGCTGGGCGCCCCGGGCCGGCCGGCGGTGGCGGTTCCGTCCGGGCTGGACATCCCCGAGTTGATAGCGCGCTTTTCCGGCAGCGGCGACCGCAGCACCGGCTCTGAAGGCTGCCGTGACGCCGCCGCCCGGATCAAGGAGATCTTTGGGCAGCTGGGTGCCGAAACCGTCGGCACCCAGCGGTTCTCCCTGCCGGTCATGGCATACGGACGCTGCGAAATCCTGCTCCCCGGCGGCCGCCGCGCCGCGCTGCACCCCATCAACGCAAACGCCATTGCCCCTCCGGCCATCGCTGCGGCGGGACTGGCCGGCCCGCTGGTTTACGTGGGAAACGGTGGGCTGAAGCAGTTCAACGGCAAGCCCGTCGAGGGCGCCGTCATCCTGATGGAGCTCGACTCCGGCAAGAACTGGCAGTTTGCCCTGGACCTGGGAGCCCGGGCGTTGATTTACGTGGACCGCGGCCGGGCCGAAAAGAGCCTTTACCGGGACAAGTTCGAGCTGACGCCGGTGCCCTTTCCGCGCTTTCAGATGACGGCGGACGTCCTGGAGCGGCTTTTCGGGGATTTTGAAAACCGGCCCGAGGGGGTGGTGGCCCCGGAAGTGCAGCTCTTCAGCCAGGCCCGCTGGCAGATGGTCGATGCCGAGAATGTCTACGCGCTTTTTCCGGGAAACGACAAAAAGCTCGGGGAGCAGCTGATCATCGTAGAGGCTTTCTACGACGCATCCGAATGGGTGGCCGGACTGGCGCCCGGCGCCGACCAGGCCGTGGGCATCGCCACGTTGATCCAGGTGGCGCGCTATCTCAGGGAGCATCCCCCGGCGCGCTCCATGCTCTTGGTGGCCACGGCCGGTTACGGTCAGACCCTGGCCGGCCTGCGCGAAGTGATCTGGAGTATCCGGGGACGCACCCGGGACATGCGCAAGTTGGACAAGCGCCTCAGGGCCACCATTGCCGGCAGCCGCAAAGTGATCAAACGACTGTCGGTCAAGTCCGCAAAACCGACGGCTTCCGGCAACGCCGCCGTCGATCGATTGGTCAAGGCCGCCGTGGAAGAGGAAATCAAGACCCGCAGCGACGCCATTTCACGGCGGCTGATGCGGCTGCGCCTGCAGCAGCCCAAAGGGCAGGAGGCCCTGATCGAGAAGCTGGCCAGCCAGCGGTTGGCGCTCAGGAAACTGGGCTGGCGGGACGATTTCGGCGACCTGACCGCCGACGAACGCAAACTCTTCGGCAGCCTGATTCCCGGTGTGCTCAAGACCCAGAAGGCCATTCTGCGCGACGCCCGCCGGCAGGCCGCCGAACTCAAGAGTACGCGCCGGCTGCGCTCGGCGGTCAAGGCCAGGGAACTGGCGGCCGTCGTGTCGCTGCACCTCTCCAGCCACGGGGACGGCATCGGGGCCTTCAACCGCGGCTTCCTCTACCCCCTGAAACCCACCATCAACCGCGTCACCCCTTACAGCCAACTGGCCGACGTGCTCAAAGCGGGCGCCGAACGCCTGACCCGCGAAGCCGACCTGCGGGGACTGTTTCACGACACCCTGCGGCCCAGCGCCCTGCGGCCCTGGCAGAGCTACTTCATCGATGCCCCCGCCCTGGGGGGTGAGGTGGCCTCGCTGGCAGGCTACCTGGGCATTTCCCTGGCCACCACCAACGACGCCCGGCCGGCCTGGGGCACGCCCTACGACCTGCCCGAAGGGGTGGACGCGCCATACGCCGCACGGCAGAGCCGGCTGGTGTGCGGCCTGATACACCACCTGAGTACGGCCCCGCAGCTGGCCACCCGCGTCGAACCCCGCGACGGGTTTGCCACCATCGCCGGGCGGGTGAACTTCCTGCGCCACGGCGAGCTGTTCGCCGACCAGCCGGCCCCCGGCGCCGTCATCCTGGCCTACCAGGGACCGGCCCACTACCTGGCCATGGTAGACAGCATGGGCAAATTTTACCTGAAGGGGGTGGCCGACAAGAAGCACGTGCTGCACAAGGTCATCTTCGAAGGCTTCAAGTTCGACGCCGACTCCGGCGCCGTGATCTGGTCGGTGGACAAGAAGAAGACCGGCAAGCCGGCCTACCGCCTCAAGATGCAGCGCCGCTCCATGGAAACCGACCTGGTGATGTTCGCCTGCCGACAGAGCACCCTGTTCAACACCCTGGAGCCGCGCTCGCTGCGCTACATGACCAAGATCCAGCTGCTGGACGGTCGCCGCGACGCCCCGCCGCTGCGCTACTGGTTCAGCCGCACGGACACCTGGACGTCCACCCTGCTGTCCCTTTTTCTGGAAGACGGCACCCCCTGGAAGCTGACCCTGTCGGACAGTGTGCTGCGGAAAAAGATGATCCTCACCAACGGCACGGCCGAGGACCCCGCCGGCAAAGGCTATTCCGTGGAACAGTACCCTTTTTTGCGCCACACCGCCTTTCACGTGGCCCGGGACATGTGGACCCTGCTGGGACCGCGCATCCACAACTTAGAGACCCACGGTATATACGACGAGCGCATCCGCGGTCTGCAGCAGACCGGACTGCAGTCGCTGGAAAACGCGCGCCAGGCCCTCAGCGAGCGCCGCTACGACCGCCTGTCCGAAGAGTCCCTCAAGTCCTGGGCCCTGGCCAGCCGCGTGTACGACCACGTTGAAAAAACCCAGAAGGACGTGCTGTTCGGCGTGCTGTTCTACATCGCCCTGTTCGTGCCTTTCGCCTTCTGCGCCGAACGCCTGCTCTTCTGCTACGCCAACATCAACAAGCGCATCGTGGCCTTCCTGGCCATACTGCTGGCGCTGATCCTGGTGATCTACAAGGTGCACCCGGCCTTTCAGCTGGCCTACAGCCCCATGGTGGTGATCCTGGCCTTTTTCATCATCGGCCTGTCGCTGATGGTGACACTGATCATATTCTTCCGCTTCGAACAGGAGATGGCGCGGCTGCAGAAGCGGGCCTCGCGTGCGCTGACCGGCGAAATCAGCCGCTGGAAGGCCTTTACGGCCTCCTTCTTCCTGGGCGTCAGCAACCTGCGCCGGCGGCGTCTGCGCACGGCCCTGACCTGCACCACCCTGATCATTCTGACCTTCACCATCATGAGCTTCACCACCGTCAAATCCCAGCGCAGCTACACGCGGCTGCTCTTCAGCGCAGCGGTGCCCTACCGGGGCATTCTGATGAAGACCATCGACTGGCGCGACCTGCCGCCCGAGGCGCTGGAAGTCATCGGGGGCACTTTTCCGGCCGGCACCCTGGTGGCGCCGCGCGTGTGGCTGCAGGACGAGGACCGCACCCGGGCCGCGGTGGTCACCATCCACGGCCGGCAGGGCAGCTCCCGGGCCCAGGGCCTGATCGGGCTGTCGCCGTCCGAGTTCAAGGTCTCGGGCATCGACAGCATCATGACCGGCGGCCGCTGGCTGAAGCCGGGCGAAAGATCCGCGGTGCTGCTGCCCCGGGAGATGGCCGAGCGCCTGGGGGTCGACCCCACGAATCCCGGCGGCCGGAAGGTGACCATCTGGGGCGTGCCCTTCACCGTTGTGGGGACTTTTTCGGGCACCAAGCTGGACGAGTTCCGGGGCCTGGACGGCGAGACCATCACGCCGGTGATCTTCCCCCACGAAGCCACCGCGGCCATGACGGAGGTGGAGATGGATGCCCTTGAATCCGGGGACGACGTCCGCTCCTACCAGAGTCGCTATCAGCACATCCCCGGCGAGCTGACCATCATCATGGACGCCGACCGCCTGCTGTCCGTGGGCGGCAATCTCAAGTCCGTGGCCGTGCGGCTGGCGCCGGGCGTGGCGCCCCGCCAGACGGCGCGGGAACTGGTGGACCGCTTCGGCCTGACCCTCTTCAGCGGCGAGAAGGGCGGCACCTATCTGTACCAGGCCGGCGACACCCTGAGCTACAGCGGTATGCCCAATATCATTATTCCGCTTGCCATATCGGTCTTTATCGTTTTAAACACCATGATCGGCAGTGTGTATGAACGCAAGCGCGAAATCGCCATTTACACCTCGGTGGGGCTGGCGCCTTCCCACGTGTCGTTCCTGTTCATCGCCGAATCCTTGGCCTTTGCGGTGCTCAGCGTGGTGCTGGGGTACCTGGTGGCCCAGGTGTCGGCGCGCTTGTTCGCCGGCACGGCCCTGTGGGCCGGCATCACGGTCAACTACTCCTCGCTGGCCGGGGTGGCGGCCATGGTGCTGGTCATCGCCGTGGTGCTGATCTCGGTGCTGTACCCTTCGCGGGTGGCCGCTCAGATCGCCATCCCGGACGTGAACCGGTCCTGGACCCTTCCCCAAGCCAAGGGGCACACCATGGAGATCACCCTGCCGTTTCTCATGAAGGAAAGCGAGTACCGGGGGGTGGCCGGCTATCTCATCGACTACTTCGTCAGCCACCAGGATGTCTCCCACGGGCTGTTTTCCACCGGCGACGTGCACTGGCGGCTGCACACCGACGGCGATTCAGACGCCGGACAGCCGCGGCATTTTCTGGAGATGGACGCCCGGGTGTGGCTGGCGCCCTTCGACTTCGGCATCATGCAGCACGCCCGGCTGATCATCCGGCCGGCGGCCGACGAAGAGGACGGGTTTCTGGAGATCGGCGTCGTGCTGACGCGCGAATCCGGGGAAGCCAACGCCTGGCGGCGCATCAACCGCGGCTTTCTGCACCAGCTGCGCCGCCAGCTGCTGATATGGCGCTCGCTGGACGAAACCGAGCGAGTCGCCTACGAGCGGATTACCGAAACTTCTCCCGCAACAGCGGATGCAGGGGAGTAGATGCCGTGAAAACCAGACCGACCCCAGCCATGCAGAACAGTTCAGCGACGCCCCGGCGGCTTCGTCTGCGGGCCGTTGTGCTGGGGCTGCTCCTGGCGCTGGTCATCTGTGCCCTGACTCCGTTCAACAACGCCTACCGCCAGGCCACTCCCCTGGGCGGCGGGCACTTTCCTCTGGCGCCTTTTTACATCCTGGTCTGGCTGACCGTGCTGGTGGCCGTGGCCCGGCGCATCTTCCGCGGCCATGAAATCCTGACCGGAAAAGAGCTGCTGGTCTGCTGGATCCTGATGGTCATCGTGTCGGGCATCCCCTGGACGGGCCTCACGAGGACTTTTTTCATCAACCTGACGGCGCCTTACCATTTCGCCACGGTGGAGAACCGCTGGGCCGAGGTATTGCAGCCGTTGCTGCCCCACAGCTGGTATCCCCAGAGCAAGGCGGCCATCGAACAGCTCTACGAGGGTATCCCCGGCGGGCGCCAGCTGGGGTGGGGCCCGCTGATGCGGCAGATCCCCTGGGGCGCCTGGAAAACCCCCCTGCTGGTCTGGAGCGCCTTCATCCTGACCTGCTACTTCGTCATGATCTGCATGATCAACCTGCTCAGCCGCCAGGCCTTGGACAACGAGCGCATGAATTTTCCCCTGCTGCGCGTTCCCATCCTCATGGAGGAAGCCCTGGACGAAAGCCGCCTGGGCGCATTCCTGTCCAACCGCTTCCTGATCGCCGGCATGCTGATTCCCATCAGCCTGCACCTGCTAAACGGGTTCCACTTTTACTACCCGTCGGTGCCCCAGATCCCGACCCTCATTCTGGCGGGTCCCTATTTCCCCAAGCACGGCCTATTTTCCGGGTTTCACAAGCTGAAGATATACTTCTATCCGGCCTTCATCGGCTTCGCCTTCCTGACTTCCAAACAGATCTCTCTGTCCTTCTGGCTGTTCTTCATCCTGGGCGGTCTGCTCTACGGTCTGCTCTCCCTGTTGGGCTACAACATCCCGGCCTCGGCCCTGGGGATCACCTTCGGACCGACCCTGTCACGTCCCGAAGAAACCCAGATGATCGGCGCCTACGCCATTTTCTTCATCTTCCTGGTCTGGCTGGCCCGGCAGCATCTCACCGACGTGGTGCGCCAGGCCCTGGGAAAGCCGGTGACCCGCGACGAGCATCAGCAGTGGCTTTCTACGCGGCTGTCCTTCTGGGGCTTTTTCTTCGGCTGCACGGCGCTGGTTTTCTGGCTGGCCTGGTTCGGCCTGCCGCTGCCGGCGGCCATTCTGGTGATCTGCGCCTTCTTCATGGTCATGCTGGTGGCCAGCCGGGTGATCTGCCAGGGCGGCGTCGCCTACTTCACCCTCACGGCGGCGCCCATGGACGGCCTGCTGACCTTCTTCGGTCCCCGCTTTTTCACCAGCGCGGGGCTTGTCATCACCGCCGTGGTGCAGAAGATGCTGTTCGTGGACCTGCGCGAGTCGCTGATGCCCTCTATCCTGCACGCTCAGAAAGTGACCCACGGCACCACCCGGCGGCGCCTGGTGGTGGGCTTCGTGTTTGCGACCCTGGTCTGCGGCGTGGGGGTTTCCTTTCTGGCCATGCTGGCGCTGTGCTACAAATACGGCATGCGGGAGCTGCAGCTGGACTGGGCCACGCGCACCACCGTGGCGGTTTACGAAAACGTCAACAGCCTGATCGTCTCCCCGACCCAGCCAGGCCACTGGGTGCTGGTGTTCACCCTGGTGGGGGCGGCCGTCATGCTGGTGCTGGTCATCTGCTACCACCGCCTGCACTGGTGGCCGATCCACCCCATCGGGTATCTCATGGCCTACAGCTCGGCCATGCGCATCCTGTGGTTCAGCTTTTTCCTGGGCTGGATGTGCAACGCCCTGTGCATGCGCTACGGCGGGGTGGCGTTGTTCAAGAAGCTGCGCCTTTTTTTCATCGGCCTGATCATCGGCGACTTTCTCATGGGCGGCAGCTGGGCCATCTACGGTCTGTTCAGCGACGCCAGCTACCAAGTACTACCCGGCTGATGACCTGTCTGGAGAAAGCTTGGCATATAGAATACTAAATCCTTTATGTACGAAGACAAAGAACTCCAAGAGTATCGAGATCTCTTAAAGCCGCCGGATCACTTCGAGGAGGGCTTCGGCTGGAAGACCGTCATCGGTGCGGTCTTCATCGGCTTCCTGATGATGCCCGGCAGCATGTACCTGCAGCTGGTCATCGGCACCGGTATCGGGCCGGCGGCCCGCTGGGTGACCATCATCCTGTTCGCCGAAATCGCCAAGCGCTCCTACACCGAACTCAAACAGCAGGAGATCTTCCTGCTCTACTACATGGCCGGCGCGGCCCTGGCCTCGCCTTTCCAGGGCCTGCTCTGGAACCAGTACCTGGTGCAGTCCGATGCGGCCCGCATGCTGGGGCTGACCGAGTTCATCCCCACCTGGGTGGCGCCGCCGCCGGAGTCGGCCTCTTTGCTGGAGCGTACCTTTTTCCACCGCGACTGGATGATCCCCATCCTGCTGCTCATCGGCTCCCAGATCATCCAGCGCATCGATCAGTTCGGGCTGGGCTACGCGCTGTACCGCATCACCTCGGACGTGGAAAAGCTGCCCTTTCCCATGGCGCCGGTGGGTGCCCTGGGCACCATGGCCCTGGCCGAGTCCACCGAGGACAAGAAGAAAAGCTGGAAGTGGCGCGTGTTTTCCATCGGCGGCGTCATCGGGCTGGCTTTCGGCGCCGTCTACGTCATGCTGCCCACGGTCAGCGGGCTGATCTTCACCACGCCGGTGCAGCTGATTCCCATTCCCTGGGTGGAGCTCACGCGGCACACCGAGGAGGTGCTGCCGGCCGTGGCCACCGGCATCCAGTTGGATCTGGGGCTGCTCTTCGTGGGAATGGTGCTGCCCTTCTGGGCGGTCATCGGCGGGCTCATCGGCCTGATCATCACCATCGTGGCCAACCCCATCATGTACCAGCACGGCATCCTGCAGCGCTGGCACCAGGGCATGGGCACGGTGGACACCATCTTCGCCAACAACTTCGACTTCTACATGAGCTTTTCCATCGGCCTGGGCCTGGCCATCGGCCTGGTGGGCGTCTACCACGTGATCCGCTCGTTTTTCGACAAGAGCACGGCCCAGCGCGGCAGCTTCAAGGACCTCTTCCGGCCCCCGCCCGGGCGCGGCGATTTCAATTTCTGGATCTCCATCGGCATCTACGTGTTTTCCACCCTGTCCTATGTCAGCCTGTGCGTGTGGCTGGTGCCCAACTTCCCGGTGCTGTTCTTCCTGGCCTACGGCTTCATCTACACCCCCATCGTGTCCTACATCACCGCGCGCATGGAGGGCATCGCCGGCCAGTTCGTGAGCCTGCCCATGGTGCGTGAGGCCAGTTTCATCGCCGGATCGCGTTTCTTCGGCTACCAGGGCATCGAGATCTGGTATGCCCCCATTCCCATCCACAACTACGGCGCCGCCACGGTCAACTTCCGCGAAATCGAACTCACCGGCACCAGCATCCGGGGCATCATCAAGGCCGAAATCGTGGTCTTTCCGGTGGTCATGATCGCCAGCCTGCTGTTCTCGCAGTTCATCTGGCAGCTGGCCCCCATCCCCTCCGCCAGCTACCCCTACGCCCAGGAGATGTGGCACCTGCAGGCGTTAAACTCCCTGCTCATGCAGACCTCCACCCTGGAGGGCAACTCGCTGTTCTACCAGGCGTTAAACGGCCTTTACGTCAGCCTGGGGCTGGGGTTCGGGGTGATCACCTACATCCTGCTGATGCTCTTCGGGCTGCCCATCCTGTTGATCTACGGGGTGGTGCGGGGGCTGGGGCAGAGCACGCCCCACGGCATGATCCTGGAGGTGGTGGGGGCCTTGCTGGGGCGCTTTTTCTTTTTGAAGCGATATGGTAAGATGTGGCGACAGTACGCCCCGGTCCTGCTGGCGGGGTTTTCCTGCGGCATGGGCCTGACCGGCATGTTCGCCATGGGCTTCACCCTGATTTTGAAGTCCCTGGGGCGCCTGGCGTATTGATTTGCCCCTATCCCCCTTGCAGGAGAGCTGACCATGAAAAAGCGCATCTTCACCCTCGTCGCCCTGATGCTGCTGCTGCCGGCCGCCGGCCATGCCCTGGCCGGGGCTCCCCACGAAGTGGCCGGGTTCGTGCTCGACACCGACATCTCGCTGTACAAGGACCGCGTGGACATGCACACGGCCATGCCCGTGCGGTACCGCGAGTACCTCAAGGAGGTCCAGATCTCCCACGTTCCCGGCTTCAAGACCGGCATCATCACTTACGGCACCTGTGCCTTCCCCAACCGCATCGTCAAGATCCGGCTGAAATACCTGGACTCTTCCAAAGACTTTTTCGAGGAACTGCTGGAAAAGTTCAAGGAGCGTTTCGGCCGCGATCCCGAGTGGAGAGGCGACCCCTTCAACGTGGTGATTGCCTGGAAATGGTCTTTCGTGGACAAGAACGGCAACCGCATCAGCCTGATTCTGCAGCACAACGTGCTCAACGAAGAGCAGAAAATGGGCAACGTGGTGAAGCTCAGCATGCGCAACCTGATCGACGCCGAACGGGTCTGTTTCGAAAAGAAACACCCCCGCAAACAGGGGGCGACGGAAAAGGAAAAAATCCAACGTGGCCCGGAGTTCTGGCGGCACTGCATCCCCCGGTGAAGATGTGGCGGCAGACGATCGCCGGGGCTTTAAAACCACGGCCTGGAACGGCGTCTCTTTCCGGGTGCCGGCCTCGTGGGAGGTGCTGCGCCTGGGAAAGAACTACCTGTTGCTGGAAGACCGGGGGCGCCCCACCATGGAAACCAAATGGGGCCGGATCCGCGGCCGTTTTTCCGCCCATCGGCAGCTCAAGCGCCTGGCCGCGGCTTCGCGCAAGGCGGACCAGCCGCTGCGCTGCGGGGCGGTTCCGCGGCCTTGGCGCCGGGCCGTGGCCGCATACGAGGTCAGCGCCTTTGGCTGGTCCGACCGCCAGGTGCAGGCCGAGGGTGTGCTGCTCTACTGCCCCTCCTGCGGCACCGCCAGCATGGTCCAGTTTTTTTCGCCGGCCGGAAAAGAGGTGACCGCCGCCGTGCTGGCCTCTTTCCGGGATCACCCCGAGGGAGACCGCGTGGCGTGGCGGGTGTTCGACATCGGCTTCCGGCTTGCGCAATGCTATCGGCTGGATCGTTTCCGGTTCGAACCCGGGCAGTACCGCCTGGTTTTCAAAGCCGGCGGGCAGACGGTGACATTGCTGCGCTGGGGGCCGGCCGACGCGCTGCTGGCAGGTGAGGGGCTCGCCGCCTTTGCCGCCCGGCGCGTGACCGCGGCGGACCGGCCCTGGCGCGAGCGGCGAGACGGCGACATCCGGGTTCTGGAGTGGCACGGGCCCCGGCCGCCGTTGTCCCTGTGGCGGAAAGTGCTGGCGCCCGTGCAGGTGCAGGCCGTCCGCGTCTGGCACCTGGCCCGGCAAAACCGCATCCTGGCGGTCACCATCGAGGCGCGGCAGCCCGTGGCCGACGGCCTGCTCGAAGAGGTGTGCAGCACCTATGCCGTTTTTTAAGCGCAAACCCAAGGATTCGCCCCTTTCCCGGGAAGAGGCCCTGGCCTGTGTGCCGGTCCGGAGCGCGGCCGCCCGGCAAACCCGGCTGGACTCGGGGGACATCCTGATTACCTACCCGCAGAACATGCGGCCGTGGGCCCGGGCGCTGCTGGGGCGTTTTTCCAAAAACGTCCCAGCCTCCGCCCCTGTCAAGAAACTGCAACTGGACCGGCTGGGCAGCAGCGTGTGGGAGATGATCGACGGACGGCGCAGCGTCAAACAGATTGCCGCCGCGTTCGCTAAAAACCACCGCATGCCCTACCGCGAGGCCGAGTTTTCGGTCACCCAGTTCCTGCGGGAGCTGGGCAAACGCGGGCTGGTGGGCATGAAATGGGAACCGCAAAAATGAGCGACGTCGATGGACGGGCACGGCTGGAGCGCTATTTGGAGGAGCACACCGACGATCTGTCCCCCCTGCTGCGCCAACTATTGGAAGAAACCGAACGCGAGACCGGCCGCAGCCGCTGGAGCATCGGCAGGATCGAGGGGCGTCTGCTGCAGATGCTCATCCGCCTGTCCGGTGCCCGGCGAGTGGTGGAGGTGGGCACCTTCACCGGCTTTTCGGCCCTGATGATCGCCGAAGCCCTGCCCCCCGACGGGCGCCTGATCACCTGCGAGATCGACCTCAAGGTGGCCGACATCGCCAGGCGCTATTTCAGGAAAAGCCCTTACGGGGACCGCATCCAGCTGGAGCTGGGGGACGCCCTGGAAACCTTGCGGCGCATGGACCCGCAGTCGGTCGACGTGGTGTTCATCGACGCCGACAAACCGGCCTACGGCCTGTACTACGACCAGGCCCTGCGCATCCTGCGGTCCGGCGGCCTGGTCTTCGTGGACAACGTGCTGTGGAAGGGCAAGGTGCTGGGGCCCCGCATCACCAACGAAAACGCGCGCCCCATCGCGGCCCTCAACGAGAAGATCCGAAACGACACCCGCGTGGAAAAGGTCATGCTGGGCATCCGCGACGGCATCTACCTGATCCGCAGGAAATAGCCGCAGGAACGTCCCTTCCTAGTGTCAAACCTTGAATTGTTAACAATTATCGGTATCGACCATCTTTTTTAAAAAAATCAGCGCTATTTTCTGATTGACCTACTCCTTGATCAAGCTGTGCCGGGCCGGCTAAAAGCAGAATGGCAAAAATTATAGTTGAAAGAGTTGATCTGAGAGCCCTGATCACAATTCAAGGTTTGACACCATCCCGGGACCAAGGTTTGACACCATCCCGGGACACCATCCCGGACTAAAGAGCGGTGTTACTTGCGATTGCCCTGTGTCGGGAGGCGACGTCGCAGATTTTTGCACCCGTTGTTCCCCGGTCTTTCGAAAACACGTCCGATCCCGGGGTTAAGGGCGGAGTTCGAAAGCGGCTGTCGCCTCGCCGGTTTTCGTTTTCAGGACGAGGCGGTAGGCGCCGGGTTCCAGGCTGGGAACCTTGAACGTGAGGGTGCTGCGGCCGGTCACCGGGTCCATGGCGGAAGTCCGCACCCGGCAACGTTTTTGTTTGGATGTGTTGGGGTTTTGGAGATAGACTTTCGGTTTCTGGGAGGTGAAAAAGCGGCCGCGCAGGGTCACCGTTTCACCGGCTGCGCCGCCGAGGGGCGTGGTCCCGTCGATGGCGGGGGCCATGATGCGGAAGGTGCCCATGGCGATGGGTGCGGCTTTGCGGCCCCTGGGCTGCACGAAAAGATCGTAAGTTCCGGGGGGCGGAACCTTTTTCCAGCGGGCCTCGATGATGCCGGTATTGCCTCTCAGCACCCTGGCGTACCTGCGCTTGCGTTTTCCTTTTTTGGGATCGAGATACGCGACATAGACCCTGGCCTTTTTGCCGAAGCCCGGTCCCGTCAGCCGGAACCGGGTACCGATGGTTCCCCGGTGGGGATCGACTTTTGGCGAGGAAGTGTCGGCCCGCAGCAGGATCAGCCCGTCACGGGGAGGCAGCGTCACCTGTGTCACCAGGGCGCCGTCGTTGACTTTCGGCGCCTGGGTTCCCAGGATTTTCCGGAAAACGGCGCCCAACTCCACTCGCCGCTCCCGGGCGGTGGCGTTGACCAGCGCCGTGCCGCCGCTGAAATCCCGCCGCCAGACTTCGCGGCTGCCGGCCTGCAGCCGGGCGTCGTCGATGAAAACCGTGCCCTCGGCCTGGCCGAGACCGAAAATGAACTGGGCCCGCCTGTCGGTGGCGCTGGAAACCACGGACAGTTCGTATCGTTTCCACGTCGTTCCGATGGAGACGTCTTCGACGGAAAAATAAGTCTTCCACGGTGCCGAGCCCTGCTGCGCCCAGAGGCTGATGGCACGATCCCGGTCGGCCCGGGCCCAGAAGGAGAGGGTGTAATCCTTTCTGGCGGCCAGTACGACGGGCTGAAAGGCGAAGGAGACTTTCCAGTCAGTGCCTTCGGCCCGGATCACGTCGATTTGCGCCGCGGATGATCCCGAGGGCGGACTTTCGCTGCTGCGGCCCAGGGTGGCCGCGTACCCATCTTCAGTCCACAACTCCCAGGAATCGAGGTCGCTCTGCGTTTCGAAATCGCCGCCGGCCAGCTGGTTGGGCCCGAGGTCGATGCCGGCCACCCGGTGCGCCGGCCCCAGGGGCTGTCCCAGGTATCCCCGCTCCCAGCCGGCGTTGTCGTATTCGTCGAACCACATCAGGCACAGGGAACCGTGGCCGTTGGTGTTGATTTCGTAGCTGAAAAAGCCGTCGCCGAGCAGGGCCGTGGCCAGGCCGAAGCGCATCTTGCGGTAGTTGGGCTTGAAACCGGGCCGGTCGCAGGGGTTATCGTAGCGAATGTCATCGGGTGGCGGTGACGAGTCGTCCTCGTAGGTCTCGACGGTGGTCAGGTTCGGCTGCCCGGCCTGTGCCAGCCAGTCGAGGTAGCCGCCGATGTCGTCGACAGGGCCGAAAACCGTGCGGTGCCAGTCCGCCCTGTAGGAAGAGCCGTCCCTGAGGGGGAACCCCTCGTAGTTGTTGCCGTTCAGCAGGTCGTAGTTCTGCAACCCCCAGTTGACGAAGAGGATTTTGCCGTCTCCCACCGCCTGGCGCAGCTGATTTTCGTAATGGCGCAGGCCCTCGTTCCAGGACGCGTCGAAGGCCGAATAGTCGCTGAGCAGGGTGTTGGATTGGTCCGGGTCGATGGTGCGGGCGGTGGAGCCCCCGACCAGCCAGCTCTGGTCGGGGTCGGCGCGGTCGATCAGCAAGCCGTCCCAGTCGGGGTTGGAAAGCAGTCGTGTCCCCCGGCGGGCGTTGTAATCCGCCCATCGCTCCGGCCCGATGGCCGGATCGACAATGCCAGTGGGCGACATCATGCTCAGGTTCAGCAGCCAGGAGCCGGGCCAGAAGGTGATGTGGGCCGCGATGCGGGTCCCGGCCGGGTGGGAGGATGCCGGACGCACGAAGCCTCGCCGGACGGTCAGTGTCCGGGCCGCCTTGTTCACCCTTTTGACGACGACGCTCTCGCCGCCGATCAGGGCCGTGTCGCCGGAAACGAAGAGAGCATAGGTGGTGCTTCCGTCTGTGACGCTGACGTCGGCCACGTGGAAAGTCGTGGTGGTGGCGTCCACCGCCCGGGTGAGGGTGCTGCCCACCTGGGTGAGGAACCACTCCGGCGGTATTTTCAGGATTTCGGCGTAGTCGTCGCTGTCCGGCCAGTCGTAGGAAAGCTCACAGGCGTTGGTGGAGTTGAGCAGGATGATGCCGGGATGCAGCGCTTTGATCGGTGCAATGAAATCCTCCTGGTCGTCGGACAGCAGAACGTAGTCATAGCGTGCGATATCTTCTAGGGATTGTTCCCACGGATCCGGCCACCACATCCCGAGCCGCGGAAAGGCAATTTCCAGCGGCTTGCCGGGCGTCCAGGCGAGAGCTGAGGAGCTGGCGCACCAGAAGAGGAGTACCACGAAAAGAACGTCAAAAAGCGCTGTCCGGGTCCATCGGTAATTGTGATTCATCGTCATCATACCCTTCCAAAGGAAGCTAAAAAGTAAAACAGGCAGCCTTTGAAATCATCTGACCTTGCACACCGAGAAGCCAGGGCTGCACAGCAATCACTTCAGCGCTTTTTGGATGGCCGCGGCGCAGCGGCGCAGGTTCTGCGCCCAGTCTTCGGCCAGGGGGTCGGCCTCGACGATGCGGGCGCCGATGGCCCGGGCGATGAGCTGGGCGCTCTTGCGGGAAAACTGGGGCTGGACCAGAATCAGGCGGATGCCCCGCCGGCGGGCGTGTTCGATGAGCCGTTTGAGCTGGGCGGGCTTGGGCGTCTTGCCCTCGATTTCCACCGGCACCTGGCGCAGCCCGTAGTCGCGGGCGAAGTACCCCCACGAGGGGTGGAATACCATGAATTCCAGTCCCTTTTGGGCGGCGAAGATGTGTGTGAGATCGGTGTCCAGGGCATCCAGTTCCCGCAGGAAATGTTGGTAGGCGTTTTCGTACTGCTGCCGGTGCAGGGGATCGGCTTCGGACAGGGCGCGGGCGATGTGCCCGGCCTGGATCTTCACCAGCCGGGGGGACAGCCAGATGTGGGGATCCAGGATGCCCCTGCGGTGCGGCTTGTCGTCGTGGAGGAAGGTGGCCATGGGCATCTTTTCGATGCCCTGCTGCGTTGGGACGATCCGCATGCGGGGGTTGGCGGCGGCGATGCGTTTCATCCAGGCCTTTTCAAAGGGCACCCCGATGGCGAAGTAGAGCCGCGCCGAGGCCAGGGCCGCCATCTGGCTTGGCCGCGGCTCGTAGGTGGCGGGGTTGGCACCCGGTCGCACCATGGCCTGTACGGTGACCCGGCTGCCCCCGATTTTCTCGACGAAGAATTTCTGGGGGATGATGCTGACGAAGACGCTGAGCCCGGTCTGGCTGCCGAGGGCCGGTGCACAAATCCAGGCCAGTGCGGCGGGCAGCATCAGAAGAAACAGGATGATTTGCCGGAGATTCACTGCTGCAGTTTTTCCAGGGCGGTCTCGAGGTTGGCCACGATGGGAAGAAAGGTGTCGAAACCCGATATTTCGAATACTTCCCTGACATAATCCTCCATGCTGCACAGCACGATCTTGCCGTCCAGCTGCTTGAGCTTTTTGGCGGTTTTGTTGAGGATACGCAGGCCGGCGCTGGTGATGTAGTCCAGGTTTTTGCAGTCCACCACGATGAAACGGGTTCCGTTTTCGATGGAGTCGGTGATTTTTTCATCGAATTCCGGCGAGGTATTGGAGTCCAGGCGACCGTTCAGCGTAAAGATGGCTGTACCGTTTTTCCGTTTTTCGATAATTTCCATCTGTGTCTCTCCCCCCGGTTAAGCTATTGGTATCTGCCGCCGGGCTGAAGGGATGATCCGCCCTTCAGTTGTCGGCCGGCAGGGTCTTGGTCAATGTCAGAATGTTGCGGTTGTTTTTCCGTCGGTACTGCATGTTGTTCATCAATTCCCTGCACAGGTGGATGCCCAGGCCGCCGATCTTGCGTTCTTCCACCGGCCCTTCCAGGTCCGGTTTTCGCGCAGCGGCCGGGTTGAAGGGAATCCCGTCGTCTTCGATGCAGACCGTCAGCCGGCCGTCACCGCAGGAAATGGTCACATGGATCCAGTGCGCTTTGCGATCCCGGTAGGCGTAGGATACGATATTGGTGAACAGTTCTTCGATCACCAGATTCAGCTGAAAGGCCTGTTTACGGCTCAAACCGTGGGCTTCGCCGAAGGATTGGATGTTTTCAAACAGCCGGTCTATTTCATCGAGACTGTTTTTAAGTTTGAGTTTCAACAGGCCCATGGTGTACCGTATCGCAACTCCAGCCTACAGAATGCTGACGCCGATCTTGCTGGTGCAGGCACCACAGCTTACGTCATGGCAGCTGATGAACTGTTCCTCCCAGGCAACAATGCTGTTCGCCAGGGACTGAAAGATTTTGGGGACGGTTTCCGGAAACGGGGCGATGCCCTTCATGAACTTTTCCCGCTCGAGCAGCATGACGTAAAGATCGTCCACGGCCTGCAGGGAAAACAGGCGGCGGGTGTGGCCGACCAGCGAGAGGGTTCCCAGCAGGCTGCCGGCGCCGTACTCGCGAATATCGCTGGCGCCGGCTTCGGTTTCCAGGGTCAGCCGGGCCCTTCCCGAGATGATGTAAAACGCGCATCCGTCCTCATCTCCCTGTTGAAACAGGAAATCGCCGGGTTTGAAGACCTCGCGGCTGCACAGGTATGCCAGCACCTTCAGCGCTTCCAGGGGCAGGGCACCGAAAAAACCGGTTTCCCGCAACAGCGAGATGTTGTCCTGAAACTCGCAGGAAGTGCCGTGGTTATCGTTTCCCTCCGGTGAGCTCATAGAGCATACCTCTCTTGTTCATCAATTCTTCATAGGTTCCCATTTCGCCGATTTTGCCGGCCTTGAGCACGATGATTTTGTCGTATTTCTTGATGGTATCCAGCCTGTGGATCACCGAGATCAGCGTGTGGCGGCCCTTCCAGCGGGTGTCCAGGAGGTTCTGGATGCGGGACTGGGATTTGTTGTCCAGTGCCGACGTGGCTTCGTCCATGATGAGAACAGGGGGCGCTTTAAGAAAAATCCGGGCCACGGCCAGCTTCTGCCGCTGTCCGCCGGAAAGGCGGTCGCCGCTGGTGCCCACGTGGAACTGCATGCCGATTTCGATGATGGTTTCCAGCATGTCCTCCCCGATCAATACCTGGATGATGCTCTGGTTTATTTTTTCCTGGGCATGGGAGGTGGCGGTTTTCATCTTTCCGAAGAAGATGTTGTTCAGGATCGTCTGGGCGTAAATATACTCGGAAGTCTGGTAGAAAGTGATCGCGCCGGGACGATCCTTTTCGATGGTGTCCCTGAAAAGGAAGCGCCCCTCCATGATCAGTTCCCGGAGAAGCCGCGGCAACGCCACCATCTTGTGCTTGCCGGGCATGAACCGCAGGGCCAGCCCCAGCAGCTGTTGCTGGTCTTCCGGCGGCAGGCGATGCAGGCGTGTCCGCTGCAGCCGGGCGGCCAGCGCCTTGTAGGAGTCGATCTCTTCTGGCGAAATGGGGCTCTGCTCGAAGAATACTTCCTCCGGCGGCAGGTTCCCCAGGATGTCGACGATCTGGCGGCACAGTTCGGCTCCCAGGCCCATCAGCGGCATGGCCAGGTCGGCGCGCTTGAGAAAATCCAGAAAGTACTGGTTGCGGGGCAGGTTATCTTCCTGCAGGTCTTCCCGGTTGGGGGTGCCGAACAAAAGATTGTCCGCGATGCTGGAGTAGTACAGGTACTTGTCTGAATGGTAGAATTCGACGTATTCGGAAAGCTCGTCTCCGTAGTCCGCCTGCAGGTTGTGTCGCACCCGGATAATCTGCTCCACCAGTTCGGGATTCTCGTCACGCGCCAGGATGGTGTTCAGGCCGAATCGCAGCACATCGACAAAGATGCCGGTCTGCTGGAGTACTTCGATGCGGTCGTCGCGGTCGGGAAGCAGGCTGGGATCGATTTCCCCCCGTCCGTCTATACGGGCCGCCGATGAGTAGAGGAGATTCTCCTCTATGGTGCCGGTGAAGATGAAAGGGCTCTGGGCGACGAAACCGACGTTGTTGACGATGTCGCGCTTGGTCAGCTGGGAAACCTCGTGGCCGTCGATGAGCAGATTGCCGTCACTGTATTTGTAGAGCTGGCCGATGCACTGGGCCAGTGTGCTCTTGCCGCTGCCCGAAAAGCCGACCACGGCCAGGTGCTCTCCCGGTTGCAGGGAAAAGGTCACATCGCGCAGCAGTCGGATGCCGGTTTCGGTGGCGAAGGAGAGGTTTTTCACCTCGATGGCGCCCTTTAAAGAATAGGGATCGCGCCCCTCGGGTTCCAGCACGTGTTCGGGCTCGATGTCGAACAGTTTCATGGTGCGGTGGTAGTTCACCGACCCGTCCTGGTAGACCTGGTAAAATTCGATCAGTTCCCGCCAGGGGTCGTAGAGCTTTTCCTGGGCCGACAGGAAAGCGACCAGGGAGCCCAGTGCCAATTGCCCCTTGATGGCCAGGTAGCCGCCCAGGATGAAAATCAGAAAGGGCCCCAGGCTGACGAAGAAGTTGTTGGTGCTCTTGATGCCGAACCGGAACAGGCTCCAGCGCACACGGATCTTGTAGAGCTGCTCGACGATGCGGTCGAACTTGCGGTTCTCGATGCCGAAGGAGCCGTTGCTCTGGATTTCGTGGATGCCCGAGACCGACTCGGCCACTTTGCTGGACATGACCCGGGCCTTGTCGATGCGCTCTTTGTTGGCGCGGTTGACCCGCTTCTGCAGCAGGGGCACCAGAAACACCACGGCCGGATAAATGGACAGCGAGACGGCCGCCAGCAGGGAGTTGAGCCAGAAAAGGTACCCGGCAAAGGCCAGCAGGGTCAGGATGTTGCTGACCGGAACGGCCACCGCCATGCCCACGAAATTGCCCGGCAGCGCCAGTTCGGATGCCAGTGCGTTGACAATGGTTCCCTGCTGGGTTTTTCGGAAAAAATTGAGCGGCAGGGTCAGCAGGTGGTGGTAGAGTTCCTTGCGCATCTCCGCCGTGGCCCGCTGGGAAATGAGCGTCTGGAGGATGTTGATCAGGAACTTGAGGCCGCTGGCGGTAACCACGGCCACGATGTAGATGCCGCAGTAGCGCAGCAGCAGGTCGATTTTGCGCAGACTGATGGCCTGGTTGACGATGCGCTTCTGCATCTCCAGGGGGAGGACCCGTGCAAAGACGGTGACCATGATGATCACCACCAGCAGGATCTGATACTTGGCGTTGTTGGCAAATACCCAGGAAAACAGGGACCGTTTTACCACCGGTGGCTGCGTTTTCCCCATGAGTGGCGGCTCCTGGAAAAATTGAAAGGTTATCAGTCGTTATAAGAGGTTTGGCTGACTGGCCCTTTTTGGGTTGTTGTACACCATAAACCTGCAATTTTCAAACCCAAAACCATTTATACGGCGGGGAGGGATCAGGGGGCTGGTTTCTGTTTGAGACAGTTTTGGCAGATCATGCCCCTTACGTCGCCGGCTGAAAACCGCTGCCGCAGCTCGCTGTAGCGGGGGCCGTACCAGATGCCGGCCAGCGGCTGCCGCCTGAGATCGCCCATGACGCTGCGCTGCTCCCAGTCGGCGCAGCACTGCAGCATGCGGCCGTCGTGGAGGATGTAAATCTGCTCCATCAGTCGCCGGCACCAGGTGTAGGGCTGCAGCCGTGCCGCGCCCACGGCCGTGGCGCGGATGTCCTGCTGGTCGGCCCGGTTCTCCACCGGTTCGATGAACAGGCGGATGCCGCGTTGCCGCCAGTAGCGCCGCGCCCGATCGATTTCGTGATGGGTGTGGGCCGAGTCGACCATCACTATTTCCAGTCGCGGCCGTTTGTAGCCGCCCCGTTCTTTGAGCTCCAAAAAACGGTCGATGTTGGCCAGGGTCCGCGCCAGCTTGAGTCCCATGATACGCCGGTAGGTGGCCGGGTCGAGGCTCTGAATGGATATTTTCAGCTTCTTGAGGCCCACGTCCAGCAGCCCCCGGGCCATGCGCTCGGTGAGCAGCCCACCGTGGCTGGTGACTTTCACATACTGCGGTTTGCGAATACGGGCGGTAATATACGCGATGCGCCCGGGCAGGTCACGATCCAGCAGGGGCTCGTTCATCAGGTAGGCGGAGTAGCGCCGCACGCCCAGCTCGACGCACTGGTCCACGATGCGCCGGAAAAGGGCCTCGTCCATGCGGCGCCCCAGGGGGACGCGGCGCCGGGTTTTGCCGTTGGGGCAGAAAATGCATCGGGCGTTGCATCCCGTAACCGTCTGGATTTGTACGTGATCAGGGGGCGCTAGGCCGGTCGCTGACGACGTCGTGCGGGGGGCGCCGGTATCATGCGTGTGGTTTTCCACGGGGGGTTCCTTGCTCCTTTTTCGGGTTTTTTCTCGAAGAGGTCATTTTTTTTATTCTAACAGGTTGTTTCTTTCAACCAGCCGTATTTTTCAACTTCTTTTTGAAAGGAGAGCGAGATGAAGAAACGTTGGATGACGGGCTGGATCGGTGTGGTATGTCTGCTGGTGCTGCCGGCCGTGGTCTTGGCCGGTGGGTTTCAGATCAATGAACAGGGGACCAAAGCATTAGGCATGGGCGGTGCCTTTGTGGCCACGGCCGATGATCCCTCGGCGGTTTATTTCAACCCGGCCGGCATCGTTCAGTTGGACGGCCTGCAGTTCGATGCCGGCCTGGCCGTTATCTACATTCCCGACGTCAAGATGCAGAGCAACGGCACTTCCGTTTTTGCCAGGCCAGGGCAGACCTTCGACGCCGAAACCCAGACGCATTACATTCCCCATTTCTACACCACTTACAAGCTGAACGACATGTGGAGCTTCGGTTTCGGCACCTTTTCCAACTACGGACTGAAAACCGAGTGGCCTCTGGACTGGGAGGGGCGCTACATCACCGGGGGCACAAAAGCGCGGGTGACCACCGTGTCCATCAATCCGGTGGTGGCTTTCCGACCCATCAAGCGCCTGAGCCTCTCGGCCGGGCCGGTGGCCCAGTACCTCGACATCGATCTGCAGAACCAGGTTTTCATGGGGCCGGGTTTTTCAGACGCCCACTCCAAACTGACGGGTGACGACTGGGACTGGGGGTTTAACGCCGGCCTGCTGTTCTGGATCACCGACTACCTCAAATTCGGCGCCTCTTACCGCAGCAAGGTCAAACACAGCATCTCCGGCGGCGAGTTGAGGCTCACCGAAACGCCTTTCGGCCGCTTTGACTTGACCGACAGCGTCGATGCCGACCTGGACTTGCCGGCCATCACCTACCTGGGACTGGCCTACGACCGGGGTCCCTTTACCCTGGAGTTCGATGCCCAGTGGACCCAGTGGTCTTCCTACGACAAGCTGGAGGCCAACTTCAGCAAACTGCCGACCTTGACGAGGCCCAAGAACTGGGACGACGTGTGGGCCTACCGTTTCGGGGTCAATTTCAGACTGAATGAAGCCTTCGATCTGCGCGCCGGCATCACCTACGATTCGACGCCCATTCCCGACGAAACCCTCGATCCGCTGGTGCCCTCCGGTGACCGCTGGCTGTACAGCTTCGGCGTGGGGTATCACACCGGCGGACTGAAGATCGATTTTGCCTACACGTATCTCAATGACGAGAACCGCACGTTCAACAACAACGTGGGCAATTACAACGAGGAGATCGCACCGGGGCTGGGCAACGTGACCGGTGAGTTCCAGGATGTCTACGCGCACATTTTCATGCTCAGCCTGACATACGCCTTCTAGTCGAGCGTTGGGTTTGTTCCAGAAAGCCGCCGGGACTTTTTCCTGGCGGTTTCTTTTTGGCCGGCCGCCGGCGTTTCTTTGGTTTTGACAAATGACGATTCCAAATCTATAGTCAGTCGTCCGTTGTCAGTTGACCGATATGGGGGGTATCTTCGCAAAAACCTCCGGCAGTGGATTGCCCAAGGAGCGCCGATCGTGTTTCGGTGGAGCGACATCGTTCATCCGGGGAGCAAAGCCATCCGGTTGGCCGGCGTTAAGAATTTCAAACTGTTTGAGGAGCCTGCGACGAGTTTTTGAAATTCAGCCGGACGACCGCATGGCGCCCCGGATGGACACCGGAGCGAAGGCGAAACACCATCGGCGCGGATTCGCCGGAACTTATTGAGAAGGTACTATGGGGGCAGGCGCCATTGCAAGATCCGCTACCCCTGCCGAACCGAAAGAGGCGGCTTGAGTGGAATTTTTCCTGAGTGTTCTCGGAATGGTGTTGTTTATCGAAGGGTTGCCCTATGTCGCCTTTCCAGAAAAGATGAAGCGCTGGATCCGCCAGGTGCTGGACCTGCCGCCCGCGACGCTGCGGATATTCGGCCTGGGATCCATGCTGGCGGGACTGCTGTTGATCTATCTGGCCAGGGGATAGCGGCGTGTTCGATATCTCAGACTACCAGTACGAACTGCCGCCGGAGCGTATCGCCCAGCAGCCCGTCGACACCCGCGACCGCGCCCGCCTGATGGTGCTGGAGCGGGCCACGGGCCGCATCCGGCACCTGCGGTTCGACGAAATCCGCTCCCTGCTGCGGCCGGGCGACGTGCTGGTGGTCAACGACACCGCCGTGGTGCCGGCCCGCCTCATCGGCCGCAAGCCTACCGGCGGCCGGGTCGAGGTGCTGCTGGAAGGTTACGCCGCCGCGCGCAGGGACCACCGGTCCGGACGACCCTTCGTGTGCCCCTGCCTGGTCAAGGCCGCCAAGCCCCTGCGGCCGGGCAGCCGTCTGGATTTCGGCGAAACCCTCAGTGCCCGCGTGCTGGAGGGCGGAGAAGGGCGCTACACCCTGTCCTTCGAATGTCGCGAGAACTTTGAAGACCTGCTGGCGCGCATCGGCAAGGTTCCGCTGCCGCCCTACATCCGGCGAGAAACCGATCCCGCCGCCGACGGTAGTGACGGCAGCGCTTACCAGACGGTCTACGCCACCCACCCCGGCGCCGTGGCCGCGCCAACGGCCGGCCTTCACTTTACCGGGGAGCTGCTGGCGCGCATCCGCGCGGCCGGCGTACAGGTGGCCCAGATCACCCTGCACGTTGGCTACGGGACTTTCCGGCCCGTGCGCGTCACCGACATCCGTGAGCACCGCATGCACGCCGAGTATTTCGATCTGCCCGCAGCGTCTGCCCGTGAGATCAACCGCGCCCGGCGGGAGGGACGGCGTGTGGTGGCCGTGGGCACCACCTGCGTGCGCACCCTGGAGTTTGCCGCCGACGACCGCGGGCGGGTGTCGGCGGGCGGCGGCTGGTGCGACCTTTTCATCTACCCCGGATACGCGTTCAAAGTGGTCGGCGCCATGGTCACCAATTTTCACCTGCCCGGGTCTACCCTGCTGATGCTGGTGGCGGCCTTTGCCGGCCGCGAGCGGATACTGGCCGCCTACCGGGAAGCCATAGACCGGGAGTACCGTTTCTACAGTTACGGCGATGCCATGTTCATCGCCTGAAAGGATCGCAACCACCGGCATGTTCGACTTTCAAGTGAAAGCGGTTTCCGGGCGGGCCCGCGCCGGGGTGCTCCAGACCCCCCGGGGCGCCATCCAGACCCCGGTCTTCATGCCGGTGGGCACCCTGGGCAGCGTAAAGGCCCTGTGCCCCGAGGAGCTGGAAGCCATCGGCGTGCAGATCCTGCTGGGCAACACCTATCACCTCTACCTGCGGCCCGGTTGCGAGGTGATCGAAACCTTCGGCGGACTGCACGGCTTCATGCACTGGCAGCGGCCCATCCTGACCGACAGCGGCGGTTTCCAGGTGTTTTCCCTGGCGGCGCTGTCCAGCCTGACCGAAGAGGGTGTGACCTTCCGCTCCCACATCGACGGCTCGCGGCACCTGCTGACCCCGGAAAAGTCGGTGGAGATTCAGCGCTGCCTGGACGCCGACATCATCATGTGCCTGGACCAGTGCATCGCCTACCCGGCCGGGTATGAAACCGCCGTGGCCGCCATGGACCTGACCACGCGCTGGGCCCGGCGCTGCCGGCAGGCCTGGAAAAAATCGGATGCGGGCGGCAGCGCGCTTTTCGGCATCGTCCAGGGCGGCATGTACAAGGAACTGCGCCGGGCTTCGGCCCAGGACCTGGCGGCCCTGGAATTCCCCGGTTACGCCCTGGGCGGGCTCAGCGTGGGCGAACCGCCGCAGACCATGTACGAAGTGGCCGATTTCACCCTTGAACTGCTGCCGGCCGAAAAGCCGCGCTACATCATGGGGGTCGGCCGGCCCGAGGACCTGGTCACCCTGGTATCCCTGGGTGCGGACATGTTCGACTGCGTCATGCCCACCCGCAACGCCCGCAACGGTCAGCTGTTCACCCATGGGGGGACGGTCAACATCAGCAACGCCCGTTTCAAGAAAGACACCCGCCCCCTCATGGAGGACTGCGCCTGCTACACCTGTCGCCACTACTCGCGGGCCTACCTGCGGCACCTGTACAAGAGCCGGGAGCTGCTGTCCTACCGGCTGAACAGCATTCACAACCTCTTTTATTTCACGGACCTGATGGCCCGCGTGCGCCGGGCCATCGGCGAGGACACCTTCGCGTCTTTTTACAGGGATTTTTTTGACCAACGCCATGAAAACGCCTAGCGCCGGGAAAGATTCGGCCATTTGGGGATGCAAAAAGGCGAATCGATCCTTATAATAAAAAGATAGGCCGTTGCGGCGGCTGGAAATATTCACCAATGGGGTTGTCAGCTATCGGCGATCAGCGAAAACGGTGGGTGCAAATAAGCGCACGGGAGGTTTGCCATCCAGCTTGACATGGCCGGTACAATGAGCTCATTTTTACCTGACACCTGACACCTGACACCTGACACCTGACACCTATCATCCAAAGGAGAACATCATGGAAGAGAAAGTCAAAGAAGTGCTGGAAAAAATCAGACCCTCTCTGCAGGCCGATGGCGGGGATGTGGAACTGGTGGACATAGACACTGAAAACGGTATCGTCAGGGTTCGCCTGCAGGGGGCCTGCGCAGGCTGTCCCATGTCTCAGATGACACTGCGCAACGGCATCGAGCGGATCCTCAAACAGCAGATACCCGAAGTCAAGGCCGTGGAGCCGGCCGAGTAGCGCCGACGTCCTGTCTCATGAGGCCATCTGTAAGCGGGCTTTCGTCCGGCGTCCAAGCGCCAGATCTCTCTTGAAATTTCAGGCAGATCTGCTTACAATTATTAGTCTTTGATGGCCAGCAGTTTGTTTGAACCGATTGCAGCCCGGCGCAAGGGGCGGAGACAGGAGGAGGCCAGATGAGTGTCGCTGCCAGGATCCACGAGGTCATGCAAAGATCTTCGTGGATCCGCAAGATGTTCGAGGAAGGAGCCCGGCTCAAGGCGCAGCACGGGGCGGAAAACGTGTTCGATTTCAGCCTTGGGAACCCCAACCTGCCGCCCCCGGAACAATTCGACCAGGTACTTCTTGAAACCGTGAGCACTTGCGGCCCGGGAGACCACTGTTACATGGCCCAAGCCGGCTACACGGATGTCTGCGACCGGGTGGCCGCGTACCTTTCCGCGGAACAGGGAGTGGCCCTGACGGGCGGCGAAGTCCTCATGACCTGCGGTGCCGCCGGTGCGCTCAACGTCATCCTGAAGGCCCTGCTGGATCCCGGCGACGAGGTGCTGACACCGGCGCCCTGTTTCGTGGAGTACCGCTTTTATGCCGACAACCACGGCGGGGTACTCAAAACGGTGCCCACCAACCCGGATTTTTCGCTGGATCTGGCGGCCATGGCGGCTGCCATCGGCGAAAAGACCAAGGCCGTCCTGATCAACTCGCCCAACAATCCCACCGGGGCCGTCTACCCGGCCGACAGCCTGGCGGCACTGGGCGAACTGCTGCGCGAAAAAAGCCGTCAACTGGGACGTACGCTGTATCTGATCTCCGATGAGCCCTACCGCAAGATCGTTTTCGACGGAATCCAGGTGCCCAGCGTGTTCCGCTGTTATGAAGAGAGCCTCCTGGCCTGTTCTTACTCCAAGGACCTGTCCATACCCGGCGAGCGTATCGGTTTCGCCGCCGTCAATCCGGCGGCTGCCTACAAGTCGGACATCATGGCCGCCATGACGCTCACCAACCGCATCCTGGGATTTGTCAACGCCCCGGCCCTCATGCAGCGGGTGGTTTCCCACTTGCAGGGCGTGAGCGTGGATATCAGCGAGTACGCCCGCAAGCGGGAGCTGCTGTGTGATGGCCTGGCCGAGTGCGGCTACCGCTTTACCCGGCCGGCCGGCGCCTTCTACCTTTTTCCGCGGTCGCCCATACCCGACGATGTGACCTTCGTACGAACCCTTCAGCAGGAACTCATCCTGGTGGTGCCGGGCAGTGGTTTCGAGGGTCCTGGTCATTTCCGCATCGCCTTCTGCGTGGATGACGACACCATCGTCCGGGCCATGCCGGGATTCAAGCGTGCGCTGGACCGATACCGCGGGTAACGCCCGTGAAGGTTTTAAAGAAACAACATTGACCATCTTCTTTCAATCGGGAACATTTCTGTAGAAAAAAGGTGCCAGAGCAACAAGGAGGGGAGAGCCGTACCATGAAAATTCTTAAAATAGATCACCTGGGAATCGCCGTCAAAGACATGGAAGCCGGCAAGGCCTTCTGGCGCGACATCCTGGGCCTGGGATTCGAGGGCACGGAGACCGTGGCCGAGCAGAAGGTGACCACCGGCTTTTTCCCGGTGGGTGAGAGCGAAGTCGAACTGCTGGAATCGACGGCCCCCGATGGGCCCGTGGCCAAGTACATCGAAAAGCGGGGGCAGGGGATACAGCACGTGGCCTTCCGCGTGGACGATATCGAAGCCGCCCTGAAGGAACTGAAGGAGAAGGGGGTGCGCCTCATCGATGAAACCCCCCGCAAGGGGGCCGGCGGCGCCCGCATCGCCTTCCTGCACCCCAAGGCCACCGGTGGCGTGCTGGTGGAGCTTTGCGAGAGATGAATCGCATGTATCAGGTATCAGCCGTCAGGTATCAGGTGTCAGCCGTCAGCTATCCGCATTTTCTGATACCTGACACCTTCGATACCTGATACCTTATCTTCAACAACAAGGAGTAATGCATGTCAGAACATCCCCGTCTCAAAGAATGGAAGGATCTGGCCGCCAAGCAGCTCCGGGGACGTCCCCTGGAGGACCTGGACTGGCAGACGCCCGAGGGCATCCTTGTCAGGCCGCTGTACACGGCCGAGGACCTGGAGGGCATGGAACACGTCAACACCCTGCCCGGTTTTGCACCCTATGTGCGGGGGCCCATGGCCACCATGTACGCCGGCCGCCCCTGGACCATCCGCCAGTATGCCGGGTTTTCGACCGCGCGGGAGTCCAACGCTTTCTACCGGCGCAACCTGGCCGCCGGCCAGAAGGGACTGTCGGTGGCCTTCGACCTGGCCACCCACCGGGGGTACGACTCCGACCATCCCCGGGTGGTGGGCGACATCGGCAAGGCCGGGGTGGCCATCGACTCGGTGGAGGACATGAAGGTTCTCTTCGACCAGATCCCGCTGGACAAGATGAGCGTATCCATGACCATGAACGGCGCCGTGCTGCCCATCATGGCCGGCTACATCGTGGCGGCCGAGGAGCAGGGCGTCAAGCAGGAGCAGCTCACCGGCACCATCCAGAACGACATCCTCAAGGAGTACCTGACCCGCAACACCTACATCTACCCGCCCGAACCCTCCATGCGCATCGTGGCCGACATCATCGCTTACTGCTCCCAGCACATGCCCAAGTTCAACACGGTGAGCATCAGCGGCTACCACATGATGGAAGCAGGGGCCAACTCCGTGCTGCAGACCGCCTTCACCCTGGCCGACGGCCTGGAGTACGTGCGCGCCGCCCTGGGCACCGGGCTGCACATCGACGATTTCGCGCCGCGGCTGTCTTTTTTCTTCGGCGTGGGCATGAACTTCTTCATGGAAATCGCCATGCTGCGGGCGGCCCGTTTCCTGTGGCACGAGCTGATGAGCCAGTTCAATCCCAAGAACCCGCGCTCCAGCATGCTGCGCACCCATGTGCAGACATCGGGATGGAGCCTGACCGAGCAGGATCCTTACAACAACATCATTCGCACCACCCTGGAGGCCCTGGCCGCGGCCCTGGGCGGCACCCAGTCGTTGCACACCAACTCCTTTGACGAGGCCGTGGGCCTGCCCACCGACTTCTCGGCGCGCATCGCCCGCAACACCCAGATCATCATCCAGGAGGAGTCCCAGATCTGCCACGTGGTGGATCCGCTGGGCGGCTCCTATTACATCGAGGCTCTGACCGAGGGCATCGTGCGCGAGGCCCGCAAGATCATCGAGGAGGTGGAACAGCTGGGCGGCATGGCCAAGGCCATCGAAACCGGCATGCCCAAGCTGCGCATCGAAGAGTCCGCCGCCCGCAAGCAGGCCCGCATCGACCAGGGCCTGGACGTCATCGTGGGGGTCAACAAGTACCAGATCGAGGAAGAGCCCCTGGAAGAGGTGCTGGAGGTGTCCGAGGCCGTGCGCGAGGAGCAGGTCCAGCGGCTCAGGGAATTGCGGGCCGCCCGGGACAACGAAGCCGTGCGCGAGGCCCTGGCGGCCCTGACCCGGGCCGCCGAAACCGGCGGCAACCTGCTGGCGGCCAGTATCGCGGCCGTGCGGGCGCGCGCCACGGTGGGCGAGGTGTCGGATGCCATCGAGAAGGTCTTCGGCCGGTACACCGCCACCACGCAGTGCATCTCCGGGGTGTATGCCGCGGAGTTCGTGGACAAAACGATTATCGAGAACATTCGGCGGCGCGCCGACGCCTTCCAGGAGAAAACCGGGCGGCGGCCGCGCATACTGGTCACCAAAATGGGGCAGGACGGCCACGACCGCGGCATCAAGGTGGTGGCTTCGGCCTATGCCGACCTGGGTTTCGACGTGGACATCAGCCCCATGTTCCAGACGCCGGAAGAGGCGGCCCGCATGGCCGTGGAAAACGACGTCCACCTGGTGGGCGTTTCCAGCCTGGCGGCCGGCCATCGCGCCCTGGTGCCCCAGCTGATCGAAGCACTGAAAAAAGAGGGCGGGGAGGACGTCCTGGTGGTGGTGGGCGGCGTCATCCCGCCGGGGGATTATGCGTTTCTGAGGGAGGCCGGCGTGGCCGGCATATACGGTCCCGGGACCCCCATCCCCGACTCGGCCGGTGAGATTCTGGACGTATTGGAAGAGCGGCAGGAAAAGTAACGGACCATCCATGAGGCTTCCGGATCCCCGCCACTATGCCGACAGGATCCGCCGCGGCGACCGGCGGATCCTGTCCAAAACCATCACGCTCATCGAAAGCGCCCTGCCCGACCACCAGAAGACCGCCCGCGACATCCTGCACCGGCTGCTGCCGGATACCGGCAGGGGCGTGCGCCTGGGCATCACCGGTGTGCCCGGGGTGGGCAAGAGCACTTTCATCGAAAATCTGGGCATGCTGCTGACCGGCAGCGGGCACCGCGTGGCCGTGCTGGCCGTGGATCCCAGCAGCACCCGCAGCGGGGGCAGCGTGATGGCTGACAAGACCCGCATGCAGCAGCTGAGCGTTGAAGCCAACGCCTTCATCCGGCCCTCTCCGTCGGGCGGCACCTTGGGCGGCGTGGGCCGCGTCACCCGGGAAACCTTGCTGCTGTGCGAGGCGGCCGGCTTCGACGTCATCATCGTTGAAACCGTGGGGGTGGGCCAGTCGGAAACCACGGTGTCCTCCATGGTGGATTTTTTCCTGGTGCTCATGCTGGCCGGGGCCGGTGACGAACTGCAGGGCATCAAAAAGGGTGTCCTGGAACTGGCCGACGCCATCGTGGTCAACAAGGCCGACGGCAACAATGTCGACCGGGCCCGGGCCGCCCGGGAAATATACGCGCGGGCGTTGCGGTTGCTCAACCCGCCTTCGGCGGTCTGGTCACCGCCGGTGCTCACCGCCAGCGCACTCACCGGCGACGGTATAGAAAGAGTCTGGCAGACCGTGCTGGATCACCGACGTAAAATGGAGGTTTCTGGAGAATTGGCGCGCAAACGCAGCCGGCAGGCCCTGGACTGGATGTGCACCCTGCTGGAAGAGGGCATCCGCCGGCAGTTTTTCGACCATCCCCGGGTTCAGCAGGAACTGGACCGCACCTGCCGCAAAGTGGAAGAAGGCGAACTGGCCCCCATGGTCGCCGCCCGCCAACTTCTTTTTTTGCTTGACAACCGGGGCGCAGTTTAGGAATGTGAACGTTTAAATTTCGCAAACTTGCGAGCGATTGCGGTATATTTTTGTAACCGGTCGCCAGAGGGGTGCCAATCCCGCCGATAACGGGATTGGCGCGGCGGTGCCGGAACTTATTGAGAATCATACCCGATTGCGGCGCAGGAGATTTACCACAATCTGCTTTGTGAAAGGACAGCCATAATGGGTATTGTGGAAGACAAAATCAGGGAACTCCGGGACCGGGAGGTCAGGATCCGGCAGATGGGCGGGGAAAAGGCCGTTGCCAAGCACCGCCAAAAGGGCAAGTTGACCGCCCGCCAGCGGCTGGACGTGCTCTTCGACAAGGGCACATTTCGGGAAATCGATATGTTCGTCACCCACCGCTGCACCAATTTCGGCATGGAAAAGGTCGACATCCCGGCCGACGGTGTGGTCACGGGCCACGGGCTGGTGGCCGGCCGGCCGGTGTTCGCCTTTGCCCAGGACTTTACTTCCCGGGCCGGCAGCCTCGGGGAGATGCACGCCAAGAAGATCTGCAAGGTCATGGACATGGCGCTCAAGGCCGGCGTGCCCTTCGTGGGCCTCAACGACTCCGGCGGCGCCCGCATCCAGGAGGGGGTGGATGCCCTTTCGGGCTACGGGCAGATCTTCTACCGCAACTCGGTGGCCTCGGGCGTGATCCCGCAGATTTCGGCCATCATGGGGCCTACCGCCGGCGGCGCCGTCTACTCCCCGGCCATGACGGACTGGATCTTCATGGTCAAGAACACCAGCTACATGTTCATCACCGGCCCCGAGGTGATCAAGTCGGTCACCGGCGAGGAGGTCACCTTCGAAGACCTGGGCGGCGCCATGACCCACAACGAAAAGAGCGGCGTGGCCCACTTCGCCTGCGAAAACGACGAGGACGCCCTCAAGCAGATCCGCAAGCTGCTCGGCTATCTGCCGGCCAACAACATGGAAGACCCCCCCGTGGTCAGCAGCGGCGACAGCCCCAAGCGCACGGACAGGGCCCTGGACAGCATCATCCCCGACAATCCCAACCAGTCCTACGACGTCAAGGACATCATCCGTTCCATCGTGGACAACGGCGAGTTCTTCGAGCCCCACGAGCACTTCGCCCAGAACATCGTGGTGTGTTTCGCGCGGATGGGCGGACGCACCATCGGCATCATCGCCAATCAGCCCAAGGTGCTGGCGGGTTGCCTGGACATCAACGCCTCGGACAAGGCCACGCGCTTCATCCGCTTCTGCGACGCCTTCAACATTCCCATGCTGACCATCGCCGACGTGCCCGGGTATCTTCCCGGCAGCCAGCAGGAGTGGGGCGGCATCATCCGCCACGGCGCCAAACTGTTGTGGTGCTACTCGGAGGCCACCGTGCCAAAGATGCTGCTGGTGACGCGCAAGGACTACGGCGGATCCTACCTGGCCATGTGCTCCAAGGACCTGGGCGCCGACATGGCCCTGGCCTGGCCTACGGCCGAGATCGCCGTCATGGGCGCCGCCGGTGCGGCCAACATCATTCACCGCAAGGAGATCAAGGCCGCCGAAAACGCCGAGGCCAAGCGCCAGGAAAAGATCAAGGAGTACAACGAACTGTTCTCCAATCCTTACCGGGCCGCCCAACGGGGCTATATCGATGCGGTCATCGTGCCCAGCGAGACGCGCCCGCGGCTCATCGAGGCCCTGGAGACCATGGGTACCAAGCGGGAGCTGCGGCCGCCCAAGAAGCACGGCAACATTCCCATGTAACGCAAGCCTGCAACAGGAAATGGTGATTCCATGGATGATTCCAGAAAAGACGACCCCCGCAAGACAACCGCCATCGCCGCCGCCGTGGCCGCCTACATCAAGACCGAAGAAGAGGCCCTCATGGCCCGGGCGGCCGGTGAGGGACCTGCCCAGCCGCCGGCCGGCAGCGGTGCCCCCCAGAACCTGTGGGGCCTGAGTGGACGGCAGAGCATGATGCAGCTGCGCAACCTGATGCAGCTGCGGGCCCTGAGCCGCTTTTCGTGACAGGTGGACAGACACCGGTTTCAGAAATGAGAGATTTCAATATATTTACCATAATAAGGGCATCCGGTTTCAGCCGTCGGCTGGCGGAAGTTGTTGATAGCTGATTGTTGACACCTGATACCTGTTTCAAGAGGAGAGCTTCGAGATGAGCGATCATGATCAAGTGAAAATGACGGAGATGAACTACGACAAGGACCGGCCCGTGGCGGAAAACCCGCTCAAGGTCGAGGACCTGACCTTCCGTGACGGACACCAGTCCCTGTTCGCCACGCGCGGCCGCACCGAAGACATGATCCCGGTGGCCGAGATGATGGACGAGGTGGGCTTCTGGGCCGTGGAGACCTGGGGCGGGGCCACCTTCGACACCATGCATCGCTTTTTAAACGAGGATCCCTGGGAGCGCATCCGCACCCTGAAGCGGTACATGAAGAAAACGCCCTTTTCCATGCTGCTGCGGGCCCAGAACCTGGTGGGCTACCGCAACTACGCCGACGACGTGGCCAAGGTCTTCGTGGAACGTGCCTGTGAAAACGGCATGGACATCTTCCGCACCTTCGACGCCTTGAACGACTACCGCAACTTCGAGACCGTGGTGCCGGTCATCAAGGAGTTCGGCAAGCACTTCCAGGGCTGTATCTGCTACAGCATGACCGAACCGCGCATGGGCGGCGAGGTGTACAACCTGGACTACTACGTCACCAAGGCCAAGGAGCTGGAGGCCATGGGGGCCGACAGCATCTGCATCAAGGACATGGCCGGCCTGATCGCTCCCTACGACGCCTACAATGTCGTCAAGGCGCTGAAAGCGGCCGTCAAGGTGCCCATTCACCTGCACAGCCACTTCACCTCGGGCATGTCGCCCATGAGCCACCTGAAGGCCATCGAGGCCGGCGTAGACATCATCGACACCTGCATGACGCCCTATGCCTACCGCACCTCCCACGCCGCCATCGAGCCCCTGGTGATGACCCTGCTGGGGACCAACCGTGACACCGGCTTCGACATCCGGCACCTGGCCAAGATCAACGAGGTCCTCGAAAGAGAGATCCTGCCCAAGTACAAGCACCTGCTGGACGACTCCAAGGTGTCCATCATCGACATCAACGTACTGCTGCACCAGACGCCGGGCGGCATGCTCTCCAACCTGGTCAACCAGCTGCGCGAGATGGACGCCCTGGACAAGATCGACCAGGTCTACAAGGAACTGCCGCGGGTGCGCAAAGAGCTGGGCCAGATTCCGCTGGTCACGCCCACCAGCCAGATCGTGGGCATCCAGACCGTCAACAACGTGCTCTTCGACGACGAGAACGAGCGCTACAAGATGATCACCGACC
>CAYUAQ010000024.1:0-2368 GCA_964442705.1 uncultured Desulfobacteraceae bacterium
ATCTGTTTTTATAAAATTTCTTGTTTTTTATGAAAGTCTTTCAGGAGTAAGGTAAATAACTTTCCCGGAACCATATTCAGGTTGGTGCTTTATTGAATTACTTAAGGATGTCCCTAGTATTTTTTAAAATTGACAGCCCGTGCGGATTTGCATAAATATGAATAGCCATCTGGTGGTTAGATGCAGCGGGTCGAGACCCGCTTTATTTTTTTGAAGACAGGCCCAACGCAACACGGTGATCATACCATGCCAAGTATATTGCCTTACATGCTTCTGGCCGTCGTAGCCGGCTTCTGCCTGCCTACCCAGGCCGGCATCAACTCGCAGCTGAACCTGTGGACCAGGTCCCCGGTCCTGGCCGCCGCCATTTCCTTTGCCGTGGGCACGTCCGTGCTGGTGCTCTATGCTCTGGTCGCCCGCATCCCCCTGCCGGCCGGGGAAACCATCTCGCGCCATCCCTGGTGGATATGGTTCGGCGGCTTTGTGGGGGCCTTTTACGTGGGATCCACCATCGTGCTGGCGCCCCGGCTGGGGGCCGCCTCCATGGTGTCGACGGTGGTGGCCGGGCAGATGATCGCCTCGCTGGTGTTGGATCATTACGGCTTGATCGGCTACAGCGTGCACCCGGTGAACTGGCTGCGCGTGGTGGGGGTGTTGCTGCTGGTGGGCGGGGTGGTGATGATTCGGGTGTTTTAAACGGCTTTTGGAATTCTCAAACGCTTTTCTAACAGAAAGGCGTCAGGGAGTATGTAGCGGGAACGCCGCACGAGCCCTTGCGCAAAGCGACGTGGCAGTGTGCGGCGCGTAAAGAAAGGCGAACGGTTCGAGCGTAGGGTGTTTCCGTCTTTCAGCGCCGCACGCCGGAGCGTTCTGCGAGGGCTCGCGGAGCGGATCATTATGGCTCGCACGGCAACGAGTTATTGAATTACTTAAGGACGTCCCCATCGTTGGCGGACTGCAGGATGCTGTGCAGCAGCACGTTGGCACCGGCTTCGCAGTCCTCCCAGGTGGTGTTTTCCACCTCCACGTGGCTGCGGCCGCCGATGCTGGGCACGAAGATCATGGCCGTGGGCGCCACCTGGTTCATGTAGCTGGCGTCGTGGCCCGCGCCGCTGACCATGTACAGGCTGGGGTAGCCCAGGGCCTCGGCGGTGTCCAGGACGCGCTGCACCAGGCGCTCGTCGAAGGGCGAGTGCGCCACGCGCCAAGTCTCCTCGATGCGGATGGGGCAGCCCCGGCGCCGGGCGATGGCCTCGCAGTCCTCGCGCAGCTTGTTCCAGGCGTCCAGTGCCAGGTCGTCGTCCCAGGAGCGGATGTCCACCGTGAAGTGCACCTTGTCCGGGAT
Organism: uncultured Desulfobacteraceae bacterium; assembly: GCA_964442705.1. Classification (GTDB taxonomy): domain Bacteria; phylum Desulfobacterota; class Desulfobacteria; order Desulfobacterales; family JALSRD01; genus JALSRD01. The sequence continues at coordinate 1,346 of CAYUAQ010000024.1, forward strand.
GATGTTGCGCGAGTTGGGATAGTTCTGGATCTCGCCCACCGTGGCCACCATGTTGCCGCCCATGCGGGCGGGCAGGTCGTTAACCTTCAATATCATCTCGGCGGCGGCGCACAGGGCGTCGTGGCGCCCCTCCATGGGCGTGGGGCCCACTTGGTTGGCCTCGCCCTCCAGGTAGACGTCGTACCAGTGCAGGCAGACGATGCCCTTGGGCGCGCCGATGATCTTACCCTCGCGCTCCAGGATGGGGCCCTGCTCGATGTGATACTCGTAGTAGGCGTGCACGGGCCACTTTTTGGCCGGGGCCTCGCCCTTGTAGCCGATGCGGATGAGTTCGTCCTCGAAGCGCTTGCCGTTGATGTCGGTGCGGCTGTAGGCCCAGTCGCGTTCCAGGGCGCCGGCCCAGACCCCCGAGGCCACCATGGCCGGGGCGAAACGCGAGCCCTCCTCGTTGGTCCAGTCCACGATGTCGATGGGCCGCTCGGTCTCCACGCCGTGGTCGTGCAGGGTGCGCAGCACTTCCAGCGCGCCCATGACCCCCAGGATGCCGTCGAAGCGTCCGCCCTTGGGCTGGGAGTCGATGTGCGACCCGCTCATCACCGGGGCCAGGTCGTTGCTGCGGCCCGGCCGGCGGCCGAAGATGTTGCCCATCTCGTCGATGGTGACCGTCAGGTCCAGCTCCTCGAGCCAGCGCACGAAGAGATCGCGGGCCTGCTTGTCCTCGTCGGTGAGGGTCAGCCGCTGTACGCCCCCGCCGGGCGTGGCCCCGATCCTGGCCATCTCCTCCAGGGTGCTTTGCAGCCGCTTGCCGTCGACTCTCAGATCTTTCCGTTCCATAGCTTCACCTCTTTTCCCTGACGCGGGCCCTGCCCGCAACCCAGCAACTTCCGGGTTTTTTTCCACAGCCCCACACGGACCCATCAGGACGGTCGGGTGGTGGGCTGCCAGTGGCCCGTTGTTGTCTGTTGTTCATAAAAGGGCTGCTGCCCGCACAACCCGGTTCGTCATTCCGTTCGTTTCGTCAAG
>CAYUAQ010000024.1:2468-40635 GCA_964442705.1 uncultured Desulfobacteraceae bacterium
ATAAAAGGGCTGCTGCCCGCACAACCCGGTTCGTCATTCCGTTCGTTTCGTCAAGGAGAGATAAAATTGAATCCCTTCCTTCACTTTGTGCCTTTGTGCCTTTGTGCCTCTGTGCCTCTGCCTCTTTGCGCCTCTGTGCCTCAGTAAGCCATTAAAAACCTTCGAAGGGCTCGCGCTTGACGAACCGGCCGCGGCCCACCTCGCCCACGAATTCCACCTGTTCGCCGTTCCAGCGGGCCACCTGTTTGCCGCGGGAGTACACCAGGTGCGGCATGCCCGTGATCTCGAAGCCCTCGAAGGGCGTGTAGTCCACGTTCATGTGCAGCTTGCCCTGGGTGATGGTGAACTTCTGCTCGGGGTCGAAGACCACGATGTCGGCGTCTTTGCCCACGGCGATTTCGCCCTTGTCCTTGAGGCCGAACATGCGCGCCGTGCCGGTGCACAGCACGTCCACCATGCGCTCCAGGCTGATGCGGCCCTTGACCACGCCCTCAGAGTGCAGCAGGATCAGCAGGGTCTCGATGCCCGGCGCACCGTTGGGGATCTTCTTGTAGTCGTCCTTGCCGAACATATCCTTCTTGCCGACAAAGTCGAACGGGCAGTGGTCGGTGGCCACCACCTGCAGGTCCCCGCCCTTCAAGCCCTGCCACAGGGCGGCGTTGCTCTCGGCGGTGCGCAGGGGCGGCGACATGACGTACTTGGCGCCGCCGAAATCCGGCTCCTTGTAGCGCTCCTCGTCGAGCAGCAGGTACTGCGGACAGGTCTCGGCAAAGACGTCGATGCCGCGGTCGCGGGCCTCCTTGACCTTCCACAGGCTTTCTTTCGAAGACAGGTGTACGATGTAGATGCGCGAGCCGGTCAGTTCCACCATCTTGGCGGCCCGCGCGATGGCCTCCTCCTCGGCGATGTTGGGGCGGCTGACGGCGTGGTAGTAGGGCGCCAGTTTGCCCGCCTTTTCCAGCACCTCGTTCATGTGCTGGATGATGTAGACGTTTTCGGCGTGCACCTGCACCAGGCCGCCGTATTTCTTGGTCTCTTCCAGCAGCTTGATCATGGTGGCGTCGTCCACGCGGAAGTCGTACACCATGAAGATCTTGAAGCTGGGCGTGCCGTACTCCTGGCAGGCCTTTTTGACCTCCGCGATGACGTCCGGCCGGGGGTCCATGACCGCCGGGTGCAGCGAGTAGTCCACCACGGCCTTGCCCTCGGCCCAGGACTTCTTGCGCTCGATGGCCTCCAGCAGGGTCTCGCCCTTCTGCTGCAGGTCGAAGTCCACCACCGTGGTCACCCCGCCGCAGGCCGCGGCGATGGTGCCGGTCTCGTAGTCGTCCTGGGCGTGGGTGCCCATGAAGGGCATGGAGATGTGGGTGTGCGGGTCGATGGCGCCGGGCAGCAGGTACTTGCCGGCGGCGTCCACGACCTCGTCGGCCGGGGTGTCCAGGTTGCTGCCGATGGCCGTGATGCGGTCGCCCTCGGCGTAGACGTCGGCCGTGGTGCGGCCCGTGGCGCTGACGATGGTGCCTCCCTTAAACAGTACACTCATTTGGCCCCTCCTTTGTAAACGGCTCGTATTGGATCTCTTTTTCCAGGCCCGGGTCCATGACCGGCGTCTCGTTGCGCTGCCAGCCCCGGGGCATGGCCTTGTAGGTGATCAGGTCGGTCACCGGGCAGACGAACTGGCACAGCATGCAGCTCAGGCACTTGTTCTCCTCCAGGATGGGGCGCCGGTTCTCGCCGTCCCACGTAATGGCCTGTCCGGCGGCGTCGCGGCAGACGATGTAGCACTGCCCGCAGCCGATGCAGCGGTCCACATCGTACTGCGTAATGCCCTGTCTTTCAAGGTCGAAGTGGTCGGTCTCGTGCAGATGGGGCAGGGCCTTGCCCACCAGCTGGGACACCTTGGCGACCCCCTTGCGGGCCATGTAATCGCCCAGGCCCTCGATCATGTCCTCCACGATGCCGTAGCCGTAGTGCATGATGCCGGTGGTCACCTGGATGGTGGTGCTGCCCACCAGGAGATACTCCAGGGCGTCGATCCAGGTCTCGATGCCGCCGATGCCCGACAGCGGCAGGCCCAGCTCCAGGCACTTGGCCATGGAGGCGATGAAGTTCAGCCCGATGGGCTTGACGGCCGGCCCGGAGGTGCCGCTGATGGCGCCCTTGCCGAACACGTTGGGCCGCGGCACGAAGTCGTCCAGCCCGATTTCGGAGATGCCGCGCACCGTGTTGATGGCGCTGATGGCGTCGGCGCCGCCCTGCTTGGCGTACAGCGCCGGTTCGGTCATGTCGGTGATGTTGGGCGTCATCTTGGCCATCACCGGGATGGAGACGGCCTTCTTGACCGCCTCGGTGAAACGCTCCAGCAGGTGAAAGGCCTGGCCCACTTTGTGGCCGGCCCCCTCGATGCACATGTGCGGACACGAGAAGTTGAGCTCCAGCATGTCGGCGCCGTTGTCCTCGGCCACCTTGGCGAGATACACCCACTCGTCTTCGAAAAAGCCCATGATGCTGGCGATGATGCGGTGGTCGGGGTAGTGCTTCTTGAGGTACAGGATGTCGATCAGGTTGTCTTTGAGGGGACGGTCGGAGATCTGTTCGACGTTCTGCACGGCCATCTCGCGTTTGCTGCCGTAGTGCACGCAGTGCATGCGCGGCGAGGGGTGGATGATGGGCAGGCGGTCGGAGTTGAGGGTCTTGAAGACCACCCCGCTCCAGCCGGCCTCGAAGGCGCGCGCCACCATCTCGGCCGAGTTGGAGACCGGCGACGAGGACAGCAGGAACGGGTTGGTGAAGGTCAGTCCGCAGAATTCTATGGATAGATCGATAGGTTCAGCCACCGGGATTCCTCCTATTGGGTCAGATAGTCTGTAATGGCACGGGCGGCCACCTTGCCGTCCTGCACGGCCTGAACCACCAGGGCCGGCCCGCGCACGATGTCGCCGCCGGCGAAGATGCCCGCCACCGAGGTTCGGCCGGTGTCCGGGTCCACCTCGATGAGCCGTCGGTCGTTCACCTTCACGCGCGGATACCACGCCGGCGAGTCGTCGGGCGCCTGGTTGCCGATAGCCTCGACCACCAAGTCGGCGGGCAGCAGCCACTCGGATCCGTCGACGGCCTCGGGGCGACGCCGGCCCGACTCGTCGGGTTTGCCCAGGCGCGTGCGCACCAGCTTGAGGCCGCCGATACGGCCGCCGTCGGTGACGTAGTCCACGGGCTGGTTGAGCAGCAGGAAGTGCACGCCGGCCTCCTGGGCCTCGACGCGCTCGTCCGGTTCGGCCGGCATCTGGGCGTAGGAGCGGCGGTAGACCAGATAGACGTCGGCGGCGCCCAGGCGGGCGGCCGCACCGATGCAGTCCATGGCCACGGACCCGCCGCCGATGACGGCCACGGTCTTGCCGGCCACGGTGCTCTTCATTTCGGCGAAGCGCCCGTCGCGCAGGGCGGCCAGGAAGTCCACCGAGGACCACAGCCCCGCGATGGCCGGCCGCTTTTCCTTCAGGCTGGCGGCCTGCCACAGCCCAGGGGCCAGGAAAACCGCGCTGTAGCCCTCTGCCAGCAGCTTTTCGGCCGCCCGCCGCCCGTCGACGGGGCGGTTGCACGTAAATTCCACCCCCAGGGCGCGCACGTCGTCCAGTTCGCGGCCTAAAAAGTCCAGGCTGCAGCGGTAGGAGACCACGCCGTAGCGCAGCACGCCGCCGGGCTCGGGCCGGGCCTCGAAAACGGTCACGGCGAAGCCCTGCCTGGCCAGTTCGGCCGCGCAGCTCAATCCCGCCGGCCCCGAACCCACCACGGCGATTTTCTCGGGCCGGGGGGCGCCCCTTTCCAGCACCTGGATGCCCTGGTGCCAGGCGTACTCCACCAGAAAACGCTGGATCTTGCCGATGGCGATGGGGCGGTCGGCGCCCTCGGGGCGCTGCCGGGACTTGAACATGGCGCTGCACTTTTCCTCGCACAGGCGCGCCGTGGGGCACAGCACCCCGCAGGCGGCGCCCAGGATGTTGTTCTGTTTGATGGTGCGCACCGCGCCGGTGAGGTTCTTGAAGCGCAGTTTGCGGATGAAGCGGCCGGGGTCGGTTTCGGCCGGGCACCCTGCCGAGCAGGGCGCATCGTGGCACAGCAGGCAGCGGTCGGCTTCGGCGATGGCCTGGGCCAGGTCGAAACCTTTTTCCATGGGTTCGAAATCATGGGGTGTGCTCAAAATAAACCTCCTCAATAGAAAAGAATCCCGTTGCCCGGCGAAGAGGGTGCCGGGAGGTCGGCGGGGGCCGGGTTTTGTGCCCCAGAAACAGGACACGGCTTTGAGGCCGGATGACCTGCCCGCCTCGCCGCCGGTTTGCAGTAAAAACAATCTTATGGGGAACCACGGGCGATGTCAAGTGATAATTGACTGGATTTCGACGAAATAAGTCATGATTTGAGTTATATACTGCGAAAACAGAAAAAAGACGTGCCGAATAATAACGGCATCTATAAGTCAGTACTTGATTTATTGCCTGCGTTATGATTTATCTGCCAAATCAGATTCAGGCCGTAAACGGCCGCCGAATGGCCGGTTTTTCAGCCTCGGGAAGGGTCCGTCCCCCCGAAATGTTCAGTCCGGTTCCTGAAAAAAGGAGGTAGTGGTCAATGTCCAGAATCGTCAAGTGCGCACACATCCAGGCATCCAATGCCCTGTCCGAGGGCACGCCGGCCGAGATCAAGGCGGCCATGATCGAAAAGCACATCCCGCTCATCGAAGAAGCCGGAAGCCGGGGCGTCAACATCCTCTGCCTGCAGGAGATCTTTCACGGCCCCTATTTCTGCTGCGAGCAGGACATCAAGTGGTACACCGTGGCCGAGGAGGTGCCCGGCCCCATCACGGCCCGCATGGCCGAATACGCCCGCAAATACAAGATGGTCATGATCGTGCCGGTCTACGAGATGGCCATGGAGGGCGTCTACTACAACACGGCCGCGGTCATCGATGCCGACGGCAGCTACCTGGGCAAGTTCCGCAAGATCCACATCCCCCACACCTGGCCGGGGTTCTGGGAGAAATTTTACTTCAAGCCCGGCAACCTGGGCTTTCCGGTGTTCGAGACGGCCTACGCCAGGGTCGGCATTTTCATCTGCTACGACCGCCATTTTCCGGAATGCGCCCGCATCCTGGCCTTGAACGGCGCCGAGATCCTGTTCAACCCCTCGGCCACCACGGCCGGCAAGTCCCAGTACCTGTGGGAACTGGAACAACCCGCCCAGGCCGTGGCCAACGGGGTGTTCATCGGCGCCAACAACCGCGTGGGGTTGGAGAAGCCCTGGGAATTCGGCCGCTTTTACGGCTCCAGCTACTTCGTGGACCCCCGGGGTGAGATTCTGGTGAAGGGGTCCGATGACGCCGACGAAGTGGTCGTCGCCGACCTGGACCTGGAGCAGATCCGCGAGGTCCGCGACGGCTGGCAGTTTTTCCGGGACCGGCGCCCCGAGATGTACGATGAGATCTGCGACTATATGCCCTGAAAGCGGGGCAGCGCTCGACGACCGCGACGGTGGCGCCGGTGCGGGCGGTGAAGCCGGCCGGGCCTTTACACATAAGGATCAAACCAGGGAGGAAATGAAAACATGAGCGAACAAGAGAAGAAGCACTGGATCGTTTACCCGATCGGCAGCAAGCCCAGGTGGCCGCTGGCCGTGCTGCTGGGAATTCAGCAGTACCTGACCATGTTCGGCGCCACGGTGTTAATTCCCTTTATCGTGGGCGGTGCCATGAAGCTGCCCCCCCATCAGCTGGCACTGCTGATCTCCACCATCTTTTTCACCTCGGGCATCTGTACACTGATCCAGCAGTCGCCGCTGGGCAACCGCCTGCCGGTGGTCCAGGGCGGGACGTTTTCCTTCCTGGGGCCCACGTTTGCCATCATCGGCATGGTGGCCGCCAAGAAGCTCAGCGGTGACGTGCCCCTGTGGCAGATTCAGATCCAGGAGATTTCCGGCGCCATCATGATCGCCTCGGTGGTGGAGATCTTCCTGGGCTACACCGGCATCATGGGCCAGGTGCGCAAGATCATCAGCCCCATCGTCATCGGCCCCACCATCGCCATGATCGGCCTGGCGCTGTTCGGCATCGGCGCTCCCTGGATGGCCGGCAACTGGATCATCTCGCTGATCACCCTGGGCGCTCTGGTTCTCTACTCCCAGGTGTTTTCCATCAAGTCCAAGGTGTTCCTGCTCTTCCCCGTTCTGCTGGCCATCATCACCGGCTGGCTGGCCTCGCTCATCGGCACCGTCACGGGCCTGATCCCCCCGGGCAACCCGGCCTATTTGAAGCCCGGCCTGGTGGCCGCGGCCGACTGGATCAGTTTCAAGCCCATGGTGCCCTTCAAGTGGGGGGTGCCGGACTTTTCCAGCAGCACCCTGTGGGCCGGCGCCTTCGGCATGCTGGCAGGGTATCTGGCCTCCATGATCGAGTCCATCGGCGACTACTACGCCTGTGCGCGCATCTCCGAAGCGCCGGTGCCCACCGGTAAGATGATTTCCCGGGGGCTGGGCGCCGAAGGCCTGGGCTGCTTCGTGGCCGGCATCCTGCAGACCTGCAACGGCACCACCACCTATTCGGAGAACATCGGCTCCATCGGCCTGACCCGCGTGGCCAGCCGCCGGGTGATCCGCGCCGGCGCGGCCGTCATGCTGATCATTCCCGTCGTGGGCAAGTTCGGGGCCGTGCTGGCCACCCTGCCGCAGCCCGTGGTGGGGGCCATGTTCGTGGGCCTGTTCGGCATGATCGCCGCCGTGGGGCTCTCCAACCTGCAGATGGTCAACATGAACAACTCGCGCAACCTGTTCATCATCGGCCTGTCCTTCTTTGCCGGCCTGAGCGCGCCCTTCTGGTTCACGCCCCACTACGACGTGGCCACCGGCAAGATCGTCAGCGGCGCCATCGCCTGGGGCGCTTCCGGCGACTTCATCAACGTGCTGGGCAACATCCTGCAGGCCGTGCTGAGCACCGGCATGGCGGTCACCGCCATCGTGGGCATCTTCCTGGACAACGTGCTGCCCGGCGCCACCCGTGCCGAGCGGGGCCTGGAAGTGTGGGAGAAAGAGGCCTCCGACGAGGCCTGGGAACAGGCCGAGGCCGAGTGGGCCACCATCGGCGAGGGGGAGATGCGGTCCGTATAGTGTCCGTGGTCCGTGGTCCGTTGCAGGATCGTCGTTGCTTTTCGTGGCGCCAACAGGCCACGGACCACTGGCAACCGACAACCCACAGGGCCTTTGGGTGCGTGTGCGTCAGTGGTGGAAATTGAAAAAGGGGGCGTATCCCTTGTCCAGACTGTCCGGCATACTGCTGTACGCGGCCATCACGGTCAGTGGACTGGTGGCCATGTACGCCCTGCTCAACGCCGGGCGGCCGGACAGCTTGCTGCGGTTGGTGTTTGCCGACCCCGGGGCGGACGTGTACGTGGCCGTCGCGTCTTCCTTCATCGTTTTCGTGCTGGGCTTTTTCGTGTTTTTCTCCCGGGACCGGGAGGGGTTCCAGCAGATTCTGAAGATGAACGCCGAGCGCATACGGGAGCTGCGCCGGCAGGGGCAGAGCGACGAGCAGATCGCCGCGTCCATTCTGGCGGCCATGGGCAGCACCGCCGGCCGCCGGCACCGCCTGGCCTTTCGCAAGCTGGTCGTCTATCTCAAGGAGTTTGAGTAGTGCCGGGCGGTTTCGGACAGGAACAGTGGCTGCTGATCGCACTGGCCTTTTTCGGCATCATCGGCTACATCACCTGGATCCGCTGGCGCGACCGCCGCTGGATCGACCGCCGCTTCGGCCGCGACAAGGTGCTGGCCATGAGTTTTGGTGTCAACTACTTCGGCCGCGCCACCGAGCCCGGGCCGCCGCGGCGCAGCAGCGGTTTCCTGCTGCTGCTGCCCGACCGCCTGGTCTACCGCAGCCGCACGGCCCGCCTGGAGGTGGAGATCCCCGGCGCCGGCATCGCCCGGGTCTACCCCGATTCTGCCCACAAGGGCGTCGATCTGCACCAGTCCGTGCTGAAAATCGACTACCTCAACGCCGACAACCAGCGGGACTGCGTGGCCTTCCGTCTGCCCTATCCCCCCCAGTGGGCCCGCGCCATTGAAACCACCCTCATGAAAAAGAAGCCGCCGGCGGAGTGATCCCGCCGGCGGGTTGTCATTTTGCACGGTTCAGTAGGGAAAATCGATACCCATGTCGTGAAGTTCGTCCTTCACCCGCCGGTACAGGCCCTCGTGCTCGTCGGTGGGCACCGCCTTGGCCACGTCGTAGCACTCCTGGTACGCGGAGCCCAGGGGGGCCGTGGCGGCTTGGTCTTCGTACTTGGAGAGGAGCTTGAGCGTGATTTCGTTGGCTTCGGAAAGGGTCATGCCCTGGCGGGCCACGGCGTGGCCCACCTCGGCGCCCAGGCGTGCCTCCAGGGGCGTGGCGCGGTTGCGGTGCTTGTTGCGCGTGGAGGCCATTTCCCACAGGTGCCAGCCGGTGACGGTGCTCACCAGGGCGTGGCAGGCGGTCTCGTAGAAGAGCATTTCCGTCATGGGCCCGGCGTTGGCGAAGCCGTTGGAGGTGTACAGCAGCCGGCTGTTGCGCGACAGGGCCTGGCCGGCCACGGCGATGGGCCACAGCAGCTCGCGGGTGGTGTTGGAGCCGTAGTTGAGGTGAAAGGGGAAGTGCTGGTTGAAGACGGCACCGTGGACCACCAGGCCCATCAGGCTGTAGGCCACCAGCGTGACGGCGATGCCCTCGGAACCGCCGCACCAGCCGCCGTAGATGGGGCCGGTGAGATGGCCCGTGTAGCAGCCATACTGGGCGTAGTGCACGGCCCGGTTGAGCAGGGTGTCGGCGGTTTTGAACTCGGTGAGGCCTCCCACCAGACGCGCGTCGGTGGTGCGCACGCCCCACTCGTTGTTGGAGACGGCGATCTGTCCGCTGTCGTGTTCGGCCGTGCCCACGGCCACCAGGAAGGTGCCGGGACGTCCCAGCTGGCGGGCCGCCAGGCGCAGGTTGTAGATGTGCTGGATGCAACCGTTGATCTCGGTGGGGCCGCCCGAGGAGATCAGCTGTCCCATGGACTCTTCCAGGATGGGCGCGCAGAATCCGTCCAGCAGGGGTTCGCGCAGGTAGGCCAGGCACATGGAGTAGTGCAGGTTCTCGTCGCAGGTGATGTCCGGGCTGAAGATGCACAGGGGCGGCTGCGGGTCCTCCACCCGGCGGTGCTCCCAGAAAACGGCGTCCTTGCCCTCGCCGACCCAGTAGGCGCCCTTGGCGTGGTAGAGGGCCTCGCGGATCTCCTCGTCGCTGACCATGATCATGCGGTGGCTGTCGGTGTTGTAGACGCCCACCTCGCGAAAGAGTTCCCAGCCGGCCTGCCACACGCGGTCGGCCAGGTCGGGGTCATCGGGCACCGGCGTCCGGGGGTCGCAGCGGATCTCGTATTTTTTGATGATCTTCTTCAGGGCGGGCGTGAAGCGCCTGGGCAGAAAGTCGTCTTCTTCCATGTGGGGCCCGCTGCCGCAGCGCTCGATCATTTCCCAGAGTTTGTAGACGGTGGTCATGTTGTTGTCCCTTCGGGAGCTATCAGGTGTGAGGTGTCAGGTGTAAGGTTTCAGGCGTCAGGTATCAGGTTCGCTGACCGCTGATACCTGACGCCTGGTACCTCAATAAATATTATTTCAACAGCGCCGCCATTTCCTCAGGGGCGGTGTTGGCATCCTCGCAGTACAGGTCCGCGCCGATCATGTCGGCCCACTCTTTGCTGGCCGGGGCGCCGCCGATCACCACCTTGTACTTTTCCCGCAGCCCCTTGTCTTTGAGAAACGCGATAATCTCCTTCTGGCGGGGCATGGTGGTGGTCATCAGAGAGGAAGCCCCGATGAAATCGGCCCCCATTTCCTCGGCCGCCTTGATGAAGTCCAGGGGATCGACATCGTAGCCCAGGTCGCGGACCTCGAAGCCGTTGATCTCCAGCATGAGCTTGACGATGTTCTTGCCGATCTCGTGCAGGTCGCCCCTGACCACCCCCAGCACCACCTTGCCCCTGGCTGCGGCCTGGCGGCTGCTTTCCAGCAGGCGCGGGCGGGCGATGTCCACCACTGCGGTGAGGGCCTCGCCGGCCATCATCACCTCGGGCAGAAAGATGTCCAGGTTGGCGAACTGTTCGCCGACCCGCTGCATGGTCCGGGTCAGGGTGTCCAGGATCGCCAGCGGCGCGATCCCGTCGGCCAGCAGCTTGTGGGCAAGCGCTTCGCTCTGTTCCTTTTCTCCGTTTTCCACCAGTTTGTCCAGCTGCTCCAGTGACATATCAATCCTCCTGGTTACGTTTGGCCCACCGACGCCGGGATGGTGGGTTGGTTGCAGGCGTTTCCCCGCCCCCCAAGGCCTCGCCGGGGAGGAGGCACTTGATCGATCAGTAATATATCAAAAATATTATGTCAACCTATTAAATGATATATCATACTTGACAGGCGCTGCGCGGCCTTCTATGATGATCGTCACGTTACACGGAGGGTGCGCCATGGAAAAAGGCGAGGTCTACGAACAGCTCCGGTCGAAAATTATCACCAACGCCATTCGCCCGGGCGAGATTCTCAACGAGAAAGACCTGATCGCCGAATACGGCATCGGACGGACACCACTGCGGGATGTGCTCTTCAAGCTCCAGGAGGAAAAGCTGATTCGCACCATCCCGCGCCTGGGATCCATGGTGACACCCCTGGACATGGCCGAGATGCGCGAGCTGGTCGAGGTGCGGCGGGAGCTGGAGGGGTTCGCCGCCCGCCTGGCGGCCGAACGGATCGCGCCGGGTCAACTCGACGCGCTGCACCGCATCCTGGCGGAAGCCACCGAACAGTTTCGCGAGGAAAGGGAGGTGGACAACATTTCGGACTACTTCGACACCCGCTTCCACCACACCCTTTACGACGCGGCCCACAACGGCAAGCTGGTCGAAATCCTGCAGAAGCTGCACGTCCAGATGCTGCGGCTGTGGTTCTCCCTGGGATTCAGGACCATCCGTTTCGCCAGCCAGTCCCAAAGCCTCTACGCCCTGCTCCAAGCCCTGGAGCGGCACGACGGCGAGGCCGCCCGGCAGGCCATGCAGAACCACATAGACCTGTACGCCGCCCGTCTGAAAGAGCGGTTCCTTTGAAACAGGGAATTATCCGGGGCCTGTTCGTTGCCGGAACTGGCAGTTTTTCAGACGGCAGTCGCGGCATTTGGCACCGGGCGGCCGCCCCGGCCCAGGGCCCAGGGGGGTTAAAAAGGAGATGGATTTTACCGGGGTCATCACCAGGCTGTCGTTGAGAGTCACCCCGATGGCGGCGGCATCCGCCAGCTGGAAAATCAAGTGCTGGGCCTCCACGGGAAACCCGTTCAGGCCGGGGCCCAGCCGGCAGCCGCAGCAAAGCCCCCTGTCTGATGCCCGTCGTGTCAGGTCGCGATGAATTTTTTCCCCCAGTTCGTCCAGCAGGGCCACGCCCACGGCGTCCATGAGGGTGGCTGCATAGATGTCCCCCCGGCTGGCCAGTTCCCGGCAGTGCTCCTCCAGCTGCGGTCCCAGGGTGCCCACCACGGCGGCCAGGTAGACGCTCTGCGGTCCGCACAGCCCGGCGCCGCCGGCCAGGACCGGGCCGCCGGCCAGCACGATATCGCCGCCGGGGGTTGTTTCTCTGATGCGGTGCAGGCTCAGGGCGGCGGCCGGCCGGATCAGCCCGCCCCCTTTCGAGATGGCTTCGGCGATGCGCTCCCGGGTCTGCGGATCGGGGGCATAGCGCGCGCCGCCGAAATAGCGCGCCACCTGGCCGGGGCGGACCACAAGATCGGTGGGGGCATAGCGGATGATGTTTCGGCTGGTTGTCTGCGGGGCCATGGTTGCGAATTTCATACAGGTTTTTCAGCCTCGGGCAATCCCCGGTTGGTTTCGCACAAGAACCACTTCGGTTCCCCTGCCGCGCCGGAGATTACCCCGGGTCACCGGGATGTTACAAAATATACTCCCACAGATATGGAACTGCAAACCATTTTGCAATTGCCTCCAAAGGCCAGAAAGGCTATAGACAGTGGGCGCCGAGGATCCAATATCAAACAAGCGGTCAGGTATCAGCTGACACCTGATACCCGACACCCGACACCTGAAGGCTCATGAAAGTCATCTTTGTAGAACTGGACCGCTGCCTGGCCTGCCGCAGCTGCGAGCGGGTCTGCTCCTTCCAGGAGGCCGGCGGCTTCAAACGGGAAAATTCGAATATCTGGGTGCATGTGGATCTGGACCGACGGTCCATCTTCACCATGACCTGCCTGCAGTGCGAAACCGCGCTGTGCCTCGAGATCTGCCCCGTCGAGGCCATCCGCCGCGATCCCCAGACCCGTGCCGTGGTGGTGGACGAGGCCCGCTGCGTGGGCTGCCGCATGTGCGTGCCGGCCTGCCCCTTCGGCAACATCCACTTTGAAAACCGGCGCCACGTGGCCGTGAAGTGCGACCTGTGCGGCGGCGACCCCCAGTGCGTCAAGAACTGCATGGCCGGTGCGCTGCACTACGCCGACATCAATGACCTGGCCGAAATCAAGCGCCGCCGCATGGACAGCATCCTGGTGCAGCAGGAGGAGGGCCGGCGCAAATGAACACCCGCCCCAGCGTTCAGAACGGGGTGATTCCCACCCTGTGCCGCATGTGCGACACGCGCTGCGCCGTCAACGTGCACCTCAAGGAGGGGGTCATCTCCGACATCACGCCTTTCGAGGGACATCCCGTCAACCACGGCCGCATGTGCCCCCGGGCCACGGCGGCCATCGATCAGTTCTACCACCCTCGGCGTATCACCACACCCCTGAAGCGTCAGGCCGACGGCAGCTTTAAAGAAATCAGCCGGGAACAGGCCCTGGACGAGATCGCCGAAAAGATGGCGGCCCTCAAGCAGGCCCAGGGGGCGCGCGCCGTGGGGTTCTGGAAAGGTGAAGGCGTGGGATTTGCCCAACAGGAGCAGTACGTGCGGCGGTTTGCCCACGCTTTCGGCTCTCCCAACTACTTTTCCAACGATTCGGCCTGCTTCAACGGACGTTACCTGGGGCACAGCCTGGTGTTCGGCTTCTGGAACCCCTTCCCGCGTTTTACCGAGGCCGGGCTGATCCTGCTGTTCGGCACCAACCCGCCCATGTGCCACCCGCCTTTCATGCGGGAATTCGCCGACGCCCGCGCCCGCGGCGCCAAGCTGGTGGTCATCGACCCGCGGCTGAACCCGGTGGCCTGCTATGCCGACGTCTTTGCCCAGCCCTATCCCGGTACCGACGGGGCCCTGGGCTGGGGGCTGATCCGGTATCTCATCGAAACCCGCAGCTACGACCATGAGCTGGTGGAACACTACTCGGTGGGATTCCAGCGGATGGCCCGCTATGCCCGCCGCTTTACCCCCGAGGTCGTCGAGGAGTTGAGCGGCATCTACAAGGATGTGCTGGTTGAAATCGCCGAGTTGATCATCAAGTACAGCCCCCATGTCAGCATCTTCACCGGAGCCGGACTGGAGCATCACGAAAACGGGGTCAACAACATCCGCACGCTAGCCTCTCTGGGGTGCCTGTGCGGCGCGCTGGATCTGGGAAGCGGTTTTTTCTGGCCCGAGGAGTTTCCCGGCCGCCGGCTCGACCTTTACGAAGAGCTGCCCCTGGACGATCAGGGGCCCATCGGGGCCGACCGGTTCCCGGTGTTCTACGAAAAGCGCAAAGAGTGCCATTCCATGACGGCCATGGATTACATGCTGGGCGACGGTGCCTATCCCCTGAAAGGGCTGATCATCACGGCCGGCAATCCCGCCGTGACCAACCCCAACACCGCCAAAGTGGAAAAGGCGCTCACCAGCCTGGACCTGCTGGTGGTCAACGATTTTTTCATGACCCCCACGGCGCGCCTGGCCCACTATATCCTGCCGGCAGCCACCTTCCTGGAGCGCTCGGAGCTGCACTGCCACATCAAGTACCAGATGGTCACCCTGACCCGCAAAGTGCTGGAAGTACCCGGCATCCGGGACGACTATCGGCTCTGGCACGATCTGGCCCACCGGCTGGGTTTTGGTCCAGAGTACTTCCCGTGGGAAACCGAAGAAGAGGTCACCCGCTGGATCCTGGAGCCCACCGGTCTCACGCTGGAAACCCTGGCGGCGCATCCCGAGGGGGTCGTCTACAAACCGGTGCGCTACCTGAAATACAGAGAGCAGCCGCTGCCCACTGCCTCGGGCAAGATCGAGTTCGCCTCCGCTTACCTCGGGGAAATGGGGCTGGGCGAAATCCCCGAGTACACCCCGCCCCACCACCGTCGAAATCCCCATCCCGACTATCCCCTCATCTTGACCACGGGCGCCCGCATGTCCCTGTTCTACCATTCCCGCCACCAGAATATCCCCCGCTTCCGCACCGTGCACCCGGCCGCCATTGTCGAGATGCACCCGGACGACGCCGCCGAGCTGGGCGTGCGCGATGGGCAGACCGTGCGCATCGTCTCACGGGTGGGCAGCCTGGAGATTGCCGTGCGCATCGTGCACCCCTCCGAACTGCGCCGCGGCGTGATCGAAGTCTACCACGGCTGGGAAAAATGGCGCATCAACCAGGTGACCTGCGACGACGTCAACGACCCCATCAGCGGGTTTCCGCTGTTAAAGGGCGTTCCCGTGCGCATCGAACCCGTGAGCGACCGCTGAACCCGCCGCTGGAAGCTCCTTGCACCCTGCTTTCGCCGCGGCTGTTTTTGAGGAGGAGCGCCGGCCGCGTAGCCTGTCCCGCCGGTGCGGGCAGGGTCGTCTGCGCTTCGTGAGCCCCGGCGGGGATGCTCCGGCCGCCGGCGCCGAAAGGCGAGAAACGCGCTCGCGCTAAGACAGCTCGCCTTTCTTCACGCGCCGCCGTCCTGCGCATCTTCTTCCCGCCGGTTCTCCAACTGTGCCCAGCCGAAACTTGTCCGCCCCTCCCGTGAACCGATGGCCCCCGGACAACGAAGAGCAATAGCGATAGACATGCCGGCCTCTACCTGCCATTGCCCTGTACCCCTCCTTGGACCGGCTTGACAGAAAGGGCCAATACCCATACAATCGAAAAAAAATACCGAAAGCCGGAAAGAACACCAGAAGCTCTTTTGCCGCCCATGATTGAAGACACCGCCGTCCAGTCCCGCCGTCCTGCCTGGCGAGCCCTCATCCGGTCTCCGTGGATGGACGTGCTGCAGTACGGCCTTGTGGTGGCCGGCGTGGCCTGGTTCTTTGCCCGCGGCACCAGCCGCATGGGGTACAACTGGCAGTGGTACCAGGTGCCGCAGTATATTTTCAAGGTGGTCGACGGGCACTTGCAGGCCGGTCCCCTGTGGGACGGGTTGATGGTGACGCTGCGCATCTCGGGGATCAGCCTGCTGCTGGCTTTTGTCATCGGGCTGGTCACCGCCCTGGCGCGGCTTTCGCGTTCCTTCGTGGCACAGACCTGCGCCCGGCTCTACCTGGAGCTGATCCGCAACACACCCCTGCTGATCCAGATTTTTTTCATCTACTTCGTGCTGGGGCCGGTGCTCGGGCTGAGGCGTTTTCCGTCGGCCGTGCTGGCGCTCAGCCTGTTCGAGGGCGCCTATGCCTCGGAGATCCTGCGGGCCGGCATCGTTTCCATTCACCGCGGGCAGTGGGAGGCGGCTTACAGCCTGGGTCTCGGCGTCTTCGACGTCTACCGCGACATCATCATGCCCCAGGCCATCCGGCGCATCCTGCCGCCCCTGACCAGTCAGGCCATTTCACTGGTCAAGGACTCGGCCCTGGTCAGCACCATCGCCATCTACGACCTGACCATGCAGGCCCAGGCCGTGATATCGGAAACCTTTTTGACTTTCGAACTGTGGTTCACGGTGGCCGGCATGTACCTGGCGGTCACCGTCACGCTGTCCCTCATCGTTACTATAATGGAAAACCGGCTGCGGGTGGTCGGTTGAGCGGCACGGTTTTTTCGGGAATGTTATGACCGGGAAAAAGCTGGACGACGACATCATCGTGGTGGACCGCATCTGCAAGACCTTTGCCGGCGGCATCCAGGCCCTGTGCGATTTTTCCACCCGCATCCGCCGCGGAGAGGTGGTGGTCATCATCGGCCCTTCGGGGTCGGGCAAATCCACCTTCCTGCGCTGCCTCAACGGTCTGGAGGAGATCGACAGCGGATCCATCACCGTCGACGGCATACCGCTGGACGACACCAGGAAGAACCGGCTCGAAATCCGCAAGGAAGTCGGCATGGTGTTTCAGCACTTCAACCTCTTTCCCCACATGACGGTGGTGGAAAACGTGGACCTGGCCCAGCGGCGCGTGCGCAAAAAGCCCAAGCAAGAAGCCCGTAAAATGTCCATGGACCTGCTGCAGAAGGTGGGCATCGCCGACAAGGCCGACAGCTATCCGGGCCAGCTCAGCGGCGGGCAGCAGCAGCGGGTGGCCATCGCCCGCGCCCTGGCCATGATGCCCAAGGTCATGCTCTTCGACGAGGCCACCAGCGCCCTGGACCCGGAGATGATCGGCGAAGTCCTGGAAGTCATGAAGGACCTGGCCCGTGAGGGCATGACCATGATCTGCGTCACCCACGAGATGGGCTTTGCCCGCGAGGTCAGCGACCGGGTCATCTTCATGGAGGACGGGCGTATCGTGGAGGCCGGCACGGCGGAGCATTTTTTTACGGACCCGCGCGAGGAGCGGACGCAGCTGTTTCTCAGCCAGATCCTGTAGACACGTAAGACAGATTTTTTCTTTTTTTACGCATTGGCAAGGTAGATTCGCCAGGATTTTTTTCAAGTCACCATTTATCGAGGAAACGAAAGGAGGCGCATGATGAGAAAACGACAAGCCTGGCCGGTGATTTTGGCGGTGGTATTGAGTCTGTGTCTGAGCGGACCGGCTCTGGCCGGCAAGCTGCAGCAGGAGCTGGTCAAGGAGAGCACCATCGAGCAGATCATGAAACGGGGCGTCATGCGGGTGGGCATGGACACCTTCGTGCCCTGGGCCATGAAGGACAAGACCGGCAAGTTCATCGGCTTTGAGATCGACGTCGCCACCCAACTGGCCAAGGACATGGGCGTCAAGGTGGAATTCGTGCCCACCAAGTGGGCCGGTATCATCCCCGCGCTGCTGACCGGCAAGTTCGACGTCATCATCGGCGGCATGGGCATCCGGCCCAAACGCGCGCTGAAGGTCAACTTCACGCGGCCCTACGATTATTCGGGCATGTCCATGGTGGCCAGCAAGAAACTGGCCGCCGGCTTCAAGTCCCTGGCCGACTTCAACAAACCGGACGTGCAGATCGCCTGCAAGCTGGGCACCACCGCCGTCATGGCCGCCAAGAAATTCATCCCCAAGGCCAAGCTGCGGCTGTTCGACGATGAGGCCCAGGCCTACCAGGAGCTGCGCAACGGCAACGTGCACGCCGTGGTCGGGTCGGCGCCCCGGCCGGCCTTCGAGGCGGTTACCTACCCGGACAGCCTGTTCATGCCGCTGAAAGAAAATTTCACCAAGGAGCCCATCGCCTTCGCTTTGCGCAAGGGCGATTTCGACACCCTGACATTTTTCAACAGCTGGATTACCGTGAAGGCCGACACCGGCTGGCTGAAGGACCGGCACCACTACTGGTTTGAAACCCGCGATTGGGCCGGACAGCTGGAGTAACCGCTTTTCAGCCGTTTTCTTTTCCGACCGACGGATACGCGCGGGCCGGCAGGATCCTGCCGGCCCGCGGCAAACTTCCTGTGGCTACACCCTGCACCCGCTGGCGTCCTGGGAAAACCTTCCGTGCATCGCAAGAAGACCAAAATAACGGCCCTTGACCTGGTCCTGATGGCACTCATCCTGGCGATGCTGACCTATATCGCCTACCGCCTGACGGTGAAGCTCAACTACAGGTGGAACTGGCCGGCCATCCCCCGCTACCTGGTGTATTACAGCACCGAGCACCGGGGGTGGGTGTCGGGCATTCTGCTGCAGGGACTGTACACGACTGTCCGGCTGAGCATCTGGGCCACCCTGCTGGCGGCGCTGCTGGGACTGGTGACCGGCATCATGCGCTCCACCGGCGGGCTGTTCAGCCGCATGATCGGCCGCACCTACGTGGAGCTGATCCGCAACGTGCCCCCGCTGGTGCTGGTCTTCATCTTCTACTTTTTCTTCAGCGCCCAGATCATGCCGCTGCTGGGCGTGGAGGACTTCATCCGGGCGCGCTCCCCGGCCGCCCAGCGATGGCTGGCGGTTTTCTTCGCCACGCCGGACGTCTTCACGGCCTTCCTCTCGGGCACCATCACCGTGGCCGTGTTCCAGGGCGCCTACATCACCGAGATCGTGCGCGCCGGCATCCAGTCCATCGAGAAAGGGCAGTGGGAGGCGGCTTACGCCCTGGGCTTGTCGTGGCCACGGCAGATGTGGGACGTGGTGCTGCCCCAGGCCCTGCGGCGCATCCTGCCGGCCCTGGCCAACGAGTTCATCAACACCATCAAGTACTCCGCCATCGTGTCCATCATCTCCATCCAGGAACTCACCTTCCAGGGCATGCAGATCATGGCCAGCACCCAGATGACCATCGAGGTGTGGCTGGTGGTCACCGCCATGTACCTGGTGCTGTGCCTGGTGCTGTCCATGGGCGTGCAGTGGCTGGAGCAGCACATGGCCCGCAGCGATGCCTGACGGCGCTGTACGGAGGTGCGTGTGAAAACCCTGATCCGGGCGCGGGGGCTGGTGGATGTGCGCCGGGGAAAACTGGTGCCCGATCCGCTGATCACGATTGAAAAACAGTGCATCCGGGCGATGGCCTTTCGAGCCCCCGTGCCGAAAACCGCAGACGGCATTGCGCTTCTGGAGTTTCGGCAGGGGTATATCCTGCCCGGCCTGATCAACTGCCACCTGCATCTGTGCGCCCGGTCGCGGGGAACCCCCTTTCATCACCGCCAGTCCGACCGTTCGGCACTCCTGTGGGCCGTGCGCAACGCCCGCGCCGAGCTTTGCAGCGGCGTGACCACCGCCCGGGACTGCGGCGACCAGCACGGCGTGCTCTTCCTGCTGCGCCGGGCCGTGGCCGCCGGCATCTGTCCGGGGCCCCGCCTGCTGCTGTGCGGACCGCCGCTGACGCGCCCCGGCGGCCACGCCCACTTCCTGGGTGGGGTGGCCCGGGGCCCGGACGGCGTGGCGCAGGCGGTGCGGGCGCACCTGGCCGCCGGCGCCGATTTCATCAAGCTTATCGCCACCGGCGGCGGCACGCCAGGCACGGACCCCGCCCGGGCATCCTACAACGCCGAAGAGATTGCCGCGGCCGTCAAAGCCGCCCATGCCCGCGGCAAACCCGTGGCGGCCCACTGCCGGGGGACACCCGGCATTCGCAACGCGGTAGCTGCCGGGGTGGACGGCATCGAGCACGCCTGCTTCGAACAGCCCGACGGCAGCCTGCGTTTCGAACCCCGTCTGGCAGAGCGCATGGCCGCCGCCGGCATCGGCGTGACGCCCACCATCCAGCTCTACCGGGACATGCAGTCGGCCCTTCGCAAGAAGGACCGGTGCACCGGGCTGACCCCCACGGAGCAGCGGCTGCTCGAACGCCTGCCCCGCACCATTTCGCAAAAGTTCACGATCCTAACGGCACTGCGCAAAATGGGGGTGACCTGCCTGGCCGGCAACGACGCCGGACTGCCCCACACCGGTTTCGGCCGCCTGTGGATGGAAATCGCGGCCCTGACGGACGGCGGCCTGACGCCGCTGGAGGCCATCCGGTCCGCCACCCTGACCGCCGCCCGCACACTGGGTCTGGCCCATGAAATCGGCTCGCTGGAAACCGGTAAGCAGGCCGACCTGATCGTGGTGGATGGCAACCCTCTGGCCGACATCACCGCCTTGTCGCGCGTCCGACTGGTCATGCAGGCCGGCCGGGTCGTTACCGCCTGATGGCGGCCTGTGGGCCAAAGGCAGCCATGAAAAACGAGAAAATTTTGGTTGGCTGCGCCGGAAAGGGGTAAAGGAGCTTGTCCCTCCGGGGCCTTCGATGTTATTACCTGCCGAGCATGACCGGCCCCGAAAAAAAAATATTCGCCACCCTGTTTTTCTCCATTTTTGCCGCCGTGACCGGTGTGGGCATCGTCGTTCCGCTGCTGCCGGTGTACGCCCACAGCCTGGGCGCCACGGGTCTGTACATCGGCATGATTTTCGGCGCCTTCTCCCTGTCGCGCACCTTCTTTTTGCCCTATTTCGGACGGGTTTCCGACCGGCGCGGCCGCAAGCCCTATATCGTAACCGGCCTGCTGGCCTATTCGGTGGTGTCAGTGGCGTTTATTTTTTCGAAAAGCGTGGAAACCCTGATCCTCATCCGCCTGTTTCACGGCGTGGCCTCGGCCATGATGATGCCGGTCATCCAGGCCTACATCGGCGACATCACCCCCACCGGCAAAGAGGGGTTTTCCATGGGCGTGTTCAACATGTCCATGTTTCTGGGGCTCAGCCTGGGGCCGCTGATCGGCGGCGTCATCAAGGACCACTTCAGCCTGGAGGCGGCCTTCATCTGCATGGGGTCGCTGTCCATGGTGGGCTTTGTGCTGAGCATCACCTTCCTGCCGCCCACCCGCTCCGAGCGGGTGCTGACCCACGCCCAGGTACCCATGAAGCTCAAGGCCCTGATCGCCGACCCCTTTATTTCGGGTCTTTTTTCTTTCCGCTTCGCCTACACGGCCTGCATCGGCATCATCTGGGGGTTCGTGCCCGTTTACGCCGACGCCCGTTTCGGCCTGTCCAGTGCGCTCATCGGCATGCTGGTGACCACCGGCGTGTTTCTCAGCGGACTGATCCACGTGCCCATGGGGTACCTGGCCGATCGCTTCAGCCGGGTGAAACTGGTGGTGGGCGGCGGGCTGCTGGTGGCCGTGTCGGTGTGGGGCTTCGGCTGGGCTGACGGTTTCCGCGGCATGCTGGCGGCCTCGATTTTTTTCGGGCTGGGGGGCGGCATCTCCAACCCGGCCCTGATGGCCATGAGCGTGCACAAAGGCAGCCAGGCGGCGGCCATGGGCTCGGTGATGGCCTACCTCACCATGGCCCACAGCCTGGGCATGCTGGCCGGCTCCCTGCTGGGCGGCATGATGATGGACCTGTTTCAGCTCCGGCAGGCCTTTCTGCTGGGTATGATCATCATGCTGGCCGGGGTAGGCGCTTTTACCCTGCTGACCAAGACGCGGCCTGCGGCAGCACCTTCGCCGGCAGGCGGACAAGCCCAGGACGGTAATCCGGGGCTGGAATGATTGCTTTTCAGGGGGGGAGCTTGTTACGAAGGCAGCAGCGGGGAAATGTGTGTGCTTAGAGCGTCTCCGGCGTGAAGGGCACCACGTCGTCGATGCAGCGGGTGTCGGCCAGCAGCATCACCAGCCGGTCGAGCCCCAGGGCGTTGCCCGCACAGGGCGGCAGGTGTTCGAGGTCGGCCAGGAATTTTTCCGGCAGCGGGTAGCGCGCGGCGCCCAGAGCCACCCGCCGGCGTAGCGCTTCCTCAAAGCGCCGCCGCTGCTGGGCCGTGTCGGTCAACTCGGTGAAGGCGTTGCACAGTTCGATACCGGCGATGTAGAGCTCAAAGCGTTCGGCCACCGAGGGGTCTTCCGGTTTCAGCCGTGCCAGGGCCCCCCGGTCGGCCGGGTAGTCGTACAGGAAGCAGGGCCGCTCGAGGCCCAGGTACGGCTCGATCGCGTCGACCATCAGCCGGTCGAAGGTATCGGCGGCCAGGGCCCCCTCGGCCGTGGTGGTGGTGTAGCGGCGGAAGGCCTCGCGCACCGAGAGGCGCTGCCAGGGGGCCTCTAAATCGACGGTCCGCCCCTGGTACACGATGTGGCGGCCCTTTCCCAGCGCGTCGGCCACGTGCCGGACCAGGGCTTCGCAGGCCGCCATCATGTCCCGGTAGTCCTGCCCGGCGGCGTACCACTCCAGCAGGGTGAACTCGGGCAGGTGGCGCCGGCCGCGCTCCTGCGCCCGGAAACAGTGGCAGATTTGGAAGATACGCCCGTAGCCGGCGGCCAGCAGCCGTTTCATGCACAGCTCCGGAGAGGTGTGCAGGAACCAGTCGGCCGAGGGCGGCGCCTCGATGTGCAGCTCCGGCGCCGGTGCCGGGATGCGCAGCGGGGTGTCCACCTCCAGGTAGCCGTGGGCCAGGAAATAATCCCGCACCGCCTGCATCACGTGTGCGCGCAGCACCAGATGCGGCCGTTTGGCCATCAGCGCACGGCGCTCTTTTTCGGTGTCAGGCATTTTGCGTACCGTGCTCCCATAAGGCTGTCATGAAGTGTGTTCTCAATAAATTGCGGCGATCCCGCGCCATAGGCCTTTCGGCTTCGCGGCTGCGGACATCCGGGGCGCCCTCCAGCCGTCCGCCTGAATTTCAAGAACGCGTCGCAAGCTCCTCAAACCGCTTGAAATTCTTAACGCCGGACGGCTGGATGGATTTCTCCCCGGATGCCCGATGCCGCTCCACCGAAACGCCTGTGGCGCTCCTTTGGCAGTCCACTACCGGGGTTTTTGAGAAGATACGCCCGCCTGGTCCCCGGCGCGTGACCGGGTTTGAAGGCTGGAGGCCAAAAAAACTTGCCCGGGTGACTTGACTTTGGCGGGAGCAACGTGGTTTTAAGAAAGGCGCCGGTTCCGGGCCGTTTCACGGCAGTGGAGCTGTTTCCCCTATTTTCACGAAAGAAAGAGTATCCAAATGGCCGCTGTAACCCTGAAAGATGTGATCAAGCGCTATGGCAGGACGGAGGTGCTGCACCGCATCAGTCTGGAAATCCAAGACAACGAGTTCGTCGTGCTGGTGGGGCCCTCGGGATGCGGAAAGTCGACCACCCTGCGCCTGGTGGCGGGACTGGAAACCGTCACCGAGGGCGAGATTCGCATCGGGGACAAAGTGGTCAACGACCTGGCGCCCAAAGACCGGGATGTGGCCATGGTATTTCAGAACTATGCCCTCTATCCGCACATGAACGTCTTCAAGAACATGTCCTTCGGTCTGCGGCTGCAGAAGGTTCCCAAACAGGAGATCCAGCAGCGCGTGGAAACCGCCGCCGGCATCCTGGGGCTGATGGAGCTGCTCCGGCGCAAGCCCTTCGAGCTCTCCGGCGGCCAGCGCCAGCGGGTGGCCATGGGCCGGGCCATCGTGCGGGAACCCGAAGTGTTTCTCTTCGATGAGCCGCTGTCCAACCTGGACGCCAAACTGCGTACCCAGATGCGCATCGAGATCAAACGGCTGCACCACAAGGTGGAGGCCACCATTATCTACGTCACCCACGACCAGGTGGAGGCCATGAGCCTGGCCGACCGCATCGTCATCATGCAGGACGGCTACATCGAGCAGGTGGGCACGCCCCTGGAGGTGTTTCAGCACCCCCGCAACACCTTCGTGGCCGGCTTTATCGGCACCCCGCCCATGAACCTGGTGCCGGCCAGAATCGTGGCTGCCAACGGGGGACTGAAGCTGGATTTCGACGGCCGCTTTCAGTTGCCGGTGCCGGAGAAACCCGGCGCCGCCATCGAAGCGGGCATGGCCGTGATCATGGGACTGCGCACCGAAGATCTGCTCATCGACAGTCAACGCTTTCCCGAAGACTGGCGGGTGGAGAGCGTCGTCGAGGTGGTCGAACCCCTGGGAAGCGAAACCCTGGTGCATGTTGACCTGAAGGGCACGCCCTTCATCGCCAAAAGCGAGGGGCGCAGACTCATCCGGCGCGGCGACCGCCTGCACTTGGCCATGAACCTGGAACATCTGCATATTTTCGATGCCGACAAGGGGGAATCCATTTATTGATCGCCCTGCCGGTTGCCGGGGCCAAAAAAAACTTTCCCGGGCTTGATTTTCACCACCGTAACAGGGTATTGTCGTTGGAAACATTTTGCCGGGGGATCCCGGCCGAAGGCGGTGAGTCAGCGGGATTCCCGCCGCAGTGGAATGTGCTGGAAGACATGGAACTGCGTGCAATCAGGCAAGTGCAGCCCGGACGCCGTTGGATGGGGCGCCTGCCGGGCGGAGAAGACCTGATCGCGGCTGTCGTCGCTTTCTGCCGCCAGGCGGGCCTTCACACGGCCGTCTTTTCGGTGGTGGGGACGGTGGCGGCGTACACCATCGGCGCCTTCGATCCCGTACAACAGGTCTATGTCACCGAAAACGAAATCGCGCCTTTCGACATCGCCGCCTGCCGTGGCAATGTTTCCATGAAGGGATCCGAACTGTCCGTCCGCGCGCACATCTGCCTGGCCGATGCCCAGGGCCGGGTGGTGGCCGGGCGGCTTTTTTCGGAAACCCCGGTGCGTGAGGCGGAGATCGAACTTCTGGAAATTACAGGGCCCGTCTTTGACAGGCGTTACGATTCATCGCTGGGTCTGGATCTCTGGCCGCAACGGATCCCGGGAGCCGGTGCCGCCAACGGTGAGAGACCACGGACAACAGGCAGCAAACGAGAGTAAAAGGAGGCGTCATGCAGCTCACCGTCAACATCGCGGATCAACTCAAGCCGCGGCCCGACGAGAACAACCTGGGATTCGGAACCCTATTCACCGACCACATGTTCAACATGGACTACGACCCGGAGCAGGGGTGGCACAACCCGCGCATCGAGCCGTACGGCGCGCTGGAAATGGACCCGGCCACCATGGTGCTGCATTACGGCCAGGCGGTCTTCGAGGGGCTCAAGGCCTTTCGCACCGGCGACGGCCGCGTGCAGCTGTTTCGCCCGGCGGAGAACATGAAGCGTATGAACCGCTCCTGCGACCTGCTCTGTATCCCGCAGATCGATGAGGAGTTCACCCTGCAGGCATTGAAAAAGCTGGTGGAGATTGAAAGGCAGTGGGTGCCGGGCGCCCCCGGCACGTCGCTTTACATCCGGCCCACCATCATCGCCACCGATCCCTACCTGGGGGTGCGGGCGTCGCATACCTACCGGTTCTTCATCATCCTGTCCCCGGTGGGGGCCTATTACGCCGAGGGTTTCAACCCCGTCAAGATCATGGTCTCCCACGACCACGTGCGTGCCGTCAGGGGCGGTGTGGGCGAGGCCAAGACCCCGGGCAACTATGCCGCCAGCCTGCTGGCCGGCGAAAAAGCCCAGAAGGAAGGCTACACCCAGGTGCTGTGGCTGGACGGCGTGGAACGCCGCTACATCGAGGAAGTCGGCTCCATGAACATCTTCTTCGTCATCGACGGGGAGCTGGTGACGCCCGAACTCAGCGGATCCATCCTGCCGGGCATCACCCGGGACGCGGTCCTGGCCCTGGCCCGTTCGTGGAACATGAAAGCGGCCGAACGCCGCATCAGCATCGACGAGGTCGTCGCCGCCCACGAAAACGGAACCCTGGAAGAGATCTTTGGTTCCGGTACGGCGGCGGTCATCTCCCCGGTGGGCGAGCTCAAATACGGCGATAAAATCATCCCGGTGGGCAGGGGCAAAGTGGGACCGGTGGCCCAGAAGCTTTTCGACGCCATCACCGACATCCAGTACGGCCGGGTGGAGGACACCCACGGCTGGATCGAAGCGGTGGAATAGAGGTGTTCATAATATGAACAGGGACGACCGGTTCATCCACCTGCCGGCCTTCATTGAAAAGATGGAAGCGGAAGGCTTGCCGCCCATCGTTATCGACACCTTTGCCGGCTATTACCGGGAAGTGGCCGGCGGGGAACGGGGCTTCATCTGCGATGCCGAACTGGCGCCGGTTTCCCCGGCAGAGGTCGCCATGTCGGGTGACCCCCACGACCATGCCGTTGCCGGCAAAGCCGCACTGGACGATACCGTCATGATCGTCCTGAACGGGGGCCTGGGCACCAGCATGGGGCTGCAGGGCCCCAAATCCCTGCTGGAGGTCAAGCCCGGTATCACCTTTCTGCAGGTGATCGTGGAGCAGGCGGCGGCCAAGGGCGTGCAGCTGGCCCTGATGAACAGCTTCAGCACCCACGACGCCACCGGCAGGGCCCTGGCGAGGATGCGGCCGGCGCAGGAGCCCATCGTCTTTTTGCAGCACAAGTTTCCCAAGATTCTGCAGAAGGACCTGTCGCCGGCGGTGTGGCCGCCCAACCCGGCCCTGGAGTGGAACCCTCCCGGCCACGGGGATATTTACACGGCCCTGGTGTCCTCGGGCACGCTGCAGCGGTTGCTGGACGAGGGCAAACGCACGGCCTTCATCTGCAACTCCGATAACCTGGGGGCGATGCTGGACCCCGTGCTGCTGGGATATTTTGTGACCCGGGGACTGCCCTTCATGATGGAGGTGGCCGAGCGCACCCCCGCCGATGTGAAGGGCGGGCATCTGGCGCGCCGCATGGACGGCCGCCTGGTGCTGCGCGAGGCCGCCCAGTGCCCCCACGAAGAACTGGACGCCTTTCGTGACATCAGTCGTTACCGCTATTTCAACACCAACAGCCTGTGGGTCGATCTGCCCTTTCTGCAGGCCCTGGTGGAACGTGAGAAAACCGTCCGGCTCCCCATCATCGTCAACCCCAAAACCCTGGACCCCAGGGACAAGAGCAGTCCGCCGGTTTACCAGGTAGAAACGGCCATGGGGGCTGCTATTTCCCTGTTTCAGGGGGCGGCCGGTGTCCTGGTGGACCGCGGCCGCTTTTTGCCGGTCAAGAAGTGCAACCAGCTGCTGGCCCTGCGGTCGGACTGCTATATTTATGACCACAAGAGCGGATTCCGGATCAACCCCTCCCGTTGCTGCGACTCCCTCCACATCGATCTGGATCCGCGTTATTTTGAGAAAATCGACGATTTCGACGCCCGTTTTCCCGATGGCCCGCCTTCCCTGCTGGACTGCGAATCCCTGACGGTCAGGGGGGATGTGCGTTTCGAAAAAGATGTCGTCATCCGCGGGCGGGTGACCATCGTCAATGCCCACAGCCACCAGGCCGTCGTGCGGCAGGGGTCGGTTGTCAGCGGTGATCTTGTCCTGTAGTTGCCATCAGACCGTTCAAACATAGTCTTCAGATTGTACATAAACGCCTTTTGCCGTGTGCCCTGTGCGCCCAGCGGAGAAACAACGCCAATATATTCATAAGGAGAATGTCATGAGTCAGGAATCCAATAAGGCCACCCCGAAAATCAAACGTCGCCGTGTCACTTTCATTCTGAAACAGCCCGACGCCGGCGAAGTCCGGCTGCTGGGCGATTTCAACCAGTGGAATCCCAAAAAGCATCCCATGCGCCGGGAAAAAGACGGGGCCTGGAAAAAAATCGTCATGATCCCGCCCGGGCGCTACGAGTACCGGTTCCAGGTGGACGGCCGGTGGATCTCGGATCCCGAAAACAGCGAGATGGTGCGCAACTGTTTCGGCACGTTCAACAACGTCATCACGGTTACGCCGCGGTAGAACCTTTCTACTGAGGAGGCCGACAGTGAATTTCAAACCCTTGTTTGAGCCCAAAACAGTGGCGGTGATCGGTGTCTCCCTGAGCAACCACCGCCATCCGGCCAACGTGATCTACAACAAGGCCCTGCACCGCTACCCGGCCACGGTGTACCCGGTGAACCCCCGGGGAGGCGTGCTGCAGGGCAACCCGGTTTTCCCGGATATCGGTGAAATCCCCGATTCGGTGGACCTGGCCGTCATCGCCGTGCGGGCCGACCTGGTGCCCGATGTGCTGGCGGCCTGCATCCACGCCGGCGTGGGGGGCGCCACCATTATCTCCGGCGGATTTGCCGAAGTGGGTCGCGGCGACTTGCAGCAGCGCCTGGTGGACCTGGCCCGCGAAGCGGATTTTCCTTTCATCGGCCCCAACTGCCTCGGCATTTACGCCCCCAACGTGGTGGACACCTTCTTTCTGCCGGCCGAACGCCTGGTGCGGCCCGAAGCCGGCAACGTGGCCTTCGTGAGCCAGAGCGGCGGGGTGCTGGTGGACCAGATGGTGACCTTTGCCCACGAAGGGGTGGGGGTGTCCCTGGCCGTGAGCATCGGCAACAAGGCGCTCCTGCGGGAGATCGATCTGCTCAACTACCTGGCGGACGACCCCCGCACCCGTGTGATCGCCTTTTACATCGAGGGATTTGCCCGCGGGGAGGGCCGCACTTTTGTGCAGGCCGCCCGCCGCTGCCCCAAGCCGGTGGTGGTGCTCAAGTCTGGGAAAAGTCCCGGCGGGCGCCGGGCCGCCTCCAGCCACACGGCTTCCATGGCCGGCGACTACACCGTGTTTTCCTCGGTGCTGGCCCAGCACGGCATCGTCGAGGTGATCAACGAATACCGGCTGGTATCTTACTGCGAAGCCCTGAGCTGTTACCCGGAGGCCATCAAAGGCCGTGTCGGCATCCTCACCGGCAGCGGTGGTCATGGCGTCTTGTCGGTGGACATCTGTGCGGCCATGGGACTGGACGTGCCCGAGCTGTCTGCAGCTGCACAGGACCGCATTCGCCAGCGGCTGCATCCCAACATTCAGGGCATCGCTTCGCTTAAAAATCCGGTGGACGTCACGGGTAGCGCCGATGATGATGATTTTTTCGAGGCCGCCCTGGGCCTCTGCCAGTCAGAGCAGATCGACTGCGTTATCATTCTGCTGCTGCCGTACTCGCCGGGCATCAGTTCCGATCTGGGAGCGCGCATCAGCCAGCTTTATCGCCATGAGGGCAAGCCCCTGGTGGCCTATGTGCCGTCTTCGGAGCGTTACCGTATGCTCATCGAAGGATTTCAACTCAACGGTATCCCGGTGGCCGCTTCCATCGAGCGGGCCGTCTACATGGCGGATGCCATGAGGAGGTGCCAGCCATGCTAGATCCTGCCATCGAAAAGATTCTCGATAAGGCCGAAGGAGACGGCTGGGTCCTGGAACCCGAGGCCAAGCGGCTGCTGAAACAGGCGGGGATTTCCACGCCCGAGTTTGTCTGGGCGCGGGAGAAGCGCGAGGCCCTGTCGTTCGCCCGCCGCGTCGGCTATCCCGTGGTGGCCAAGGTGGTATCACCGCAGGTGGTGCACAAGACCGAAGCCGGCGGGGTGGCGGTGGGCATCCGTGATGATGCCGCCCTGGAAGCGGTTTTCGACCGTTTCAGCCGGATCGACGGTTTCCGGGGCGCCCTGGTGGAGGAGAGCCTGGGCGGCGTGGAGCTCATCGTTGGCGCCAAGATGGATCACCAGTTCGGTCCCGTGGTGCTGCTGGGCATCGGCGGCACCGGGGTTGAAATCTACCAGGATGTCAGCGTGCGCATGGCGCCCCTGGCGCCCCGCGACGTGCACTCCATGATCAGCTGCCTCAAGGGCCGACGCCTGATCGTGGGCTACCGCGGCAGCGCCGCCGTCAACCTGGACCGGCTGCTCGGCCTGATGGTCGCTTTTTCCGACCTGGTGATGGATCTCGATGGGCGTTTCACCTCCATCGATCTCAACCCGGTGTTCGGCACGCCCCGGGACTGCGTGGTGGCCGATGCCCGCATCATGCTGCGCGAAGAGCCCGCGACCGGGGGGGCGCAGGACCCCGATACTGGTGCCCAACCCGCAGAACCGCAACCGTATGACGACGGCACCATCTGTCG
Source organism: uncultured Desulfobacteraceae bacterium (assembly GCA_964442705.1). Lineage (GTDB taxonomy): Bacteria > Desulfobacterota > Desulfobacteria > Desulfobacterales > JALSRD01 > JALSRD01. The sequence goes on from CAYUAQ010000024.1 coordinate 31,953, forward strand.
CCGGCCTTCCTGACACCGAGGTCGGGTGCAAGGGGGTGTTTTAAAACTGGACCAGACGTGAGGTTTATATGGGTCACCTTTCCGATGTAAATGCAACAGACGCCAAAAACGCCGGTCAGGTCCGGTTGGGCCCCCTGCTGGTCATCGTGGCGGTGGTCGTCCTGGTGGCGGCCCTGGTGGCATACTTTCTGCTCAAAGACCGCATCAGGGGGCCCACCGTGCAGAAATCGGCAAAACCGGCGGCCGAGACCAAACTGCCGCGCATGGCCAATCTGCCGGCCAAGAAACCGTTGGTGAAGCCGCCCCCGCCGCCGGCCTACACACCGGATGCGCCGGTGCTGGAAAAGGCCCGCGGGGCCCTGAAAGAGGGCATTGCGCCGGAAGGGGCCGTGGCCCTGGCGAAATCGCTGCCGGATAGCCCCGAACGGGCCGACGCCGCTTTCCTGCTGCTGGAGTATGCGGCCGACAGCGGCAATGCCGAGGCCGCCCTGGCCGTGGGGCGTTACTATGACCCCGCCGACGACCAGCCCAGCGGCACCATCCGCAAGAATCCGGAAACCGCCCATGACTGGTACAGCATCGCCCTGAAGAGCGGTCAACCCGAGGCGCAGCGGCTCTTGGATCGACTGCACCAGTGGCTCGAAGACCAGGCCCGGCAGGGTTCCCGGGAGGCCCGGGAGCTCTTGAACACCTGGCGCTGAGTCGAAAACATAAACAGCCTTCCGGGGGAGACGTTTTATCATGCGTACTGCAAGAGCCTCCATTTCCGTTGTTATCGTTCCGGCCCTCATCCTGGCGGCCGGCCTGCTGGCGTTCAGCGCCGCCGCGGGCGCCCAGCCCTGCAAACCCCTGCTGCTTTCGGGCAAGCGCACCCTGTTTCAGCGCGTCATCAGCCATCCCGGCGCCGTCCTTCACGCCGCCGCCGATGCGGCCTCGGCAGTGGTGAAATCCCCGGTCAAACCCTTCACGGTTTTCTACATTTACGAGCGCGTGGAAAAAGACGGCACCCAGTGGCTCAAGGTCGGTCCATCCAGCAACTGCGAGATCAGCGGCTGGCTGGAAGCCGACAAGGCCTCGGAGTGGCGCCAGGCCCTGACCCTGGTGTTCACCGAAAGGTCCGGCCGGCAGCCGGTCCTGTTTTTCAAGGATCTGAACGCGTTGGAAACACTGGCGGGGTCTAAAACGCCCGCCCAGGAGGCCGCCCGGCTGGCTGAGCAGTTTGCGGCCGCCCGGTCCGAAGAGGCCGGCCAGGTGCCGGACCTGCCGGTGGTGGCCATGGAACCCGCGCAGCAGGCCGTCTCCCGGGAGCGGTTCTACCTGATGCCCATCTTTCAAACCGTGCAGCTGTTTGAAGGCGTCAAGTTCCTGGAGGTGGCCTCCATCGATCCGGGCAACTGGCAGCTGCCCGCAGTTCCGAAGGAGCTGCGCACGGCCATCGTGTTTGTCATCGACACCACCATCTCCATGAAGCCATACATCGACCGCACCCGCCGGGCCGTGCGCCGTATCTACGACGCCATCGAACAGGCCGGTCTGGCCGACAAGGTGGCCTTCGGGCTGGTGGCCTTTCGCAACAGCACTGCCAAGACGCCGGCCCTGGGCTATGTCAGCAGGGTCGTGTCCGACCTGCGCGACGGCACCGACCGCCAGGCCTTCGAGCAGGCCCTGGCGCAGACCCGCGAAGCCCGGGTCTCCACCCAGTCCTTCAACGAAGACGCTTTTGCCGGCATCAAAACCGCCCTGGACGAGATGAACTGGGGGCGCTACCAGTCCCGCATCATCTTCCTGATCACCGATGCCGGCGCCATCCGCGCGGACGACCCCTGGTCCTCCACCGGCCTCAATGAACGCGAGATCGCCGATGCCGCCGAATCCAAGGGAATCAAAATCTTCGCCCTGCATATCCGCACCCCCTTGGGAAAGAAACTCGGCAACCTCTCCTACGCCGAGTCCCAGTACAAGGTCCTGACCGGCCAGTCCGATCCCACCCTGGGCAACCTGTACGTGCCCATAGACGCCACCCAGGTGGCCGCCGGCACCCGGACCTTCGGGCAGGTGGTGGAGAAGGTGGCCGCCCAGATGGTGAAGCTGGTGCGGGCCACCGGTGCGGGCGAACGGCTGCAGCTGCCCACCAGAGCCGCCGCCTCCGGCGGGGACGTGGTCGCCGACGCCGAACGCAAGGCCGCCATCCTGGGCTACGCCATGCAGCTGGATTTCCTGGGCCGGCGCGAGCAGGTCCAGGCGCCCCACGTGGTCACGTCGTGGGTGTCGGACATGGATCTGGCGCGCCCGGATATTCCCGCCTTCAAGGTCACGGTGCTGCTCACCAAGAACCAGCTGAGCGACCTGTACCAGCGGCTCAAGGTGATCCTGGACCAGGCCCAGCGCACCAAGCGCACCGGAGCGCGGGATTTCTTCCAGGGCATCCTGTCGGCCGCCGCCCGCATCTCGCGGGATCCCAACCAGTTCAGCCTGAAACCGGCCGAAAACCTCGGGCAGATGGGGCTGCTGGGGGAATTCCTGGACGACCTGCCCTACCGCAGCGACATCATGCGCCTGACCGAAGAGGACTGGTACCGCATGAGCGTGGGCGAGCAGCAGGCCCTCATCGACGATCTGAAACTCAAGCTCAAGCGCTACCGGCAGTACCACGACGATGTGGCCAATTGGACCAGCTTCGGCGCCGCCGACCCCGGCGACAGCGTCTACCGGGTGCCCCTGAGCATGATGCCATGACAGCCAGGATACGGTTTTGACGGATAAGGAAAAACACCGGCAGTCTCTGGTACACGATGGTGCCTGCCCGGGCGGTACACAGGAGGTGTTTCGACTGGCCGACGTGGTCAAGCGGTGGCCCGGCGCACCCGGTTTCGAGCTGACCGTTCCGCAGATGGTTGTGAGCGGGGGGGAAAAAGTCGCCTTGGTGGGGTACAGCGGCTGCGGCAAGAGCACCCTGCTGGACCTGCTGGCCATGATCCTGCAGCCTGACAGCGCGGCCGAATTTACCTTTGGAAACGGTGAAAACGGCCCGCTGGACGTCAGCGCCGCTTGGCGGGATAAAGACATAGACGGGTTGGCCCGAGCCCGCATGCGCCGCATCGGCTATGTGTTGCAGACCGGGGGCCTGCTGCCTTTTTTGCGTATCTCCGACAACATCGCCCTCAGCCGCCGGGGGCTGGGCCTGCCGGAAAATGGTGCCGTCGAAAGCGTGGCCGAGAAACTGGGTATCGCCAGGCACCTGAAGAAGTACCCCGGGCAGCTGTCGGTGGGCGAACGCCAGCGGGCGGCCATCGCCCGGGCCATGGCCCATGAGCCCTCGGTGGTCATTGCCGATGAACCCACGGCTTCCCTGGACCCCATTAACGCGGGGGAAATCATGGCCCTCTTCACCGGCCTGGCCGAGGAAAAGGGGGTCACCCTGATCGTGGCCACCCACGAGTGGGACCGTGTCAAGGCCCTGGCTTTCAGGCGGGTTGCCTTCAATCTCACCCAGGATGCCGACGGCGGCGTACGCGCCGAGGTCGCTGCATAGGAGCTCGAGGGAATGCACGGGCTGAAGACGATCATCGGTTTGTCCCTGCGGGATTACTTCCACGAGCGATTGCTGTCGGCCTGCGCCGTCATGGGGCTGGCCGCTATTCTGGCACCGCTGCTGATCCTGTTCGGTGTCAAGAGCGGCATCATCAACACCATGGTGGACCGCCTGGTGAGAGATCCGCGCAACCTGGAAATTTCGCCCATCGGCAGCGGACATTACGGCCAGCAGTGGTTTGACGACATGGCCAAGCTGCCCGAAGTGGCCTTCGTCATTCCCCGCACACGCTCCATTGCGTCCAGCATGATTCTCTCCCGGCAGAGTGGCGGGCGCACCCGCACCCTGGCGGTGGACCTGATCCCCACGGGAGAGGGCGACCCCCTGCTGGAAAAGTGGGGCCGGGTGCCGACCGACAATGCCGAGGTGGTGCTGTCGGCCTCGGCGGCCCGCAAGATCGGGGTTGCCGCCGGCCAGACCATCACCGGCCGGGTGGGGCGGTCCGTAAACGGCGTCAAGCAACAGGTGACGCTGGCCCTCAAGGTGGTGGCCGTACTGCCGGTGGGGGCCTTTTCACGGGATGCCGCCTTCATTCGACTGGCGTTGCTGGAGGCCACCGAAGACTACCGCGACGGATTCGGTTCGGCGCTGTTCGGCTGGCCGGGAGCCGAACGACCGGCCGGGCCGCGGCCGTATCCCGGCTTCCGGCTCTACGCGCGTTCGATCTACGAGCTGATCACCCTGCGGGACCGTCTGCAGACAGAAGGACTGGAAGTTTACACCCGGGCCGAACAGATCGAGGTGGTCCAGCGGCTGGACCGTTCGTTCAGCCTCATATTCCGGCTCATCGCCCTGGTGGCCGTGTGCGGCTACCTGGCTTCCATGGCCAGCAACGTGCTGGCCGGCGTCAACCGCAAACGCCGCCACCTGGGTGTCATCCGCCTGATCGGCTTTTCCACCTCCAGCATCGTCTGGTTTCCGGTGGTGCAGTCGGTGACCACCAGCGTGCTGGGCACCGCCCTGGCCGCCGGGCTGTATGGGGTGTCGGCCCTGGTCATCAACCGCCTGTTTGCCCGCTTCCTGGCGGCCGGTGAGTACGTCTGCCGCCTGTCGCTGCTGCACCTGGCGGCGGCCTTCGCCGTGACCTTGGCCCTGGGCGTCATCGCCGCCAGCCTTGCGGCCTACCGGGTGACTAAAATTGAGCCCTCCACGGTCATCCGGGATGTATGAGGAATGATTTCCGAAAAGAACCAAAGAACCTAGAAAAAAAGAAAAATTATCAGGCCATGCTGGCTTTACACGAAAGGCACAAAGGGGCAAAGGCACAGAGGCAGAAGGGGGAGGCGTGCACTTATCCGCGAAATTTATATCTGCGAGGGTCCGTGTTGAGCCGTGGCAAAAAACAGAAAGCGATTGGGTTGCGGGCATCGCCCGCATTGGCAGGGCACGTCGTGTTGACCTTACTCTTAACGCTGCTGCTGGTGCCGCCGGCCGGGGCCGTGGACTGCCCGGCATACCAGCACAAGCGCAGCGACCGCGTGCCCATCGTCAAGGACATGGTCAACCCCACCCCGCTGCCCGGTGATTTCGAACTGCCCATGCCCTGCGGCGCCAAGCTGATCCTCCGCCTGGTGTGCATTCCGGCCGTGTACCTGTTCGACGATCTGCAGCTGGAGCTGGGCTGCACCGACTGCGGCCGGGCCCGGGAAAGTTTCATGGATGCCCGCCACCGCGCCGCCCTGGCCGGCGCTTTGCGGCTCGAGGATTTGCCGTCGGCCTGGCAGGAGAAGGCGGTTGCGGCCGCCGAAGGCGGTGGGGTCTGTCCTCTCCCCGGGGACGGCACCATCGGCAGCCTGTACTATTTCATCGGCAAATACGAAATTTCCAACTACCAGTGGCAGGTGGTCATGCAGCGGGACTGCCCGGGGTGGGATGCCACTTACACGGCCGAAGACCCGCGGCCTCGAACCGATGTCTCCTGGTTCGAGGCCGTCGACTTCACCCGCCGCTACACCGAGTGGCTGCTCAAGAACCGGCCCGGCGCCCTTCCCCGGCTGGCCGACGGCCGCCGGGCTTTCATCCGGCTGCCCACCGAGTCCGAGTGGGAGTACGCCGCCCGGGGCGGCCAACAGGTGGATGCGGGTTATATCGACCAGGAAGCCTTTTTCCCCCTGCAGGACCGGCCCCTGTCCGACTACGCGATTTTTACCGAAACCGGGGCCGCCAAGTCGCCGGAAAAACTGGCCTGGATCGGCACGCGCTGCGCCAATCCCCTGGGAATCTTCGACACGGCCGGAAATGCGGCCGAAATGACGCTGGACCTCTTTCGTTTCTCGGTGGACGCGCGGCTGCACGGGGCGGCCGGCGGATTTGTCATCAAGGGCGGCAGCTTCCGCAAGCACCGCCCCGAAATCATGCCCGGCCGCCGCGAGGAGATGCCCTTTTTCATCGATCAGGGTTCCTATCGCAGCCGTGACCTGGGGTTTCGGGTGGTGCTTGCGGCCATCGTGACGCCCGCCAGCCGCGCTGACCTTCTCCGAAAGCAGTGGGCGGCCCTGCATCCGGCTGCTGCAGCGGCCGGGGCCTCCACCGAGGCGGCCGTCACCCCAGATGCACTGGTTGCCGACCTGGAGAAACTGGGCCAGGGCGCCGGACCCGACCGGGAGAAGGTGTCCCTGCTGCGTGATTACATCCGCAAGACCGCCGGACTGCAGACCGAAAAAGAGGCCGAGGCCGCCAGGGCATTGATCTGGAAGGCGCTGTTTACCGCCGAATCCATCGTTACCGCCACCAGCCGCTGCCGGCAGCTCCGGAACGAGCTGGACATGCTGGGCGGTATCGAAAAGGAAAAATTGCCCGAGAGCGAATTCGAATCCCTCAAGGAGAACATTGCCGATCTGAACCGGCGCCTGTCCGACTGTGCGGCGCTGACGGACCAGCTGACCACTGCGTATTTTTCCGACCTGGAAGAAATCCGCAAAGCCCCCGAGGCCCTGGTGCAGCGACAGATGGCGCTGGTTTCAGGCTCTTTGGCCGCATACCAAGGCGTCGGGCCCGAACCCGCCCGCCGGCTGGCGCAGCTCAAATCCCACCTGGCTCTACTGGCCACGGCGCCACAGACGGTTTCCGTTGAAAAAATCCTCCGAGACCTGGAGTATAAAGGGGACGAATATAAGGGGGACGACCATTAATTTGGTATGGACTTTCATTCCCTGTATTTTCCTGATACTGTAAGACAAAAGATTTTTTCGTTTTTTGAACACCAGTAAGGAAAAAAGGAGAACGCGATGCTTGAAATCAAGGATGCGGTAGCGGTCATTACCGGCGGAGGCGGGGGCATCGGCCTGGAACTGGCCAAATACTGGGTAAATAACGGTGGCAAAGTGGTTATTGCCGACATCGCCCAGGACCTGCTCGACAAGGCCGAAGCGGAACTCAAGGCATTGGGGGGCGAAGTACTTTCGGTGGTTGCCAATGTCACCACAGAGGAAGACAACGGCAAACTGGCCGATGCGGCCATCGAAAGATTCGGGCAGATCAACCTGGTGGCGCCTTTTGCCGGCATCATCCGCGACGGCATGATGGTTTCGCCGGACCGCGAGACGGGCAAGGTGACCCGCAAGATGTCCCTGGGCGATTTCCAGCTGGTCATCGACATCAACCTGACAGGTGTTTTCTTGACCGTGCGCGAATGCGCGGAGCGCATGATCAACAACAACTGCAAGGGACTGATCTGCCTGATTTCCTCCACCGGCTCCCTGGGCACCGCCGGCCAGATCAACTATTCCTCCACCAAGGCGGCCATGTCGGTCATGCCCAAGGTCATTACGGCGGAGTTCTTCCGGCGTGGCCTGGCGGACAAGATCCGTTGCGTGGCCGTGGCCCCGGGTTACGTGGGCACAGCCATGGTCAAGGGGATGAACCAGAAGGCACTGGACAAGATCCTGTCCCAGGTGCCCATCGGGCGGCTCATCGAGCCCGAGGAAGTGGCCCAACTGGTGGGCGACATCTACAAGAACGAAGCCTTGGCCGGCGAGGTGTTTTTCATCCATGGCGGGCTGCGGCTGGGGTCCAAGGGATAGGCCCGCCGATCTACGCAAGAAGATCGAAAACCCGGGGAGGGGGGTGGGTTACCCCTCCTTAACTTTTTTTTCATGCAGCCGCTGAAAACGCGCGGTACCCGCAAGGCCGCAGATTGGGGAGTACAAGAATGACGGACGAAAAACAGGCAACCAAGCAACCATCCGGCAACGATCCCTTGACGGAATACCTAGTCGACGCCGCCCAGCGCACGATACTCTACTGGGACACCATGCGCCGGCGCGGCAACCAGTACCACAGGCACATGGCACGCAAGGCGCCCAACGTGCTGGACTACGATTTCGAACTGATCGTGGATGGCCGCACCCTGCCCGAACCCGTCAACTACGGACTGGTGAAGATCCTGCCCCCCGAGGGCACCACCATCGACGAGACCAAGCGCCCCTTCGTGGTGGTGGACCCGCGCGCCGGCCACGGGCCGGGCATTGGCGGCTTCAAGGCCGACAGCGAGATCGGCGTGATCATGGCCGAGGGGCATTCCTGCTACTTCATCGGGTTTTCGCCCTATCCCGAACCGGGGCAGACCATCGAAGCGGTGATGCGCGCCCAGGCCCACTTTCTGGAGCACATCATCGGCCTGCACCCGAAAGCGGACGAAAAGCCCGTCATCATCGGCAACTGCCAGGCCGGCTGGGCCGTCATGATGCTGGCGGCGGTCTACCCCGAGCTGTGCGGCCCCATCATCGCGGCCGGGGCGCCGCTGTCGTACTGGGCCGGCGTGCACGGCAAAAACCCCATGCGCTACAGCGGCGGCACGCTGGGGGGCAGTTGGCTGACGGCGCTGACCAGCGACCTGGGCAACGGTATATTCGACGGTTCCTGGCTGGTAGTGAACTTCGAGAACCTCAACCCGGCCAACACCCTCTGGACCAAGCAGTACAACCTCTACTCACGCATCGACACCGAGGTGCCCCGCTACCTGGGCTTCGAACGCTGGTGGACCGGCCACGTTCTTTTGAACGCCGAGGACATGCAGTACATCGTCGACAACCCCTTCGTGGGCAACAGGCTCAGCACGGCCCACATCATCACCTCCGACAACAAGCGGGC
>CAYUAQ010000025.1:0-39852 GCA_964442705.1 uncultured Desulfobacteraceae bacterium
GTGCCGCCGTTACAACGTCCGGCGGACCTCCGGCCGGAGCGCCAGGGCGGTGCGCGATGGCAGGTAGAGACGCAGATGGCTGTGCCGTTCCTGGTCGTCGAGGCTGAAGTATTCCTGGTCGGCCTGCAGGCGGCCGTGGCCGCCGTATTGCAGGGCATCGCTGTCCATCAGCAGGCGATATTTGCCCGGGGCGGCGGAAAGGTGGTAGCCGGTGTAGGACCGCCAGGGATGAAAGTTGAACACGAAGATCAATCCCGCCCGGCCGAAGGCCAGAATCTTGTTCTCCTGGTGTTCGTGAATCAGGCGGGCGCCGTCGGTTTCGAGGATATGGAAGCGCTTTACCAGGTCGATCATGTCCCGGTCGAAGTTTCCCAGAAAATGATAGCGCAGCCGCTTGTCTTCGGCCAGATGCCACAGACGGCGGGCATGTCGAAAAGACCAGTTGTTGCCTTCGCGGGGAAAATCGATCCACTCGGGGTGGCCGAACTCGTTGCCCATGAAATTGAGATAGCCGCTGCCGGCGGTCAGCAGGGTGATGAGGCGAATCATCTTGTGCAGCGCCATGCCGCGGTCTACCCGTACATCCCGGCTCTCCACGTCCATGCGGTCGTACATGCCGGCGCCGATCATGCGGAAGATGAGGGTCTGGTCCCCCACCAGGGCCTGGTCGTGGGATTCGGCGTAGCTGATGGTCTTTTCACCGGGGCGGCGGTTGTTGAGTTCGAACCACAGGTGCCCCAGAGGCCAGTGCTCGTCGGGCACTTCCTTGAGCAGCTTGATCCAGTAATCGGGTACCCCCATGGCAAAGCGGTAGTCGAAGCCGGTGCCGGCACGGGCTTCCGGTGCGGCCAGGCCGGGCATGCCGCTGACGTCCTCGGCAATGGTGACGGCATCGGGGCGCAGTTCGTGGATCAATCGGTTGGCAAGGCCCAGGTAGACCAGTGCGTCCTCATCCACGTCGTCGCCGAAGTAGTCATCATAACCGGTGAAGGCTTTTCCCAGGCCATGATGGCGATAGAGCATGCTGGTGACGCCGTCGAAGCGGAACCCGTCCAGGTGAAACTCGTCCAGCCAGTACCGGCAGTTGGACAGCAGGAAGTGTACTACCTGGGGTTTGCCGTAGTCGAAACAGCGGGAATTCCAGGCCCCGTGCTCACCGCGGGGGCCTGCGTGGAAAAACTGGAAGGTCGTGCCGTCGAAGCGGCTGAGCCCTTCGACCTCGTTGCGCACGGCGTGGGAGTGGATCAGGTCCATGACCACCGCCAGGCCGGCGGCGTGGGCCGCATCGATGAGTTCCTTGAGATCCTCCGGCGTGCCGAACCGCGATGAGGGTGCAAAAAAATTGGCAACCTGATACCCGAAGGAAGCGTAGTAGGGATGCTCCTGGATGGCCATCAACTGAATGGTGTTGTAGCCGGCAGCCACGATACGCGGAATCACGTCCCGGGTGAACTCCCGGTAGGTGCCGACCCTTTCTTCTTCCTGGGCCATGCCCACATGGGCCTCGTAGATGAGCCGGGGCTGGGCGGGATTGCGGTAGGTGGGATGCCGCCACCGGTAGGGCGTTTCGGGATGCCACACCTGGGCATTGAAAATGAGGGTTTCAGGATCCTGGACCATCCGGCGGCCCCAGGCGGGCAGGCGGTCCCCCTCGCCCCCGGGCCAGCAAATCACCAGCCGGTAGAGTTGGCCGTGGGAGAGACGTTCCGCCGGCAGGCGGATTTCCCAGACACCGTCGGCGCTGACCTTTTCGAGGGCGAAGTCGTCCCGTTTGCGCCAGTGGGTACACTCTCCGATGAGGTAAATGGCGCTTGCGTTGGGAGCCCACTCGCGAAACACCCACCGGCCGCTTCTGAAGTGCAGGCCGAAATACTCATGGCCGCTGGCGAAATCACACAGGCTGGTGCGCCCTCCGGTCAGCCGGTTTTCCGCCTGGGCGAGCAGGGCCGCACGGCGGCGCAGATGAGCTTCATAGGGGGCCAGCAGCGGGTCGTCCGCCAGGGCCCGCGTCACCGGGTCGGGATGCTGCCGGAGTCCTGTCGTCATTTGATCAGCGGGCGCTGCAGCATCTTTTCGTAAAGATCGATATACTGGCGCGCCGTGACGGCGTGGTTGAAGGTGGCCAGGCTTTCCGCCATGATCCTGGCGATCTGCGCGTTTTTCAGTTCCTCGGGCAGGTTGAAAAAAATCATGGCCTGCTCCATGGCCCAGAAAAGGCCGGTGGCGTCGTAATTCTCAAACAGGAAGCCGTTGCCCCGATTCTGTTCCACGTCGAGGGGCAACACCGTGTCGTGCAGACCGCCGGTGTCGTGCACCACCGGCAGGGCGCCGTATATGGCGCCGATCATCTGGGGCAATCCGCAGGGCTCGAACAGCGACGGCATGAGCACGAAATCAGAAGCACCGTAGGCCATGTGCTCAAGATTGACGTCGAAGTCGCAGATGGCCACGCGCTGGTGAAAACCGTGAAAGGATACGATGTTCTTGAAATGCTCCTGGTAGTCGCCGTTGGCCACGAAAACGATCTGCAGGTTCTGGTGCCAGTAGGTCGATATGACCCGGTAGAGGATGTCGGCCAGCAGCTGGCACCCCTTCTGGGCGGGGTCCAGGCGCGAGGGCCAGAAAAACATCGGCGCGGCACCGTCTTCGATCAGGCCCAGACGCCGCTGCAGTTCGCGCTTGTTCCGCTTCTTGGCCTCCAGATGGTCATCGGGACCGTACTGCACGGCCAGGATGTCGTCACGGGCCGGGTTGAAGCTCGGATCTGGGGCGTTGAGGATGCCCGTAGCACAGCCGGCATACCATTTGTTGGACAGCTCCCGGCGCAGCGGTTCTTCCACGAAATCATGCCGGCCATGGACGATCTCCATTAAGAAGGTGGGGCTGACGGTGTTGACGAAATGGGCAGCGAACACGCCGCTGACCAGGAAATCCACCGGATTGGTTTCCCGGGTGCTTTCGTAGCTGTAGGCCATGTTTTCATAAAAGAGGTTCTGCCAGAAATAGGGGGCATCGATGCCGCGGTCCTCGATGTGGGCCAGGGTGCTTTTCACCGTGTGAATGTTGTGAACGGTGAACAGGCAGGGAATGCCCGCCTCACGGCTCATGGCCGGAATGAGGCCGGTCATCCAGTCGTTGCAGTGAATGAGGTCCGGCCTGACGCGCGGCACGATGTTGTTGATGACCTCGCGCTGGAAGGCCAGCGACAGTTTGGTGTTTTCGTTTCCCGATCCGGCATAGACGCGGTTGAGGTAAAAGAAGGCGCGGTCTTCGGCCAGATGGATGCGGTCGTCGGGCATCTTGCGCTCGATGCGGCGCCATTCCTTCCTCAGCAACGGCGCCAGCCTGTCCTGGAAAATGGCGCGGTAGTTGGGTAGGGCCACGTGTACATCGGCGCCCTCTTCGAAAAGGGCGCTGATAAGGGCTGCCGAAACATCGGCCAGGCCGCCGGCCTTGGCCGTCAGGTAATGGGAAAAGCTGCCCATGCGGTCGGGCAGGTAGGTCACTTCCGGGGTTACCACCAGGATACGGGGTTTTTTGCTGGTCGGCTCTGCCATGTCTGCAGCCCTCAGGACATCGATGCCCAAGTCATGAGCCCGGGTATGTTTTTCTGCCACTCGTCCCCCCTGGGAAGGACACGCGCCGAAAATCCGTATCGGCCAGAGGCTTGGCAGGTCAGGGATCCTCGGTACAAGTATTTTCCATCACCGAGGGATTTGTCAACCACCATTTCCGCGGCCCAGCTGGATTCGACCTGATCCATGGCCTCCAGTTTTCCGCTGTAGACCTCCACACACACCTCATCGGGGGTCAACGCCCCCAGCTGGACTTCCACCGTCACGCCGAAGGTGTCACCCACCCGGAAAGGGCCCTCCTTCTCGGCCCGGGGAAATCCGATCTCAATCTGGTCCCACAGGGCCAGCAGGCGCTGGCGCTGCTCGGCCAGTTGGCGGGCCCTTTCGGCGCCGTCGGTGCCCAGTTCACCGAACCGCCCGGCGGCAGGGAAATAAAAACGGTCACGGTATTCCCGTACCATGCGCATGCCTGAAAATTTTTCCATGGTCATTTTCATGGTGTTTTTCATCATGCGAATCCAGCGGCCGGGGACGTTTCCGTTTTTACGGTCGTAGTAGGTGGGGATGACATCATTTTCCAGGATGTTGTAAAGCGCCTGGGATTCCAGCATATCCTGAAAAGCCGGATCGCTGTGGCTGTCCTGCCGCTCACCGATGGCCCAGCCCACGGTTTCATTGTAGCCTTCGGCCCACCATCCGTCCAGGATGCTGACATTGAGCACACCGTTGATGGCGGCCTTCATGCCCGAAGTGCCGCAGGCCTCATGGGGGCGGCGAGGGGTGTTCAGCCACACGTCGGCGCCTTGCACCAGGACCCTGGCCAGGTGCATGTCGTAATTCTCCAGAAAAATCATGCGGTGGCGTACGGCCGGCCGCCGGGCGAAGGCCACCAACTGCTTGATGATGTCCTTGCCCTCATTGTCTCTGGGATGGGCCTTGCCGGCGAAGATGAACTGTACGGGGCGTTTTTCGGAATTGATGATGGCCTCCAGGCGGTCGGGGTCCATGAAAAGCAGATAGGCCCGCTTGTAAGTGGCGAACCGCCGGGCGAACCCAATGGTGAGCACATCCGGATCAAGCAGCCCCTGGGCCTCTTCCTGGATCGGCCGCGGCGCGTTGCGCCGTCGGTACTGGCCGGCCACATGCTCGCGACAGATCCGCAGGAGCCGTGCCCGGGCCATTTCGTGGGCGTGCCAGAGCTCTTCGTCGTAGATCTCATCGATGCGTCGGTACTGTTTCTCGTTCTGCGGATCCCGGTGCCAGAGGGGGCCCAGGTAGCGGGCGAACAGTAGTGACACTTCCGGGGACAGCCAGCTGGCCAGGTGCACGCCGTTGGTGATGTGGGTGATGGGAACCTCGTCCACCGGTTTGTCGGGCCACTCGTGGGCCCACATTTTGCGGGCCACCTGCCCGTGCAGCCGGCTGACGCCGTTGCAGTACTGGGACATGCGCAGCCCCAGGTAAAACATGCACAGCGGGCTGTCCGCCGACGCCCCCCGGGGCTGTCCCCAGGAGAGGATCTCAGGCGTTGAAACGCCCAGGCGTTCTTCAAAGGGTTTGAGGGCCGGGGACACCAGGGCGGCCGGAAATTCGTCGTGACCGGCGGCCACCGGGGTATGGGTGGTAAAAATCGTGGCGCGGGGAACGATTTCAAGGGCCGTGCTCAAGTCGGTTTCCTGCGTGGTCATGGTGAGCGCCAGCCGCTCCAGGCCGCTGAAGGCGGAATGGCCCTCGTTCATATGGCAAACCTTGGGAAACAGGCCCATGGCTGTCAAGGCCCGCAAGCCGCCGACGCCCAGCACCAGCTCCTGACACAACCGGGTTTTCTGCTCGGCCACATACAGGTTGGAGGTGATTTGCCGTACTTCCGGCGGGTTTTCCAGCAGGTTGGTGTCCAGCAGGAAAAGAGAGAGGCGCCCTACCTGAATCCGCCAGACCATGGCGAGGATTTCCCCGTCGGGTCCATCCACCGACACCACGATCTCGTTGCCCGACGAGTCGCGCGCCCTTTCCACCGGCAGCAGGTACAGATCGGTGGCCGGGTATTCCTCCTGTTGCATGCCTTCGGCGTCCAGCACCTGCCGGAAATAGCCCCGGCGGTACATCAGGCCGACACCGACCAGGGGCAGGGACAGATCCGAAGAGGCCTTCATGTGGTCGCCGGCCAGAATGCCCAGCCCGCCGGCAAAAATGGGAATCGATTCGTGCAGCCCGAATTCCATGGAAAAGTAGGCGATGACCTCGTTTTCGGCAAAGGGCAGATCTTTGCGCGGGCCGATGCGAATCCCGCTTTCGAATCGCTTTTTGACCCGCTCCAGATGGGCCAGAAAGCTGTCATCGGCGGCCAGCTCCTGCATGCGCTGCGGCGGGAGAAGCGTCAGAAAAAGCAGGGGGTTGCGCCCCGAAGCTCTCCACAGCCGCGGATCCATGCGCCGGAACAGCTCCACCGCGGTGGCCTTCCAGCACCACCACAGATTCCGGGACAGCGTTTCAAGAAAGGACAGGGGTTGCGGTATATTGGGAACAACGCGATAGGTCTGCATATGTCTCATGGGCATATTCGGGAAATCTCCTAAATAGTTCAAAGCACCAGTTTTCGTACCTTCTCAACAAGTTCCGGCGAATCCGCGCCGATCGTGTTTCGCCTTCGCTCTGGTGTCCATCCGGCTTCCACTGACAGGGCACTTTATTATAACCACATCCGATCCATCTGCAAGCAGTTTCAAACGGCAGGCGAACTTGCAAATCAGTCTTCCATTATTACCTTGTGGCATGATGGAGGCCAAATGAAGATTATTCTTACCATACTGGCGGTCATAACGATCATGACGGTGCCGGCTGGTTGCCAGCGCGCTGACGGTCAGCAGGCCCAAACGGAGAAAGCCATGGACAGACAAACGGCGAACCTGGAAGAGGCCGTCTTTGCCGGCGGCTGCTTCTGGTGTGTGGAAGCGGATTTCGAAAAAATCGAAGGCGTAAAAGAGGTGATCTCCGGCTACACCGGCGGCCGGCGCCAGAATCCCACCTACCGGGAGGTCTCTTCCGGCCAGACCGGGCACCTGGAGGCCGTGCTGGTGCGCTACGACCCGGCCCGGGTTTCCTACCGTGAGTTGCTGGCGGTATTCTGGCGGCACGTTGACCCCACCGATGCCGGCGGACAGTTCGTCGACCGGGGATCCCAGTACCGTACCGCGATTTTTTATAAAGACGACCGGCAGCGGCAGCAGGCCCTGGAATCCAAAAAACAACTGGAAGCCAGCGGGCGCTTCGACCGCCCCGTGGTAACCGAAATAGTGAAGTTGGACACCTTTTATCCGGCCGAGGACTACCACCAGGATTACCACCGCATCAACCCGCTGCGCTACCGCTTTTACCGCATGAACTCCGGCCGGGACCGTTTTCTGAAAAAAGTGTGGGGAGCGCCGCAAACCACCGTGCCCGAAGAAACCGCGGGGCGTTATGCAAAACCGCCCCAGGACGAACTGCGACGCCGCCTGACGCCCCTGCAGTACAAGGTCACCCAGGAGGAAGGCACGGAGCCGCCCTTTGACAATGCTTACTGGGACAACAAAGCCGACGGCCTTTACGTGGACATCGTCTCCGGCGAACCCCTGTTCAGCTCCCGGGACAAGTTCGACTCGGGCACCGGCTGGCCCAGCTTCACCCGCCCCCTGGCGCCGGAAAACATCGCCGAGAAAAAAGACACCCGCTTCTTCATGGTGCGCACCGAGGTGCGCAGCCGGCACGCGGACTCCCATCTGGGCCATTTGTTCGACGACGGACCGGCACCCACCGGTCTGCGCTACTGCATCAACTCGGCTGCCCTGCGGTTCATCCCCGCCAAGGACCTTGAAAAAGAGGGTTACGGAAAGTACGTCGACCTGTTCAAATAAAAGGAGGTGCAGCATGTCCTGTTATTTCCGGTGGATGAAAGACGTTCTGGAAGAGGCCGGCATCACGGTTGGCAAAAGCAACAAGCAAGCTGTCGACCGCATCATCCACGAGATGGTGGACGTCGAATACAAGAACTGCTCACCCACCTGGAAGGAAGTCAAGGAGTGCATCAAGACCGACCCGGAGACCCGCAGCCGCTTCGTGGCCGACCTGAAGCGGCGCATGGACGCCGCCCGGTGACGCTCGCCGTCACACCGCGGATCACCATCGGGGACGACGAAATCGAGCTGTCTTTCGTGCGAGCCTCGGGCCCCGGCGGGCAAAACGTCAACAAGGTGTCCACGGCCGTGCAGCTGCGTTTCGACGCCGCCCGCTCTGCGTCCCTGCCGCCCGAGGTGCGCCGGCGCCTGCGGCGCATCGCCGGCCGGCGCATGACGGCCGACGGTGTGGTGATCATCCGCGCCCGGCGGTTCCGCAGCCAGGAGCAAAACCGCCGGGATGCCCTGGAGCGCCTGGCAGCCCTGATCCGGGCAGCGGCCGTCCCTCCTGAAAGGCGCATCGCCACGCGTCCCAGCCGCGCGTCGCGCACCCGCACCCTGGCCCGCAAGAAACACCGCAGCCGCATCAAGAAGCTCAGAGGCCGGGTGACGGCCTCTGACGATCTGTGACAACGAAGAGGTGTCTCCACTCTGCGACACGGGTTTGGGAAGCCAGATGGCCCCGCAAAACGGGCCATCGATCTGTGGCGGCTTATTTCCAGAGACCCTTCAGCCTCGACGGTATTTTAATAATTTTTTTAAGCCCCTTCAGGTTCGAAAAATCAAACGTTTCATCGGCCCCCATGTCCGGCGCGGTACCGAGGATTCTCTTTTGGCCATCGTAATCCACGGCCGGAAGGTGTGGCGCGCCGGGGTCTCCGGCGTTTCGGCAGGGCGAGGAAAACTGCAGGTGATAGTCGCCGGCACCGATGAAATGAGGGTCTTCATCAATATTGTTGCCTGAATCCGACCAAGCACCCAGCAGGTCAGAATAATCGTTGTGGTAACCAACGAACCATCCAGAACAATACAATAAAATATCACCGCCCTCGCCGGAAGGTGCCGAATTCCCCCAAATAATGTTGTTGTATATTTTCAATACATCCCCCGGACCGCCCGCAAAAGTTGCACCGCCGGCCCGTTCGGTGGCCGTGTTGTGGGCGATGGTGTTGTTGACAGCCGTAACGTTGCCACTCGTCATAGGTACCCTGATAGATCTTAATCCTATCGTTTTGCCCATTTCCGCCCGCATCGTGGAGCGCCTGTTCTAGCTCCGCAGCGGTTCTGACCTCGAAAACCTGCCCCCATGAGCAAAAGGGGGCAAAGATCAGGGCTGCCAGCAGCGAGAGTATCGTTAATGTACGTCTCATTTTCTCGTCCTCCTTTCTTTTCTTTATCGGGGTTCCCTCTGTTCACGGTTAAAACCGTGCCGGTAAAACGGCAGATCGCGTCTATGTCGGCACTGGTTAGCGGCGGTGTTGGGCCCTATGGCGGCCCGGGGGTCAAGTCCGTCTCAGCGGGAGCTTCCTAGAAGAGCGCAGGATATGTGGTTGTGCTTCAAGCCAGGTTCGACGCTGCAATCATAGAAATGCAAGAATCATGCAAATCAATATATAGGGCAGGAACAATGTGGCACACAACATTTCCGGATCACAGGGAAATAATTGTGTAACTTCTGAAATAGATTGTGAAAGAAATGAAATAAAACCAGACGTCCCGGCGCTATTTTACGACCACCGCCCGTCACCGTGGGGGTTCTTGCCGTCTGGCCCCATCACTCCTTGCCGGTTCCCCAGTCGTACTGGCGCTTGACGTACTGCAGGAACAGGGAGGTCTCGGTGCGGTAGATACCGTCGATCTTGTTGACTTTGTTGAACAGCAGATCGTTGAGCTCCGAGAGGGATTCGACGACAAACTCCGTGACGATATCGGTTCCCCCGGTGGTGTGCACGATGAACCACAGCGGTTTGAGTTTTTTGAGTTCTTCGGTTATCGCATCCATTTTCTTGATGTTGACGTGAAAACGGATGGAGCCCACGATCTCGAACCCCAGTTTTATGGGGTTGCTGACGGCCACGATCTGAATGTACTTTTCCGTTATCAGGCGGTTGAGCCGCGATCGGGCGGTGGCCTCCGAAATACCGATCTTTTTGGCCAGGTCGGTGTTGGATATGCGGCCGTCCTTCTGCAGCAGCCGTATCATCTGGCGGTCGATGTGGTCGATTTTTTTCCTGCGTCCCCTGGCGTTGCCGCTGGCCATCAGCGCTTCCCCTTTCCCCGTGGTTGCCGGTTTCAGTGCCTGTCTCCGAACGGTGGCTGGAAAATTAGAAAATTAAGACTTTTTTGTCAATATTCGTATTTATTTAAATTCATAATGACGGTTTTCGTCGCCTACAAGACGATTTTTATTGACATACCCTATCATTATACTCTATCTGCTTTTGGAATAACGGAGAGGTAATTGCGGCCTGCCGCAAGAAACGGCGGTATGGCGAAATCGCATGGGTAGAATTTCCACTGATTTGTGAAAGGAGAACCGGTCATGGCCATCACCAGCGTTAAAAACTACATAAACGGTGAATGGGTGGATTCGGCGTCGACCACCATCGGCGACGTCTGGTGCCCGGCAACGGGCGAAAAAATCGCCAGCGTGGCGTACAGCACCAAAGAAGATGTCGATGCGGCCGTAAAGGCCGCCAAAGAGGCTTTCTGGGAGTGGCGCACCACGCCGCCCCTGACCAGGGCCCGCTACCTGTTTCGCTTGAAGGACGCCTTCGAGGAAAACTTCGAGGACATCGCCCGGACGCTGACCCGCGAACAGGGCAAGGCCATCGACGAGGCCCGCGGTGAGGTGCGGCGCATGATCGAAAACGTGGAGCACGCCACCGGCGTTACCACCCTGATGACGGGCTACACCCTGGAAGACATCGCCAAGGGCATCGACTGCTACGGCCACCGCCAGCCCATGGGTGTGTTCGCGGCCATCGTGCCCTACAACTTTCCCGCCATGGTGGCGTGGTGGTTCCTGCCCTATGCCATCGTTGCCGGCAACACCTTCATCGTCAAACCCTCGGAACAGGTGCCCATGACCCAGACCAAGATCTTCGAGATCGTGGACGAAATCGGCCTGCCCGAAGGCGTGGTCAACATGGTGCACGGCTCCCGCGACGTGGTCAACGCCCTGCTGGACCATCCGGACATCGAAGGTGTTTCCTTCGTGGGCTCCACCCCCACGGCCCGCTATATCTACCAGCGCTGCGGGGAAACCGGCAAGCGTGTCCAGGCCCTGGGCGGCGCCAAGAACATCGTGGCCATCATGCCCGACGCCAATCTGGATGCCGCCATGCCCTCGCTGATCACCTCGTTTTTCGGCTGCTCCGGCCAGCGCTGCCTGTCGGGGTCCGTGCTGGTGCCGGTGGGGGACATCGCCGACGAACTGCTGGAAAAATTCACTACTGCGGCCAAGGCCATGAAAGTGGGCGACGGCCTGGACGAACAGACGGCCATGGGTCCGGTGGTCAGCGCCGCCCATCGCGAACGGGTGCTGGGATACATCGAAAAGGGCATCGCCGAGGGTGCTGAACTGGTTCTGGACGGGAGAAATTTCACGGTGCCGGAACTCCCCAACGGCTTTTTCGTGGGCCCCACCATCTTCGACCGCGTGACCCCCAACATGACCATCGCCCGCGAGGAGATCTTCGGACCCGTGGTCAGCACCGTACGGGCCGGAAGCCTGGACGACGTCATCGACTTGATCAACACCCGCGGGTACGCCAATGCGGCCTGCATCTACACCCAGAACGGCGGGGTGGTGCGGGAGTTCAAGTACCGGGTCAAGCCCAGCATGGTGGGCATCAACATCGGCATTGCCGCGCCCATGAGCTTCTTCCCCTTCGGCGGTGCCGGCAACTCCATGTACGGCGATGTCAAGGGCCACGGGCAGGAAATCTTCCAGTTCTTCACCGATACCAAGGTGGTTATCGAACGCTGGTTCTAACAGAGCGCGCACCAGGCCGCCGGCGGTCTTTCACGGGCTGCCGGCGCCTGCAGACAGGGAGGGCACATGCCGCTGATCAATTTCGGAAGCATCCTCAATTTTGCCGAACAGCTGGAAACCCAGGACCGGGATTTTTACACGGCTGCCGCGGCCAACGAGGCCTGCGCGGCTTTTCGCGATCTGTTCGAGCAGTTTGCCAAAGATGCCGCCAAGAATATCCAGAACATTCAGCGCACCCGACGGGAAAATGTCACCGAGATGATCCTGGAGCAGATCCAGGGATTTTCCCGGGATGCGTTTGTCGAATCATCCGCGGGCGCCGCAACCATGGATGCCGGCCAAGCGCTGGAGACGGCACGGCGGCTGGAAGAACGGGCCCAGCGCTACTACCAGGAAGCCGCGCAAAAGCTCAAGGCCCTGTCGGAAGTCGCCCGCGCCCTCAAGCTGGTGGGCAAAAAACACCGCGCCCACCTTGAAAAACTGCAGGAACTGTAGCAGAATCACCCTGTCCCCGAAGCCGCCCTGAGCCCTTGCCGGCGCACCATCTCGATGGCCTGGTGGCAGACGTCACAGAAGTACACCGTGGGGGCGGAGGGGTTTTCAGCGGCGTCTCGGTAGGGGTGGCGGTGGACAATCTGCTTGCACGCACAGGCCTCCACAGAGGATGTGGGGACGCTGTTGACCACCAGGGGCTGGCGGGCATCTTTTACCCTGTATTCGTGGAAGCGGCATCTGGGATTGGCGCAGAATCGCATTCTCAGTATCTCCTGACCCGGAACAAATGGACTTGCACAGGCTGCCGGGAGTGCACCGGGCGTACGCGGTCCGGGGAAAAAGTGACGGCGGCGCTACCTGAAAGGAGGATTCTACCATGACGGACGTACAAAGCAAAATAAAAGAAATGGCCGAACACACCTTCGGCACCTGGAACTGGCAGAAAGCCTGGAAGTCTCCCATGCTGGTGAGCGACGCCGAAGGCATCTATTTCTACGATGCCGCCGGCAAGCCTTACATCGACTTTTCCTCGCAGCTGATGTGCTCCAACCTGGGCCACAAGAACAAGGCCGTCATCGAAGCCATCGTGCGGCAGGCCGAAAAACTGCCTTACGTGGCACCGGGATTCGTCACCGAATCGGCCATTGAAGCCGTGGAGGCCCTGCGCAGCATCATGCCCGGCGGCCTGGCCAAATTCTTTTTTTCGACCTCCGGCACCGAAGCCAACGACGGCGCCCTGATCATGGTGCGCCAGTCCAAAGCGCCGGCCTACAAGGTTATTTCCCGCTACCACTCCTACCACGGAGCCACCCCGGCCGGGCTGGCCTTTACCGGCGACCCCCGGCGCGGGCCGGCCGAACGGGCCCGCTACACCATCGACGGTGTGCGCTTCGCCCCGGACTGCTACTGCTACCGGTGCCCCTTCGGGCTGCAATACCCCGGATGTGAGGTGCAGTGTGCCCGCTACCTGGATTACATGATCAAAGAAGAGGGCAACGTGGCGGCCATCATCCTGGAACCCGTGGTGGGCACCAACGGGCGCATCGTGCCGCCGCCGGAGTATTTCCCGCTGGTCCGAAAGATCTGCGACGAAAACGGCGTGCTCATGATCGCCGACGAGGTCATGACCGGCTGGTTCCGCACCGGAAAAGCCTTTGCCATGGACCACTGGAATGTCCTGCCGGACATCATGACCACGGCCAAGGGCTGCACCTCGGCCTACACGCCGGTGGGCATCACGGCCGCCACCCGGGACGTGGCCGATTTCTTCGAAGAGGAGTTTTTCTGTCACGGACACACCTACGCCTACCACGCCCTGACCCTGGCCGCCATTCCGCCGGCCGTGGGCGAGTACCGCAAACTGGTGGATTCGGGGCTTCTGGAACGGGGCGCCGCCCACTTGAAGAGAAAGCTCACCGAAGTGGCCGCCAAACACCCCTGCGTGGGTGACGTGCGGGGAATGGGACATTTCTGGGGACTGGAGATCGTCAAGAACCGCAAGACCCGCGAGCCTTTCGACGTCAAGGCCGACAAGCTCAGCGGCAAGGCCCTCATGACCGGCAAGATCGCTGCCGAGGCCATGAAAAACGGCCTCTACATGGCGGCCTGGTATGACACCCTGGTAATTGCGCCGCCGCTCATCATCACCGAGGAGCAGATCGACGAAGCCGTGGCGATTCTGGACAAGGCCCTGGAAGTCGGCGACCGCGAAGCGGTCAGCACGGATGTGGACGTTTCCCGTTCCTCCGAGTTTTAAGGGCAGACGCATTACCCGTACCGACGTGTACAGGCAGGCTTCCTCTAAAAAAAGCCGCTCATTCCCCTTGTCTCAGCGGGGTAATGAGCGGCTCACCATCGACCGTGATTTTAATCCTTGCTACGGTCCATGTCGCGCAGGCGCTGGTAGGCCTCTTCCACCTGGCGCTGCTGGTCCTGGTTTTGGGCGTACTTTTGGGCGGTCTGGAGGTGGGAGAGTCCTTTTTCCGGGTTCCCCTGCTGCCCGTAAGCCAACCCCAGCCCCACCCAGGCTGGCGAATAGGTAGCGTCAAGCTCCAGCGCCCGTCTGAATTCGCGCAGTGCGGCATCGATTTTCTGGCTGTCCAGAAGCGTCATGCCATTGGCAACGTGCCGGGCGGGGGTGTCCAGCCTGACGGCCGCAGGCCCGGTCGTGGAGGAACATCCCACGGCTGCCACTATCAGAAAGGCGGCCGTGATGAGTACCGGTACGCGCAGTTTCATTTCCCCTCCCTGATCTTTTTTGGGTATTGTACACCACGAAGCCGGCAAAAAACAGGAAAAAACGCTTTCTTGTGTCCGTGGTCTCCGTTTTTTGCGGGCTTAATTTCCCGGTTTTTCCAGCAAGACCTCGACCGACGGGGCTCTAGTCCAAGACGACGACTACCCGGCAGTTTCGCAGCAGCGCAATAGCCTCGGAAGCGCTGCGGATTTTCTGGGCATCGGTATTGTTGATGACAATGCTGGTTTTCCCGGGTCCGGCTGCCCGCAGGCCGTGAATCACCAGCGGTCGATCGGCCACCCGCGGTGACTGCCGGGCGATCCGCGGGTCCCTGAAATACCGGCACATCCCCCACTGAACCACCGCCTCCCGGCTGGCGTACATCTCTCCGTAAACCGGCCGGCCGTTTTCATCCAGAATCCCCGGTACCAGCGCGGGCCTCAGGCCGGTACCCCGGGCATCAACAACCAGCCCGGTGAAGGGAAACCGGCCGGCGGGACTGTCTTGGGCGGGCCGGTTTTGCCCCCCCTTGACGGTCTGGATCGATTCGATGTGCCGAATGCCGGAGGGCAGCACCAGTTGGGCAAAAGCCCCGGTCAGGTTCAGCCGCAGATTGATGCGCACCGTCCCATCCGAGAGGTACTGCTGTTTGTGGATGGGTATCCCGCTGACCAGTCGCCGAATACCGGCCAGCAGGAGATGCGCTTGCGTATCCAGGTCCCGGACCCGCCGAAAGGTGTCTACGGGAATCCCGTACGCTACGGCAACCAGCTTCCTGCGGGCATCGGCTTCGGCTTCCGCAGCGGCCCGTGCAATTTCGGTATTCATTCCGGGCACTCTCACGGCTTCCACCTGGATGTATCCCCGGGTCCAGTTGACGACGCCCAGTTCGGTCTGCGCCACCACATCGGCCTCCATCCCGGCTTGGACGCTGAAAACACCGCTCAGCAGAACCAGCATGGCCACCAGCGGTGCGATGGCAGGATGCCATCCGTTCCCCGGACGGAGCCACCGATACCGGCAGTTCACGCGGGCAGCATCCCTCGGCCGGATGGTTTCCTCTAGACGCGGCAGCCGCTCCATCGCAACTTTTCTTTCAAAACGTCAAAATAATGATGATCCGGCAGGTCCACCATCCGCAGCGGATGGGGTCCCCTGGTCACCACGATGGTATCCCGATGGTCAATGGGCAGTCCGGCCTGTCCGTCGAATGTCAGCATGATGTCCGAAGATTTTTTCTCCAGCCGGATGGTGATGCCGGCGGTGTGCGGAACCAGCAGCGGACGGTTGGTCAGCGTGAACGGGCAGATGGGGGTCATCAGGATACCCGGCACATCGGGGTGAATCACCGGACCGCCGGCCGCCAGCGAATAGGCCGTCGACCCCGTGGGCGTGGCCACGATCAGGCCGTCGGCCTTGTAAGTGGTCAGGAACTGCTCGTCGATGTAAGTTTCAATGTGCGCCAGTCGGGCCAGGGCACCCTTGTTGATGACCACGTCGTTTAGCACCGATTCCCGGACGATCTCCCGCCCTCCACGCATGACGCGAACCTGCAGGCGCATGCGCGACTTGGTGGTAACACCCTTTTCCAGAATGGTCTCGGCCACCAAAAAGAGCGCCTCTTCCCCGATCTCCGCCAGGAAGCCGACCTCCCCGAACTTGATGCCCACGATGGGGATCTCCTGGTCCCCGATCCAGCGCACGGCACTGAGGAAGGTGCCGTCGCCGCCGAGAACAAACACACAGGACAGGTCCGCGGGGGCCAGAGACTTTTTCTCACGGCTCAGATCGAACCCGGGCAGCGTGGTCGCCTTGCGCACCACCTCGACCCCCCGGCCGGTCAGCCATTTCTCCAGCTCGATCCCCCGGCGCTCGGCGGCGGAATCGACCTTCACCACGAGTCCTGCCCGTTTCATGCTCTCTTGAAATTCCTGTTGAGGATTATGTGGGCAATCAGGTGTCGGATCCCTTCGTATTGCTGTACTGACGGCTGATACCGGACACCTGATACTTGAATAATATTGCAAACATCGCCCCAAACGGCAAGCCTTTATTGACGGTGGGACCATTTCTTTTCGCTTGACGCTTGATGATGAAAAATATATAAAAATAGCTTTGTAAGTAGAAAAATTTTCGCCTGAACCGGTTTAAATTGCGTCTATTTTAAAACTGAGACAAAGGAGGAGGCAAATGAAACAGCGAATCAGCGTACTTGCAGTGACGGCCATGGTAAGCGTATTTCTGCTCTTCGGCGGACCCGCCCTGGCGGCGGACACCATTAAACTCGGCGTTGCCGGCCCCCACAGCGGGGACCTGGCCTCCTATGGTATTCCCACCGTCAAGGCGGCCGAACTGGTCGTCAAGGACATCAATGCCAAGGGCGGCGTGCTCGGCAAAAAGGTGGAGCTGCTGGTGGAAGACGACGTCTGCAAGCCGGAAGTGGCCACCAACACGGCCACCAAGCTGGTGGGCGAGAAGGTCAACGTGGTGCTGGGACATATCTGCAGCGGGGCCACCAAGGCCGCCCTGGGGATCTACAAGGAGGCCAAAATTGTGGCCATGTCCCCTTCGGCCACCAACCCGGGCCTGACCCAGAGCGGTGACTATCCCAATTTCTTCCGCACCATCGCTTCCGACGACGCCCAGGCCAAACTGGAAGTCGACTTCGCCCTCAACACCTTGAAAGTGAAAAAGATCGCCGTGCTGCACGACAAGGGCGACTACGGCAAGGGGCTGGCGGAATACGCCAAGAAGTTTCTCGAGGAAGCCGGTCCCGACAAGGCCGAAGTGGTGCTGTTCGAGGGCATTACGCCGGGCGCCGTGGACTACTCCGCCATCGTGCAGAAAATCAAGCGCAAGGGCGCCGAGGCCGTTATCTTCGGCGGCTATCATCCCGAAGCCTCCAAGATCGTCACCCAGATGCGCAAGAAGAAGATGAAAACCATTTTCATCTCCGACGACGGCGTAAAAGACGACACCTTCATCAAGGTGGCCAAGAAGTACGCCGAGGGCGTCTACGCCACGGGCCCCAAAGACGTCAGCAAAAACCCGTTGACCATCAAGGCCCGCGAGGAGCACAAGAAAGCCTATGGCTCCGATCCGGGCGCCTTTTTCGAAAACGCCTATGCGGCGGCTCTGGCCCTGCTGAACGCCATCGAAAAGGCGGGCTCCACCGATTACGATGCCATCGTGAAAGCCCTGCGCACCAACCTGGTGGACACGCCGCTGGGAAAAATCAAGTTTGACGAACGCGGGGACGCCATCGGTGTCGGATTCGCCATGTACCAGGTAAAGGACGGCAAATACGCGGAAGTCAAGTAACACGGCTAAGACCACTTCGGGGGGCAGGCACAACGCCTGCCCCAACTGTTTTACAAGGGGAGCGAAATAACGTCGCATGGATTATTTTCTGGAGCTGTTTCTGGGGGGGCTCACCCGGGGGAGCATATACGCGCTGATTGCCCTGGGCTACACCATGGTGTACGGAATTATCCAGCTGATCAACTTCGCCCATGGCGAAATATACATGATCGGCGCTTTCACCGGCCTGATCGTCATCAGCGTACTGGCCGTGCTGGGCTGGCCCAGCCTGGCGATTCTGGCCATCGCCACGCTGGCGGCCATCGTTTATTCATCGGCCTACGGCTACACCGTCGAAAAGGTGGCCTACAAACCCCTGCGCGGAGCCCCGCGCCTCTCTCCCCTGATTAGTGCCATCGGCGTTTCCCTGTTCCTTCAGAACTACGTGCTTCTGGCCCAGACCTCCGACTTCCTTCCGTTTCCCAACCTTATTCCCGATTTCAAATTTTTAGAACCCTACGAAGGCATCGTCCGTTCCTCTGAAATCGTGATTTACCTCATTACGGCTATGGTGCTGGTGGCCCTGACGGTGCTGATCAAGTTTACCCGGCTGGGCAAGGCCATGCGGGCCACGGCCCAGGACCGGGACATGGCCATGCTGGTGGGCGTCAACGTGGACCGGGTGATTTCCTTTACCTTCATCGTGGGGTCGGCCACGGCAGCCCTGGGCGGCGTGCTGATCGCCTCGCACATCGGCCAGATCAATTTCTACATCGGTTTCATCGCCGGCATCAAGGCCTTCGTGGCGGCCGTGCTGGGCGGCATCGGCAGCATGCCGGGCGCAGTCCTCGGCAGCCTGGTGCTGGGCTGGACCGAGAGCTTCTTTACGGGCTACATTTCCAGTGACTACGAAGATGTTTTCGCCTTTCTTTTCCTGGTGCTGATCCTGATTTTCAGGCCCTCGGGCATTCTGGGCCGCGCCGACACGGATAAGGTTTAAGAAAAATGATCACCTTAAACGAACTGAAAAAATCCTTTCTGGTCTCCCTGTGGTTCATGTTCCTGACCTTTCCCATCATGGTCATCAAGGTCAACACCGTGGAGCAGACCATCGAGTGGCGCTGGAACCGGCTCTTGATGGTGGGTGTCGGCAGTTTTTTTCTCTCCTGGATCTGGCGGTACATGATCCAGCGCAAAGAGGCGGGACAGAAAGAAGCCGAGACAGCCGAAACCCCGACCCTGACCTTCCAGCAGCAGGTGCTGCAGAATCCGAAGTTCACCAGGCCGGCCATGGTGGTGATATGCATTTTCGCGCTGATCTTCCCCTTCTATTTTTCCATGTACCAGGTCAACATCATGACCACCGCCCTGATCTACGTCATCCTGGGCCTGGGTCTGAACATCGTGGTGGGCCTGGCCGGTCTGCTGGACCTGGGCTACGTGGCCTTCTACGCGGTGGGCGCTTATTCCTATGCCCTGCTGAATTACCATTTCGGCCTGGGGTTCTGGGCCTGCCTGCCCATCGGCGCCGGTCTGGCCATGCTCTTCGGTATCGTGCTGGGTTTTCCCGTGCTGCGGCTGCGCGGCGACTACCTGGCCATCGTCACCCTGGGCTTCGGGGAAATCATCCGCCTGATCCTGGAAAACTGGAACGATTTCTCCTTCGGCCCCTCGGGCATCGCCAACATACCGCGGCCGGGCCTCTTCGGCATGAAAATGTCCATTCACCAGTCGCTGATCTACATCTACTTCATCATGGTGGCCATGGTCATCTTCACCATCTTCGTGGTGCGACGGCTGCAGGACTCGCGCATCGGCAGGGCCTGGATCGCCCTGCGCGAAGACGAGGTGGCCTGCCAGGCCACGGGCATCGACAAGACCAAGACCAAGCTCAGCGCCTTCGCCCTGGGCGCCACCTGGGCCGGCATGGGGGGGGTGGTCTTCGCCGCCAAGACGACCTTCATCAACCCGGCCAGCTTCACCATCTGGGAGTCCATCATGATCCTGTGCATCGTCGTGCTGGGTGGTATGGGGTCCATCCTGGGGGTTATTTTCGGCGCCGGCATCCTGATCCTGCTGCCGGAGTACCTGCGGGCCTTTTCCCAGTACCGCATGCTGGTATTCGCCTCGGCCCTGGTCCTGATGATGGTGTTCCGCCCCCACGGTATCATCAGTGCCGTACGGCGAACCTACAAATTCGAGAAAACCCCTGAAAAGGAAGCCTCTTCCTGACGCGGAATCTATTCAACTATGGAATCAGTCCTCGACATCAAGCAGCTCACCATGGATTTCGGCGGTCTGCGGGCGCTGGATCACATCGATCTGGACGTCAAGGCCGGCGAAATCGCCGCCCTGATCGGTCCCAACGGTGCCGGAAAAACCACTTTTTTCAACTGCGTCACCGGCATCTACAAACCCACCGAGGGGGACATGTTCATCTCCCCGCCGGGAAAGCAGCGCGAGCGCATCAACGGGCTCAAACCCAATCAGGTCACCGAAAAGGGCATGGCGCGCACCTTCCAGAACATCCGCCTTTTTCAGAACATGACCGTACTCGAAAACGTGATGATGGGCCGCCACTGCCGCATGCGCGCCGGTATTCCGGGGGCTGTCTTCAGAACCCGGGCCACCCGACGGGAAGAGCAGCAAGTGGTGGAGGACAGCTATGCCATTTTAAAGAAAATCGGCCTGGAGCAGTTCGTCAACGAATTCGCCAAGAACCTGCCCTACGGCGCCCAGCGTCGTCTGGAAATCGCCCGTGCCATGGCCACGGAACCGTTTCTGCTGCTGCTCGATGAGCCGGCCGCGGGTATGAACAACCAGGAAACCAATGAGCTGGACGAACTGATCCTGAAGATCCGTTCGGAAGAGAACATCTCCATCCTGCTCATCGAACACGATATGAAGCTGGTCATGAGCCTGTCGGACCGCATTTTCGTCATGGATTACGGCAGAAAGATCGCCCAGGGATCACCCGAGGAGATCAAGAACAACCCGGCGGTCATCAAAGCCTATCTGGGGGAGGACATCGATGCTTAAACTCCGGGATATCCGAACCTTTTACGGCAATATCATGGCCTTGAAAGGCGTCAGCATTGACATTTCCGAGGGGGAGATCATCACCCTCATCGGCGCCAACGGGGCGGGAAAATCCACCACCCTGATGTCCATCTGCGGCATCGTGCCGCCCCGGTCCGGCGAGATTTTATTTATGGGCGAACCCATCCAGAACATGAAGCCGGACCGCATCGTATCCCTGGGGATCAGCCAGGTTCCCGAGGGCCGCCGCATCTTCCCCTACCTGAGCGTCATGGAAAACCTCGACATGGGCGCCTTCCTGCGCAACGACAAGGAAAACGTCAAGCGCGACATGGAGTACATTTTCGAACTCTTTCCCATCCTGGCCGAACGGCGCCACCAGTCCGGCGGCACCCTCAGTGGCGGCGAGCAGCAGATGCTGGCCATCTCCCGCGCCCTGATGGCCAAACCCCGGCTGCTGCTGCTGGACGAACCTTCCCTGGGACTGGCGCCGCTGGTGGTCAAGCAGATCTTCGACATCATCACCAAGGTGAACACCGAGCAGGGCACCACCATTTTCCTGGTGGAGCAGAACGCCAACCTGGCCCTGAAAGCGGCCCATCGCGGCTACGTCATGGAAAACGGGCGCATCACCCTCTCGGACAGCGCCGCCAACCTGCTCACCAACGAGGACGTCAAGAAGGCTTACCTGGGGCTGTAAGGGGTTTTCGATTCTCTGCCGAAGGCTCTTCGGCGAACTCCTCTGAAAAATCAGCGAACACCCCTTGACAGACGGAGGCGCATGCTACATATTGGTCCTGACGCGATGCGTCATTGCGTTGCTGCCATTTTTCCGATGCGAAATCTTACAGGGGAGGGAAGAAGTCATGCGCACCATCAAGAAGTACGCCAACCGCAAGCTGTACGACACCGAGGCCAAACAGTACATCTCCATGGACGGCCTGGCCGAACTGATCCGTTCCGGCGAAGAGATCGAGGTCATCGACAACACCAGCGGCGAGGACATCACCGTGGCGGTGCTGTCCCAGCTGCTGGCCCGGCAGAGCGGCCAGCGGGGAAACGGCCTGTCCGCCGGTACGCTGGTGGAACTGCTGCGCCGCGGCGGCGGCACCCTGGCCGAGGTGGCCCGCAAATCCTTCACCTTCGGCCACAGCGCCTTGCACCTGGCCGAAGACGAACTGGACAAGCTGGCAGGACTGCTTTCCGGCGGCGTGGAGATGTCCGAAGAAGAGGGGCGTAAACTCAAAGACGAGATTCAGGCCTATGCCGGCATGTTCAAGGAGTGGGCTTCGGAAAAGATCGACCAGCGTGTCAGCGACGTCATGGAAAAAATGAAAATCGCCTCCCGCGAGCGCGCCGACGCCCTGGACATGCGCCTAAACCAGTTGGAGCGCCGCATCCGCGACCTGGAGAGCAAGGTCGCCGCGGGAACCGACCCCGGCGCCGCCGACAAAGGGTGATAGGAATACAAACGTGCCCCATGGGTTAAAAAAGCAGCTGCCGGATCTAAAGGGCGTGCTCCAGGACATGGAGGGGCTGCTGGTGCGGCTCGTCGAGGGGCTGGGCGGCTGCGGCCGCGGCCGCCTGGCGCGGTGGCAGGCGGTGGTCAACAGCCGGCTGCTGGCCCGCTTCGCGCCGGATGCGCCCTTGGTGGCCGTCATCTGCGGGGGCGGGTCTGCGGGCAAGTCGACCCTCTTCAACACCCTGGCCGGCGAAGCGGTTTCGCCGGCCGGCGGCCGCGCGGGCATGAACCGCCGGGTGCTCATGGCCGCGTCGCGAAAGCGGTTCGGGTCCCCTGAAGCGCTTGGGGAACTCTTCGAGCCTTTCGGCTGGCACCCACGGCAGCTGAAGGACCCCGCCGAGCTTACCCGCCCGGGAGAACCGCTCTACATACTGAGCGACACCCTGCCGCCCTACCTGCTGCTGCTGGACACGCCTGATTTCGACACCGGCGCCAAGGGCGTCTACGCCAACCGCGAAGCGGCGCGCCAAGCCCTGGAGCTGGCCGACCTGATGCTCTACATCTTCACCAACTCCAACTACGCCAACCGCGACAACACCGACTTCGTGGCCGAGATGCTCACCGGCCTGGGGCAACGCCGGGCATACCTCATCTACCGTGCCTATCCCAGCTTCGACGACGGAGAGGTGCGCCGCCACGCCATGACCGTGGCGCGCAACATCTACGGCAGCCGGGCCGAGGAATTCCTGATGGGCATCTACCGGGCCGACGAGGACAACGCGGTGGCCGCCGGCCGCAAACCCATGGCCCTGACTCCGCTGGAGCCCGACCACCCGCCGCTCACCGAAGCCCTCACCGGCATGGACCCGGTCCCCATCCGCCTGTCGCTGTTCTCCTCTGTGCTGGAAGACGTGGTGGCCATCGCGGGCCGCATCACGGCCGAAGCCCGCGTGTGCCTGGACGAACTGGAGCTCTATACCATCGCCCTTGAGGCCGTGCAGGCCGAAAGCCTGCAGACCGCCCTGCGACACTTCCCGCTGGACACGGTCATGCGCCGTTTTGCACGCATCTGGTCCCAGGGCGACCCGGCCCACATCCGCGCCATGCGAAAGACCGGCAGCATCATCGCCACCCCGGTCCGGCTGTTGTCCAGGCTGCTCAAAAGCGGCGATTCCCGCCAACCGGAAACCGCCGGCAAGGAAATCCCCGACGACATACGCGAACAGATCCAGGCCGACCTGCTGGAGGCCGCCAACCGGCTCTACGAGCAAATCCTGGCGCCGCGCATCCAAGTGGGCCTGGCGGCTGCCGGCTCGGCCGCCGGTACAGCGGAAAAGGCCGTGGCGCGCATCCGGGCCGCCCACAGCATCGACGGCGACACCGCGCCGCGCGTGTCCACGGCCGAGGGCGGCAAACGGCGGATGCTGGCGGTAAACGCGCCGTCATCGCTGGACGGGCTGCGGCAGCAGGTTCGGCAGTACAGCTGGACATCTCTGGCCGAGACCTTGATGGCCCGCAGCCGCAGCGTTGTGGATTTTTCCGAGCACATCGACGCGGAACTGGCGCAGCTGGCCGATCGCCTGCGCGCGCAGATGAGCTGGCGTGACCGCCTCACCCAGACCTTTGCCGCCTTTTTGAACGTGCTGCCGGCCACGGCCGCCGTGACCTACATCCTCTCCACCGGCGACCCGGTGGGGGCGGCGGGCATCAAGATCAAGCTGGGCAGCCTCTTCGGGCTGCACGACCTCTACGCGCTGGTGGCCCTGCCGGCCACCTCGGGGCTCAACAAAGCCGACCGCCGACAGCTGGAAAGACTGCTGGCTCCGGTGGCACGCGTGTGGCTGGACGACAAGGCCGCGCTGGTGCGCCGCATGCTGGAAGAAGAAATCACCGCACCGCTGCTGGACCGCGCGCGGGAGAACGCCGAGGCTTCCCGCCGACTGATCACCCAACTGGAAGAGAAGCTCTCCCTATGCCGCCGCACCCTGAAACCCAATTGATCCCCGACCGCCAGGCCATGGCCCTGCAAGCCGCCGGCCGCATCGAAACGGTGCGACGCGACGTGCGCCAGCTGCAGGAGGCCCTGGCCAGGGCCTCCCTGTGGCGCCCGGCGGCCGGCCTGCAGCACCAGTGCGCCCGGGCCCTGGAGATCATCGACGCCCTGGCCGAACGCCTGGAGTACAAGCTGGTGGTGACCCTCATCGGACCTTGCGGGTCGGGGAAATCCACGCTGCTGAATGCCCTGGCCGGGGTGGACGAACTCTCGCGCACCGGCATCGAGCGGCCCACTACCCGGGAAGTGGTGGTACTCAGCCGGGAGCCGGACGACGCCGGCCAGCTGCGCCGGCGTCTGGGCGGGGAAGAAATGGTATTGCGCTCCAGCCCGGCCGCCGCCGCCCTGGAGCACGTGATCCTCATCGACACGCCGGACACGGATTCCACCGAACAGCAGCGCCACCTGGTCCTGCTGCAGCAGGCCATCGGCCTGTCGGACATCCTGATCTGCGTTTTCAACGCCGAAAATCCCAAGACCCGCGATCACGCCGACGTTCTGGCGCCTTTCGTGGCCCTGTTCGACGGCCAGTCCCTGGTGGCGGTGCTCAACCGCTGCGACCGGCTGGACGAACACGAACTGCGGGAGGTGATTCTGCCCGAGTTTAAGCAGTACCTGGCCGACGCTTGGCCGCGGCCTGTGGAACGGGTACTGTGCCTCTCGGCGCGCAGCCACCTGGGGCGTCCGGACTGGGACCCCCAGGCGCCCCCGCGGCACGCCTTCGACCAGTTCGAGGAGCTGCACGAACTGGTCTTCGGGGCCTACAACCGGCCCGGCTTTGCCGCCGACCGTCGCGTGCGCAACGCCGAGGCGCTGCGCGACTACGTCTCGCGGCAGGCACGCCAAGCGGTCATCGCGGTGGGTCCGCAGCTGGAGAAAGCCCGCCAAGGCATGCACGCGGTGCACCGCCAGGCCCTGGCCGAGGCCTTGGAGGTGCTGGCCTCGCGGCAGTCCAGCCTGCCGGCCGGCACCAGCGCGCTGCTCTACCAGCAGCTCTCCCAGCGGTGGTCGGGACCGGTGGGATGGCTGGTGGCAGGCTGGTCGCGGCTGCTCAACTTCGGCGGCAGCCTCGGCCAGATGCTGCGGCCCTCGCAACTAGTGGGCCGCATGCTGCGGCCGTCTGCCGGCGGCGACCAGCGGCCGCCGGAAACCGCCGGGGCCGAACCGGCCTTCGAGCGCTACCGCCTGGCCCTGCTGAAGCACTGGCCGCCCGTGGCCGAAACCCTGGTGGCGGCGGGCTTCGACCCGGACGTGCGGCAGACCGGCACGCTGGTGCAGCAAGGGGAAAGCGTGGGCCAGGACCTGGCCCTCACCTGGAGCACGGCCCTGGCGACCGAGACGGAGCGCGCGGCGCGCGCCATGAGCGGCGGGCTGGTGCAGCTGCTCTTCAACCTACCGGTGCTGGCCGTGCTGGTCTACACCGGATGGCTGACGGTCAGCGGCTTTTTCGACGGCCACTACCTCGACGCCGGATTTTTCCTGCACGCGGCCGTGGCCGCCGTGGTGGTGCTGTTTCTGAGCTTCTTCCTGTTGCAGGCTGCCCTGCGCCTGCTGGCGCGTCCCGAGCGGGTGCTGAAAAAGACCCTGGAGACCGCCCGCCGGCAGCTGGCCGGCCTTTCGCCGGCGGGCGCCGCGCCGCTGGAAGAGCAGGTGGCCGTGCTGCTGGACCAGGCGCTGCCCCTGGCGGGTGCCGTTCACCGCAAACAGAGAGGCAGCCACGACCAAGGAAGCGTATCTTCGCATTAATTAAACAGGTGCTACCGGTCGGCATCGTCCAGCACCGGAAAGGTCCGGCGGCACTCTTCCAGAAAGGCGTAGGGCAGGGTGGCGGTGTGTACGGCGGGCGCATCTCTTTTCTGAAAGAGGATGTTGCCCAGCGGGTCGATGACCGAGGAGTCTCCGCAGTAAGCATGGCCGTTGCCGTCGGTGCCGATGCGGTTGACGCCCACCACGAAGCACTGGTTTTCGATGGCCCTGGCCAACAACAGCGTGCGCCAGTGGTGCGCCCGGGCGCTGGGCCAGTTGGCGATGAACAGGGCCAGGTCGTAAGGCGGCGTCTCCAGGTTGCGCAGCCAGATGGGAAAGCGCAGGTCATAGCAGATGAACGGGCAGACGCGCCAG
Source organism: uncultured Desulfobacteraceae bacterium (assembly GCA_964442705.1). Classification (GTDB taxonomy): domain Bacteria; phylum Desulfobacterota; class Desulfobacteria; order Desulfobacterales; family JALSRD01; genus JALSRD01. The sequence continues at coordinate 26,211 of CAYUAQ010000025.1, forward strand.
CCCTGCAGGCTGACGGCCAGCTTCTCCCAGCCCCGGCTGTAAACCCGGTCTTCACCGGCGATACCCAGCAGGTGGCGCTTGTCGTACCACTGCAGCCCGCCGTCAGGGGCGACCCACAACAGGCGGTTGACATACCGGTCGCCCTCCCTGAGCATGGATCCGCCCACCACGTGGACGCCTTTTTTGCGGGCCATTCCCTTCAACCAGGCCACCGTGCGGCCCTGCATGTCCTCGGCCAGGGCCCGGGCGTTCATGCTGAATCCGGTGGTGAACATCTCGGGCAGCACGATGAGGTGGGTGTCATCCGTAAGACCTTCGATGCGTTTTTCGAAAGCCGCCAGGTTGGCGTCGATGTCTTCCCAGGCCAGGTCGGCCTGAACGAGGGTCACTTTCAGATCCGGCATAGTCTCTGCGCTGCCTCTTCCAGGGTTTGATCGTTTTTGGCGAAACAAAACCGCACCACCTTGTGGTCGTCGCCGCCGTGGTAGAAGACCGAGGGTGGTATGGCGGCCACTTTGTGCGCGATGGTCAGCCGGCGGGCGAAGTCCACGTCGGGCTCATCGGAAACGGCGCTGTAGTCGAACATGGCGAAGTAGGTGCCCCGGCAGGGCAGGGCCCGGAAGCGCGACCCCTTCATGAGATCGAGAAAAAGATCCCGCTTGCGCTGGTAAAAGGCCGCCACCGAAAGGTAGGTCTGGGGGTCGGCCATGAAATCGGCATAGGCGTACTGGATGGGCGTATTGGCGGTGAACACCACGAACTGGTGCACGCGGCGCAGTTCGGCCGTCAGCGCCGCCGGCGCCAGGCAGTAGCCGGTCTTCCAGCCGGTGGTATGGTAGGTCTTGCCGAAGGACCCCACCACGAAGCTGCGCTGCGCCAGCTCCGGGTAGCGCGACATGCTCTCGTGGCGACGGCCGTCGAAGATGATATGCTCGTAGACCTCGTCGCTGAGGATCAGGATGTCGGTGCCCCGGGTGAGGTCCACCAGGGCCGCCATGTCGTCGGCCGACAGCACCGCCCCGGTGGGGTTGTGCGGCGAGTTGAGCACGATCATGCGGGTCCGGTCGCTGACGGCACGGCCCACCGCTTCCCAGTCCACGGTGTAATCGGGGTAGGTCAGGCTGCAGTAGACGGGCACGCCGCCGTTCAGCTCCACGATGGGGCCGTAAGCGTCGTAGGCCGGCTCCAGGATGATGACCTCGTCGCCGCTGTGCACCACGGCGCTGACGGCGGCGAAAATGGCCTCGGTGCCCCCGGCGGTCACCGTGATTTCGGAATCCGCATCGTAGCGCGCACCGTGGAGCGCCATGGTTTTGGCGGCCAGGCGTTCGCGCAGCAGGGTCACACCCTGCATGGGGGGATACTGGTTGCGTCCGGCCTGCATGTGGTGAGTGACACGTTCGATCAGCCCGGGGTCCACGTCGAAGTCCGGAAATCCCTGGGACAGATTGATGGCCCCCTGCTCGGTGGCCAGAGCCGACATGACGGTGAATATCGTGGTCCCCACGTGGGGAAGCTTGGATTGCAGTTTCATGTGTCCGTTGTCCGTTGTGGATTGTCCATTGCAGCAGGTATAGGGAAATAGACGCCGACTGTCAACACAAGCGCGTTTCCCATAAAATTCGCCTACGGCTGCACGACGCTCACCACCGCGCCCCGGCCTGCACTGTACGCCTTCTTGAACCTCATCGACCAGAAATTCGAACCGATAGGGCCCCGGCATGTGGCCATCGGCAAATTCAGGCCCTGAGGGCAAGCGGGTGGATTTCTCTCATTTGATGATTATAATATCGCCGTTACCCGAGATTTTAAGACATTGCTGAAAGAAACGAGATAACCTATGGCCCACAGCCGTGATTTGGAAACCCCCTGGGGGGTCATTTTCGACATGGATGGCGTCCTCATCGACAGCTACGAGGCGCACTTCGAGGCCTGGCGGCGCATGCTGCAAAACCACGGCCTGGACATCAACGAGGCCCAATTCGCCGCCACCTTCGGCCAAACCAACGCAGACATCTTCGCCGGCCTGTTCCCGTCGCTGGCCAAAGACCGCTATGCGGCCCTGGGGGAAGAAAAAGAGGCCATCTTCCGCCAAGTCATCACGCGCCGTTTCCCGGAAAAGGCAGGCGCTTCGAACCTGATTCGGGACCTGCAGGCGGCCGGCGCCCGCCTGGCCATCGGCTCCTCGGGGCCGCCGGAAAACGTACGCGCCGTGCTGGCCCGCCTGCCGGCCGGCGCTCTCTTTGAAGCCACCACCGACGGCAGCGAAATACGCCGCGGCAAACCGCACCCCGAGGTCTTTCTCAAGGCGGCCGCCAAGATCTCCCTGCCGCCCGAAAGCTGCGTGGTGGTGGAAGACGCGCCCGTGGGCGTGGCCGCCGGCAAAGCGGCCGGCTGTGCCGTCATCGCCGTCACCGGCACCGCCCCGCGCAGCCAGCTGAAAGCGGCCGACCTGGTGGTGGACAGCCTGCGGGAGCTGGATGCCGTCCGGATCAAAGCCCTAGTACTGCCCCCATGAAGACACACCGCACCGTCATCTGCATCCTTCTTCTGCTTACAGCGACGCCGCTGACTGCCACGGCCGCGGGCAGCCCCTCCGGCCGGGCGGCGGCAACCGGTGCGCCCACGTCGCGGCCCGATGATCTGCCCGGCATCTACCGCGCCATGCGCGATGGACGGCTGCCGTTGCTGCCCGGCCGGTCCATCTATGTCCACTCGGAAACCGATAAAAAGCGCTTAAGGGCCGACGTTTACAGTATCGTTCATTACCGCCTGGCGGATCTCTCGCGGGCGCTGGCCCGTCCCCAAAACTGGTGCCGGTTCGTCACCCTGCACCTCAACGTCAAGGCCTGCACCTGCAGCCTTCAGCCGGATCCCGTGTTGAGCATCTATGCGGGTCGCAAGTTTTATCAGTCCCCCCAAGAGGCCACCCGCATGGACTACCGCTTCCAGGTCGTGGAACAGGACAGCCAGCGGCTGGTGGTGCTTCTGACGGCCGCAAAAGGAGAGCTGTCGACGCGTGATTACCGCTTCAGAATAGAGACCCAGCGCATGAACGCCGACGACGTATTGCTGCACTTTTCATTGTCCTACCGACAGAGCCTGACCAGCCGCATGGCCACTCGGGCGTACCTCTCGACCCTGGGCCGCGACAAGGTCGGTTTCAGCAGACAACCGGGCGGCACCGACGGGAACGACTACGTCAAGGGCGTCCGCGGCATCGTGGAGCGTAACGCCATGCGATACTACCTGGCGCTGGCCGTGTACATGAACACGCTGGACGCAACAGGCCCCCGGACAGATTACCGGCGCTGCCGCACCTGGTTCGATCTCACCCAGCGTTACGCCAGACAGCTGCGCGAAGTGGACAGGACCGAATACCTCCTGGACAAGCGTCGCGAGTTTGAAAACCAGCGAATACTGCAGGCCCGAGTCACCGACGGATGCGGCCAAAAGCACCTGCCGGCGGTCCAGCAGTCGAACGGGAAATGAAGCGGAAATGCGCCACCTGCATCTCTCCGGTGCGGGGCGGGGAGAAAACGGTATCGCCGCCGTTGGTCCGTTTTCAGGATGCTGCCATGCGCGTCGGCGACCGGCGGATCCTGGCCGGCACCAACTGGTAGATCCAGGCCGGCCAGCAGTGGGCCGTCATCGGGCCCAACGGGTCGGGAAAGTCCACCCTGGTGCGGGCGCTGTGCGGCCTGACGCCCGTGGTCGCGGGCAGGGTTCGCCGCCGCGGGCCGTTTGCCGATCCGCGGCGCATCGGCTACGTCTCCTTCGAACTGCACCGCCGCATCATGGCCCGGGAGGATCTGCGCGCCGAGGCCCGTAGCTTCAGCGGCCGTCTGGAAACGGTCACCACCACGGCCGAAGTCATCGGTGCCGGGTTGCCTGATTGCCCGGCGGTGCGGCCAGCGGCCGAGGAGTTGGACATTGCGCATCTGCTGAGAGAGGACATCACGGTCCTTTCCAGCGGCGAGATGCGCCGGGTGCTCATCGCCCGCGCCCTGGCGGCGAAGCCAGCGGTGCTGGTGCTGGACGAGCCCTGCCAGGGCCTGGATCCCCGTAACCGGCGCCGCATCGTCGGCATGCTGGACGCCATCGGTGCCGAGGGTACCACCCTGCTCTATGCCACCCACCACCGCGACGAGCTGCCGGCCTGCATATCCCACGTGCTGGTGCTCGACGGGCGGGGGAATGCCGCCGTGCACGCCGCTTCGACGGCTCCGGCAGCCGGCCGCAGGGATTTCAATTGACAGGCTCACCGGGGGCGGTGTAGGCACGGCATATGAAACCTGCCGCAAACAGTCCTTTCGACATCTGCGTCATCGGGTGCGGCCCGGGCGGCTTTGCCGCCACCATGCGGGCACTGGACCTGGGGCAGCACGTCTGCGTGGTCGAAGAGGGACCGGTGGGCGGTGCCGGGGTGAAAGACGGTGCCCTGGCCTCCAAGACCCTCTGGGAACTGGCCAAGGATTTTGCCGTCGCCTCGCGGGTGAACCGCGGCTACCGCGCCTCGGGACTGGCGGTGGACTATGGTGCCGTCCGGCGCACCGTTGTCCAGGCCGTGCGGGAAAAGCAGTACCAGATGCGCTCCCAGATGGAGACTTTTTCGCCGCGGCGCTGGCAGGGCCCCGGCTCCATTACCCTCAAGCGCGGCCGGGGATCGTTTCTGTCCTCTCAGAAACTGGAGGTACGCACCCCCGACGGCGGCTGCGAGGAGGTCCGCGCCCACCATTTTATCATTACCACCGGATCACGGCCCCGCGCCTTCCCCGGTGTGGCCATCGATCAGCGCCGGGTTTTCGACTCGGACGGCATCCTGCGGCTCAAGCGGTTCCCCCGGCGGCTGATCATCGTGGGGGCCGGCATTATCGGCTGTGAGTACGCCACCATATTTTCCAACTTCGGCCAGACCAGGGTCTCCCTGGTGGACTATGCCGAACGCATCCTGCCCTTCGAAGATGACGATGTCAGCGATTTCGTGAGCGCCAATCTGAAACGCAAGGGTGTGGAGATCTTTCATTCCGCTATCCTGCGCAGCATCGAGGCCGGGGACAACCTGCTGGAAGCCGTGTTGGATTTCAAGGACGGACACTCCCGCGTGCTCAGCGTGGACGCCGCCCTGATTGCCATCGGTCGCACCCCCAACCTGGCGACCCTGAATCTGGACGCAGCCGGCGTCTACCCTGACGAGCGGGGCTTTCTGCAGACCGACCGCAACTGCCGGGTGACCGGAAACATCTTTGCGGCTGGGGACGTGACCCCCCATCCGGCGCTGGTCAATATCGCCGAGACCGAGGGGCGCTACGCCGCCAAGGTTATCTGCGGCGCCAACCGCTGGCCGCTGAACTACGGTAACATGTCCACGGTCATGTTTTTCCACCCACCCGTGGCGGCCGTGGGCAAGAACGAGAAAACCTGCCGCCGGCAACGGATACCCTACCGTGTGGCCGTCTATTCCAATGCGTTGCTGAGCCGTGCACTGGCCATGCGGTCCACCAGCGGTTTTGTGAAAATCATCGTCAGCGACGATGAAGACGGAAAAATACTCGGCATGCGGGCCGCCGGTCCTCAGGTGTCCAACACCATCATGTCCATCGCCATGCTCATGGACCAGGGCAAGGGTATCCGGGATGTACTCAAAACCGTGCACCCCCATCCCACCATGTCCGAGGGTATCCAGGAGTGCCTGCGGGTGCTGTTGGACAAGTCCATCTACAAGCCGCGTGCCTTTCCCGGCCTGATTCACATCCGCCAGTGGCGACCCGGCTGAGACCGGCTGGGAGCCCAACACCTCTTGGGGACAATCCACCTTGACTTTGGACGACGATTTGTTTACGCTGATACACGTGGACCGAGATGGTGTTCCCTGCGGCAGGTGACTTATCTCTGCTTTCATCTGCGCTGCGCTGTTCCGCCAGCACACCGATGCTGAACTTCTCACCGCAGGCCCGTTGACTTTTGCGCCAGTAAACCGGGAAAGCCCCACGGCTTTTCCGCCATCCTTAAACCCCATCACCACTACAAGGAGGTCACCATGAGCGACAGTGTCTACAAAGTCATTCAGCTGGTCGGCACGAGCACCGATTCCTGGGAAGCCGCTGCCCGCAACGCCGTTGAAACCGCGTCCAAGAGCCTGAAGAACCTGCGCATCGCAGAGATTTCCAAGCTCGACATGAAAATCGAGGATGGCAAGGCCGTGGCCTTCCGCGCCAGGGTGCAGCTCTCCTTCAAGTACGACACCGAGTAGGAGGCCGTACGACAACTACCTGAAGCCGGCCACCATCACCGTTTTTGCCGGGGTCATCTGAACCGCGGCAGGGGGCAGATGGCGCCGGCTTTTTACTTGACGCCTTCCAGAGGCTTCTCTATAGTACACTGCACTTGCGATACGGAAGCAAACCCGCCCGCCGCCACGGGTCGGTAATGGTCAGGCGGACCCCCGAAGAACCGCGTTGTTTAGCCAGCATACCCGCTACAGGTTATGGAACCAGCCATGCAGGAAATCGTAGCACTGACCCAGGATCTGATCCGATTCCGCTCCACGCACGCCAACCCCTCGCAGATTCAGGCATGCATGGCGTTTGTGGAATCTTATCTGCGCACCAACGGCATCGCCTACCGGCGCATCGACCACAACGGAACCCCTTCCCTCCTGGCCCTTCCCAATGAAAGATTCGTGTCGGTGCTGCTCATGAGCCATATCGACGTGGTGGATGCCCCGGAGGCGCTTTTCGAACCCCGTGTCAGGGGCGGGAACCTCTACGGGCGCGGCAGCATCGACGACAAGTACGCCGTGGCGCTCTCGCTGGTGTTGATGAAGCAGTACCTGGGCCGGCTGCGGAGCCAGGGCAAGGATCAGCTGGACCTGCCCTTCGGCATCCTGGTCACCGGCGACGAAGAAATCGGGGGGCATAACGGGGCCGAAAAGGCCCTGGAGGAGATCGAACCCGAATTCTGCATCGCCCTGGACGGCGGTCAAGTGGACAGGGTGGCGGTCAAGGCCAAGGGGTTGCTGACCCTCAAGCTCACATGCGGGGGAAAAACCGCCCACGGCGCCCGGCCGTGGCTGGGCGAAAACGCCATCGAAAACCTGTTCGAAGATTACCGGCGTATCAGGCGGTTTTTCCAGGAGACCACCGACGACCACTGGCACCGCACGCTGAACTTCAGCCTGATCCGGGCCGGCCGGTCATTCAACCAGGTGCCGGACCGCGCCGAGGCGACCTTCGACATCCGCTACACCGAAAAGGACGACATCGACCGTCTTTACGAAGAGATGCAGGCCGCCGTGTCGGGGGAGCTGCAGGTCCTGGCCCGCGAACCCATGTTCACCAGCGGTCAGTGCCCCTATCTGGCCCTTCTGCTGGAGTTGTCCGACGCCATCCAGGCAACCGTGGAGCACGGTGCCAGCGACGCCCGCTTCGTGTCCGACTATGGCATCTGCGGCGTGGTGTGGGGCGCCGATGGCGAGGACAGCGCCCACACCGCCAACGAACATGTCAATATCGACAGCCTGTTCAAGCTTTATGGCCTGCTGGAGAAATTCCTCAAAAAAGTGGAGAAAATCAATTACTGCTGAACCGTCAACAACCATTTCTCAGTATGGAGGTAAAAATGCGCAAAATTCTGTTAGGTGTGACCCTTGTCGTGGCCATGACGGCCCTGTGCCTCACGCCCCTGTCGTCCCCGGCACAGGCCAAAACCCTAAAATGGGCCTTTCAGGGCGACCTCATGTCCCTGGACCCGCATTCCCTCAATGAAACCTTTCTGATCGGTTTTCTGGGCAACGTCTACGAAGGACTCGTGCGCCGGGGGCCGAACCTGGAGATAGAACCCGCCCTGGCGGAAAAATGGGAGATAAAAGAGCCCACCCGCTGGCGCTTTTACCTGCGCAGGAACGTCAAGTTCCACAACGGCAACCCTTTCACGGCCGATGATGTCATCTTCTCTTACAAGCGCGCCATGTCCGAGGGATCGGACTTCAAGACGCGGGTTTCCACCGTCAAGGAAATGAAGAAGATCGACGACTACACCGTGGACGTGATCACCAAGGCGCCCAACCCCATCCTGATCTCGGAGTGGGCCAGCTGGTTCATCATGGACAAGGAGTGGTGCGAGAAAAACGGCGCCACCGAGTCGGCCAATGTAAAGTCCGGCAAGGAAAATTACGCCACCCGGCACGAGAACGGCACAGGGGCGTTCGTCGTGACCGCGCGCCAGAAGGACGTCAAGACCGTCCTGAAACCTTTCGCCGGCTGGTGGGACGAACCCCGGCACAACCTGACAGAGGTGATATTCACCCCCATTTCCTCAGACGCCACCCGCGTGGCGGCCCTGCTCTCGGGCGAGGTGGACATGATGTACCCCGTGCCCGTGCAGGACATCAAGCGCATCGACAGCCACGCCGGCACGTCGGTGCTGGTGGGCCCCGAACTGCGCACCATCTTCCTGGGCATGAACCAGACCTACGACGAATTGCCCTGCTCCAACATCAAGGGCAAAAACCCGCTCAAGGACGTACGCGTGAGAAAGGCCATCTACCAGGCCATCGACATCAAGGCCATCCAGAAAAAGATCATGCGCGGCCTGTCCGAGCCGTCGGCCCTCATGATTTCGCCCAAGCTGTTTGCGTCCTACGCCAAGGACTTCAAACGCTACCCCCATGACCCGGCCGCCGCCAAGAAGCTCCTGGCCGAAGCCGGTTATGCCGACGGGTTCACCATGTGCATGGACTCGCCCAACAACCGCTACGTCAACGACGAGCAGATCGCCCAGGCCGTGGTGTCCATGCTGGCCAAGGTGGGCATCAAGGTCAACCTCAAGGCCCAGCCCAAGGCCCAGTACTTCAAGAAAGTGCTGGCCTATGATACCGAGTTCTACCTGCTGGGCTGGACACCGTCGAGCTTCGACAGCTGGAACGTGCTCTACAACCTGATCAACACGCGGGAAAAGAGCGGCCGGGGCAAGTTCAACCTGGGCGGATACTCCAACCCCAAGATCGATGCCCTGACGGACAAGATCCTCAGTGAAACCGACATCGACAAGCGCAACAAGATGATCAAGGAAGCCTACGAACTGCTGCACAAGGACGTGGGATACATCCCGCTGCACCAGCAGTCCCTGGCCTGGGGCAAGAAGGACAGCGTCGACCTGGTCCAGCGGGCCGACAACGTCTTCATGCTTTATTTCGTCAACATGAAATAATCTCACTCGCCGTTTCTTCCGCCCAGCCGCGGGAGAAACGGCTTTTTATTTTCCATCCATGCTGGCTTTTATCATACGCCGCCTGGCCCAGTCGGTGTTCGTCATGCTGGTGGTGGCCATGGTGGCTTTCCTGATGTTCAACTACGTGGGGGACCCCGTCCACCAGATGGTGGGCATTGAGACCTCCTTCGAAGAGCGCGAACAGCTGCGCCAGGAACTGGGCCTCAACGACCCCCCCCTGGTGCAGTTCGCCCGTTTCGTGGGCAACGCCGTGCAGGGCAGGTTCGGGCTCTCCTACCAGCACAAGCGTCCGGTGGCCGAACTGTTCAAGGAGCGGCTGCCGGCCACCCTGGAGCTTTCGCTGGTGGCGGCCCTGTTTTCGCTGGTCATCGGCATCCCCATGGGGGTCTACACCGGCCTGCACCGCAGCGGCCTGCTGAGCCGCATTTTCATGACCTTTTCGCTCATCGGCATCTCGCTGCCCACCTTTCTCATCGGTATTCTGCTGATCTTTTTCTTTGCGGTCATCCTGGGATGGCTGCCCTCCTACGGCCGCGGCGAGGTGGTGGCCATCGGCGCCTGGACCACGGGCCTGCTGACCATAAGCGGCCTGAAAGCCCTGATCATGCCCGCCTTCACCCTGGGAATGTTTCAGCTGACCCTCATCATGCGCCTGATCCGCTCGGAAATGCTGGAGGTGCTGCGCACCGATTATATCAAATTCGCCCGGGCCCGGGGGCTGACCGACCGGGCCATCAATTTCGGCCACGCCCTGAAAAACACCCTGGTGCCGGTGATCACCATCACCGGGCTGCAGATCGGGTCCATCATCGCCTTTGCCATCATCACCGAAACGGTGTTCCAGTGGCCGGGCATGGGCCTGCTGTTCCTGCAGGCCATTCACAACGTCGACATCCCCATCATGTCGGCCTACCTGATCCTGGTGGCCTTCTTCTTCGTGGTCATCAACCTGATCGTGGACATTCTCTACTACGTGGTCGATCCGCGCCTGCGGGTCGACATCGGCAAGGCAGCCGGCCATGGGTAGTCCGGAAACACTGCCGGCCGTTGATGTCTCCCTGCGGCGGCGCATGATAGAGGCGCTGCGCCGGGCCGCCGACGGGGACATCTTCTATTCCTTTACGCACTCACCGGTGACCATGGCGGCCACGGCCATCACGATTCTGATCATCCTGAGCAGTGTGCTGGCACCCTGGATCGCCCCCCAGAATCCTTTCGACATGGCCAGCCTGGACCTGCTGGATGCCCACACCCCGCCGTCCTGGATGGCCGACGGCAACCCCAAGTACCTGCTGGGCACCGACGACCAGGGGCGCGACGTGCTGTCCACCATTTTGTATGGCTCGCGTATTTCCCTGGAGGTGGGCTTTCTGAGCGTCATCTTCTCCATGGTGCTGGGGGTGTCCCTGGGGATCGCATCCGGTTATGCGGGCGGCTGGTTGGACGCCGTGATCATGCGCATTGCCGAGATCCAGATCAGTTTTCCGGCCATTCTCATCGCCCTGCTCACCGACGGCATCCTGCGCACGGTGATCCCCGAGGCGCGCGCCGAGGAGCTGGCCCTCACCGTGCTGATCTTCTCCATCGGCATCTCCGGCTGGGTGCAGTACGCCCGCACGGTGCGCAGCTCCACCATGGTGGAGAAAAACCGCGAATACGTCCAGGCGGCCCGTGTCATCGGCATCCACCCGGTGAAGATCATGGTGCGGCACATCCTGCCCAACGTCATGGGGCCGGTGCTGGTCATCGCCACCATCCACCTGGCCGTGGCCATCATCACCGAGGCCACGCTGTCCTTCCTGGGGGTGGGGGTGCCGCCCACCGAACCGTCACTGGGCACCCTGATCCGCATCGGCAACGATTACCTGTTTTCCGGGGAGTGGTGGATCACCATCTTCCCCAGTGCGGCCCTGGCCATCCTGGTGCTGGCCGTCAATCTGCTGGGCGACTGGATGCGTGACGCCCTGAACCCCAAGCTGAGGTAAGGCCGACCGGCCATGAGCGAACCGTTACTGCACGTCACGCACCTGCGCATCGAATTCAACACCCGCCGGGGAACCCTGGTGGCCGTGGACGACATCTCCTTCGATGTCATGCCCGGAGAGGTGTTCGGCGTGGTGGGCGAGTCCGGAGCCGGAAAATCGCTGACCGGCCAGGCCATCATCGGCCTGCTGGAACCGCCCGGCCGCATCGCCGCCGGCCAGATCCTGCTGGACGGCCGCCGCATCGACGACCTGCCCTACGGAAAGATGCGGCGCCTGCGGGGCCGGCAGATCGGCATGATCTTCCAGGACCCGCTCACCAGCCTGAACCCCCTGTACACCGTGGGCCGGCAGCTGGTGGAGACCATCCAGACGCACACCCCCCTGAATCACGAAGAGGCCCGCCGTCGGGCCGTGAAGCTGCTCACGGACGTGGGCATCCCGGGCGCCGACAGGCGTATCGACCACTATCCCCACCAGTTCTCGGGCGGCATGCGCCAGCGGGTGGTCATCGCCCTGGCACTGTGCGCCAACCCCCGGCTGGTCATCGCCGACGAGCCCACCACGGCCCTGGACGTGTCCATCCAGGCGCAGATCATCATCCTGCTCAAGAAGTTGTGCGAGCAGTACGACACGGCCGTGATCCTGATCACCCACGACATGGGGGTCATCGCCGAAATATCCGACCGTGTGGCCGTGATGTACGCCGGACGTATCGTGGAGATCGGCAGCGTGCGTGCCGTGGTCAAACACGCCCGGCACCCCTATGCGCGGGGTCTCATGGGGTCCATCCCGGCGCTGCGTCGGCGGGTGGAAAAGCTCAACCAGATAGACGGCAGCATGCCGCGGCTGACGGAAATCCCCACCGGGTGCGCCTTTCACCCCCGCTGTCCGCAGGCCTTCGAACGCTGTCGGCGGCAGCGGCCAAACCTGGTGCCGGTGGAGGGCTCACAGGTGGCCTGCTGGCTTTACGGGGGGTCTTCATGATGACGCCCGGGACCACGCCGTCAGCCGGCGACCGCGACCTTCTGCTGCGCGTCAGGGGACTGAAGCGCTATTTCGATGTGTCGCGCCCACTTCTGAACCGACTGCTGGAGGGCAAGCCCCGGCAGATACTCCGGGCCGTCAGCGGCATCGATTTCGATATCGAGAGGGGGCATACTTTCGCCCTGGTGGGGGAGTCGGGCTGCGGAAAAAGCACGGTGGCCAACCTGGTGGTGGGATTGTACCGGCCATCGGCCGGCACCATCGAATTCGACGGGCAGGACCTGGCCGGCTTGACCCGACGCAGCGAACTGGCCGCCATCCGCCGCAAGATGGCCATGATCTTTCAGGACCCTTACGCCAGCCTCAACCCGCGCTGGCGGGTGTTCAACATCATCAGCGAACCCATTCGGGCCTTCGGCCTGCTCGAAGGCCGGCAGGCCATAATGGCCCGTACCGCCCAGCTGCTGCGGCAGGTGGGCCTGTCTCCCCAAGACGGCCAGAAGTACCCCCACGAGTTTTCCGGGGGGCAGCGGCAGCGCATCTCCATCGCCCGCGCGCTGGCCAGCGACCCGCAGTTCATCGTCTGCGACGAACCCACTTCGGCCCTGGACGTTTCCGTACAGGCCCAGATTCTGAACCTGATGAAGGATCTGCAGCGGCGCCTGGGGCTTTCCTACCTGTTTATTTCCCACGATCTGGCGGTGGTGCGCCACATGGCCGACCGCATCGGCGTCATGTACCTCGGCCGCCTGTGCGAGTCCGCCCCGGCCGACACCCTGTTTGAGGCGCCCCGCCATCCTTACACCCGGCTGCTGCTGGACACCATTCCGGATATCGAGATGAGCGGGAAAAAACGGGTGCCCGTGGCCGGCGAGATTCCCAACCCCATCGATCCGCCCAGGGGCTGCGCCTTTCATCCGCGCTGCCCCCACGCGCTCGACGTCTGCCATCACGAACGACCGCATCTGGAGGACGTCTCCGAAGACGTCAAGGTGGCCTGCCACAGAAAAGTTGAAAGTTCACGGTTTACCGTTGACCGTTGAGGGGGAGCCGTCGTTTTTCGGGTTTCCTCTCCCGTTTTTGCTGTGCCGGAAAAATCTTGTTTTCCGTGGCAGGGTCTCGGGGAAAATTTTCCGATGCTACCGGTTTTTACACTGCAGCCGGATAGTTGATTTCCTTCAGGGTTGTCAGTATTTTTTCCCGGCTGGCCGGATCGTTCCACTCCACGGTGACGGTCTTGGCCTCCACGCTGCCTTCGACTTTGGAGACGCCCGGCAACTCGCCGAGTTCATTCTGAATGGACATGGTGCAGTGTCCACAGGAAATATTGGGAATGGAAAAAGTCTCTTTGTTGGCCATGGTATTCTCCTTTTTGTCGAGTAATTTGAGGTGTCAGGTGTCAGGTGTCAGGTGTCAGGTGTCAGGTGTCAGGTGTCAGGTGT
>CAYUAQ010000026.1:0-39137 GCA_964442705.1 uncultured Desulfobacteraceae bacterium
ATGGTCCAGGGGGTGGTGGTCCAGATGACCACGTAAACCTTTTTCCCGGCGGCCTCCGGAATCTGTCCGCTGACATCGTCTGCCATTTCGAACTTGACGAAAATGGACGGAGAGGCCTCTTCCTGGTATTCGATTTCAGCCTCGGCCAGGGCCGTCCGGCAACTGCAGCACCAGTGAATGGGTTTCTGGCTGCGGTAGAGGCTGCCGTTGAGGGCAAACTTCCCGCATTCCCGGGCAATCACCGCCTCGTACTCGTAATTCATGGTCAGGTACGGATTTTCCCACTCTCCCATCACCCCCAGACGTTTGAATTCCTGGCGCTGGATGTCGATGAATTTTTCCGCATAGCGGCGGCACAGTTTGCGGAAATCCGCCTGGGAGTAATTTTTTTTCTTCTCCCCCAGCTCCTTGTCCACGTTGTGTTCGATGGGCAGCCCGTGGCAGTCCCAGCCGGGCACGTAAACGGCGTCGAAACCGGCCATCTGGCGGGAACGCACGATAACATCCTTGAGGATCTTGTTAAGCGCCGTGCCGATGTGAATGTGACCGTTGGCGTACGGCGGGCCATCGTGCAGGATAAATGGTGTTCGTCCCCGGGACACTTCTCTGATCTTGTCATAGATTCGTTCCGACTCCCAGGCCCTGAGCTGCTCCGGTTCGCGCCGCGCCAGGTTGGCTTTCATGGGAAAACGGGTTTTGGGTAAGTTCAGCGTCGCTTTGTAATCCATGCAACCTCCGGAATTCGGTCTGTCTGGTGTGGTCGTTCTCAGGCGGGGAATGTTTCCCTTTCTGCAGGGTCTCCATCGATGAGCTCCATCAAGTAGCGGCCGTAGTCGTTTTTCTGCATATCGGCGGCCAGTTCCCGCACCTGCCGGCCGCCGATATACCCCAGGCGATAGGCGATTTCCTCCACGCAGGCGATTTTCAAACCCTGCCGATCCTGTATGGCTTCCACGTAGCTGGCGGCCTGCTGCAGGGCTTCATGGGTGCCGGTGTCCAGCCACGCGAATCCCCGGCCCAGCAGCTCCACCCGCAGCTGTCCGCGCCGCAGATACTCCAGGTTGACGTCGGTGATTTCCAGTTCTCCCCGCGGCGAGGGCTTGAGCCCCTCGGCGATCTCAACCACGTCGCTGCTGTACATGTAGAGGCCGGGTACGGCGTAGGAAGACTTGGGATGCTCCGGCTTTTCCTCGATGCCCACGACCCGCCCCTGGTCGTCGAATTCCACCACACCGTAGCGCTGCGGATCTTTCACCAGGTAGCCGAAAATCAGCCCGCCGGCTTCCATTTTTACCGATTCCTTGAGGATGCCCGAAAGCCGGTGGCCATAAAAGATATTGTCTCCCAGGATCAGACAGACCGGCTCCCTGCCGATGAATTCCTTTCCGATGATGAAGGCCTGGGCCAGGCCTTCGGGCCGCGGCTGCTCGGCGTATTGCATGTGCAGCCCCAACCGGGAACCATCGCCCAGCAGCTTTTTGAAACTGGGCAGATCTTCGGGGGTCGAAATCAGCAGGATTTCGCGTATCCCCGCCAGCATCAGCACCGACAGCGGATAGTAGATCATGGGTTTATCATAAACCGGCAGCAGTTGTTTGCTGACCACCCGGGTAATGGGGTAGAGCCGCGTTCCGGACCCCCCCGCCAGAATAATGCCTTTCATGCTGCACTCCCCGCTTCGTCTTCGGGCCCAAAAACAGGCCGGCAGGCCCTCTTGCCTTCGACCGGTAAGTGGGCGTGCCGGCGCCTGCGGACCATCACAGGTTTAAGCCCGCTTTGTGACCATCTCTACTTTTCCAGAACAAACTGCGCCCGTCGGTTTTTGGCCCAGGCGGCTTCATCGTGGCCGGGGTCGGCCGGCCGCTCTTCGCCGTAACTGATGGTGGTGATCCGATCCGGAGAAATACCGAGCTCCACGAGAAAGCCTTTGACGGCCTCTGCCCGGCGATCGCCCAGGGCCAGGTTGTATTCGACGGTGCCGCGCTCATCGGTGTGCCCCTCGACGATCACGTGGGTGCCGGGGTGACTGCGCAGCCAGTCCGCCTTGCGCTTGAGAATTTCCTGGGCCTGGGGAAGCAGTTGCGCACTGTCAAAATCGAAATAGACATCCTCGCTGATAAACTGGTTGAGCGCCTGGTCTTCAGCTTCTCCCATGCTCTCCGGAGCGCCCTCTTTCTGAAGCTGGTTGACCTCCCCTGTGGCCAAACCCTCCTCCTGGATGCCGCCCTGGCTGCCGGCTGCTTGACCGCCCTCCTGCCCGGCTGCTCCCTGACCCGCCGCCGTCACGTCATATGGGGGCGGCTTCGGGCCGCCGCACGCGGCCACCAGCAGGAGCGCACAGATCAACCCGCCGATCAGACACACGCGAAAAAAACCATCCCTGGCATGACGCTGCAAATCACTCATTCTTTCCCCCTTTTTAAGATATGGGTTGACAGTCGTCTGCAGCACCGAATTTCCCCGCATCCCGCCGATGCCCTGCAGTTTTACGTCCTGCTACATACCACCAACACGATGGGAAATAAACCTTAAAATAGGTGCTTGCCCAGATCGTGGGGTACATTCTCAAAAACCTCCGGTAATGGATTGCCAGAGGAGCGACACAGGCGTTTCGGTGGAGCGGCATCGGGCATCCGGGGCGCCGAACCTTATTTTGACCGGACGATCGTCGTCCGGGTAAATCGGCAATCGTCACCTGCCCCCCTACCGGCTGACAGGCCAAGCCAATTTTAGTCATATTTTTGTCAGCAATTGGCAATTATTGTCAAATAATTGACACTCCCGGATGTGCCTATTTCTGGTGTTATTTTTCAACTACCTGTTATTATTTATCTTTTAAAATTTTTTTAAAACTGGCACACCGGTTGCAGTAACCTTCTAACCAGTTCAACCTTTTTTCATTACCTCCTCCTTTTTTCCGAGGCGGCTCACAGGGAGCCGCCTTAAATTTTTCTGGTATCTTCTCAACCCCCCGGTAATGAATTGCCAAGGGAGCGCCATAGGTGTTTCGGTGGAGCGGCATCGGGCATCCGGGGAGGAAGCCTTCCAGTTCTGTTCTCTGTTTTCCCGCGTTTTGCCGCCAATCAATCATTTTCCGACATGTTGACGTACTTCCGCAAATAGGACGCCGTGTGCGAAACTTTGTGGAATTCCATGATTTCCCGAGGAGACCCCTGGGCCACAATACCCCCGCCGCTTTGACCGCCTCCGGGGCCCAGGTCGAGGATGTAATCAGCCTCCAGAATCACTTCCAGGTTGTGTTCGATGACGGCCACGGTGTTGCCGGCATCCACCAGAGAATGCAGCACCGCCAGCAGACGCTCCACATCTTCCGGGTGCAGCCCGGTGGTGGGCTCGTCCAGGATGTAGAGGGTGTGGCCTCGTCCCGGACGCGTCAACTGCCGGGCGAGTTTCATGCGCTGGGCTTCTCCGCCGGACAACGTCGGGCTGGGCTGGCCCAGCTGCAGGTAGCCCAGGCCGATACGGCAGACAAAGGAAATGGGCTTTTTCAGGGCCGGCACCGCATCGAAAAACGCCAGCGCCTCGTTGAAGGTCATCTGCAACACCTCGTGGATATCTTTCCCCTTGTAACGCACCTGCAGCGTTTCGGCATTGAAGCGCCGCGCGCCGCAGGCGTCACAGGCCACGAAGGCATCCGGCAGGAAGTTCATGCGTACACGCGGCCGTCCCTGCCCCTTGCAGCTCTCACAGCGGCCACCGGGCAGATTGAAGGAAAAACGGCCGGCTCCGTATCCCCTGACCCGCGCCTCGGGTGTGCCGGCGAACAGGCGCCGGATGCCGCCCAGGATATCGATGTAGGAAGCCGGTATGGACCGGGGGGTTCGGCCGATGGGGCTGTGGTCGACTTCCAGCACGCGGGCCACCGTCCGCCAGCCGGTCATGCCGTGGCAGTTCCCCGGCGGTTTGCGCTGCTGCAGGCGGGCCTGCAATTCGCGACAAACCGTTTCCTTGAGCAGGCTGGACTTGCCCGAGCCGGACACGCCGGTGACGCAGATCAGGTTCCCCAGGGGCAGAGACACATCTATATTTTTCAGGTTATTGGCGCAGGCCTTTTCAATGCCCAGCCAGCCGCTGGGATCGGCGGCCCTCCGCCGGGAGGTGATGGGCCGGCGGGAGGCGGTCAGCAGTTTCTTCAGAGAGGCGCCGGCCCCGCCGGCCCGTGCCCGGGCAGGGCTGCCGCTGAAAACAACACGCCCGCCCTTTCTGCCGGCCCCCGGCCCGATCTCCACGATGGTGTCGGCCGCGTTGACGGTCTGCTCGTCGTGTTCGACCACCAGAATGGTGTTGCCCCTGTCCCGCAGTTCGGTCAGCGCGTCCAGCAAGGCCCGGCAGTCGCGGGGGTGCAGCCCGATGGTGGGTTCGTCCAGGATGTAACACACGCCGCTCAGGTTGGAACCCAGCTGGGCTGCCAGCCGCAGTCGCTGGGCCTCCCCGCCGGACAGGGTTGCCCCGCTCCTGGAGAGTGCCAGGTACGATAGCCCCAGTCGATCGAGCATGGCCAGGCGGGTCATGATTTCCGCCAGCACCGGTTCGACCAGCGCACGCTGCTGCGCCGGAAAACGCAGCCCTTTGAGGACTTCCCCGAGCCGGCCGGCCGGCAGTTGCACCATGTCCCAGATGCTGTATCCGCCCAGGGTCACGGCCAGGGCCTGCGCGTTGAGGCGGCTGCCGCCGCAGCGACGGCAGGCCCGCGCTGCCTGTCCCGCATCTTCCTTGACCTCGAGGGTCCCCAGACCCCGGCAGTCAGGACAGGCCCCGTAAGCGCTGTTGAAGGAAAACAGCCGGGGATCCGGCGTGGTCAGGCCGATGCCGCAGGTGGGGCATACGCCGCTGAGGGAGAGGAAGATCTCCCGGCCGCGGGTGCCGGCCAGCAGGAGACTGCCGCCGCCCTCGGCCAGGGCGGTATCCACGATGCGCCGCAGTTCGGCTTCCGCGCGCACCGGCAGCCGCCCGGCCACGATTTCGATGGTGTGCGTGTGATAGCGCGCCAGGGTCATCCCCGGTGCCAGGGGCACCACTTGGCCGTCGATACGCGCTTCGGTAAAGCCCTTTTTCACCGCATCGGCCAACACCTTGCGGTGCAGCCCCTTGCGTCCGTACACCTTGGGCGCCAGGACCAGTGCCCTCTGGCGGGCGAAGTGTCGACGCACATAAGCGGCCATGGCGTCTCGCGACACGGCCTGCAGTCGTTTGCCGCATCCCGGGCAGTGCCGCTCTCCCACCTTGCTGAAGAGCAGGCGCAGGAAGTGATAGACCTCTGTCAGCGTAGCCACCGTGGAACGTCGACCGCCCTGGCTGATGCGCTGTTCGATGGCCACGGTGGGTGGAATGCCGCTCACACGGTCCACCTCCGGCCGTTCCAGTATCTTGATAAACTGTCGCGCATAGGGCGTCAGGGTCTCCAGGTACCGGCGCTGCCCCTCGGCAAAGAGAACGTCGAAGGCCAGGGTGGATTTCCCCGAACCGGAGACACCGGTGAACACCACCATCTGGTTGCGATCCAGTGAAAGATCGATGTTTTTCAGATTGTGTTCCCGGGCGCCCTGTACGGCCAGGCACCCGTGCTCCGGGGCCGCGGGGCCGGGGGCATGGTATTTGACCGAACTTCTATTGCGCCGCGGCTCCACGGGTCCCTGCAGATGACGCTTCAGGTATCTTCCCGTGTGCGAACCGGCACTGGCCAAGAGATGCACCAGCGTGCCGCAGGCCACCACCCGGCCACCGGCCTCGCCGCCCTCGGGCCCCAGGTCGATGACCCAGTCGGCGTTTTTAATCACGTCGAGGTGGTGTTCGATAACCAGCACGCTGTTGCCGGCCGTCACCAGCTGCTGAAACACCGCCACCAGCCTGCGGATGTCGTGGAAATGAAGGCCGGTGGTGGGTTCGTCGAATATGAACAGACGTCCGCCGCCCCCGGCGCCGATGTGCCGCGACAGCTTCAACCGCTGGGCTTCCCCGCCGGAAAGGGTGCTCAGGGGCTGGCCCAGGCGCAGGTATCCCAGTCCCACGGTCTCCAGGGGCGCCAGGGCGCGCTTGATGTCATCGGCCTCCGCGAAAAAAGCCAGCGCCTCCCGGATGGTCATCTCCAGGATCTGGTGGATGTTGCGCCCGTGGTAAGTGACGGCCAGTACCGCCTGCTGGAAACGACGCCCGTTGCAGTCCGGGCAGGAGACCAGCACATCGGACAGAAACTGCATCTCCACGCGTTCGAAGCCCTCCCCCTTGCAGGTTTCACACCGACCGCCGGGTACGTTGAAGGAGAAATGGGAGGGCCCGAACCCCATACGGCGGGCGGCTTTGGTGGCCGCCAGCCGCCGGCGCACACCGGCCAGGGCCCGCGTGTAGGTCAGGGCGTTGGCGCGCGGTGTGCGCCCGATGGGTTTCTGGTCCACCAGCACCACGTCGCCGATATTTTCGGCGCCCTGGATGCCGGCGTGCTTTCCCGGGCGGCCCTCTGCGCCGCCCAGGGCGCGCTTGAGCCCGCGGTAGAGGATGTTTTCGGCCAGGGTCGACTTGCCGGAGCCCGAAACCCCGGTCAGGCACACCAGGCAGCCCAGAGGAATGTCGACATCGATGTCCTTGAGGTTGTGTTCGGCACAGCCCCTGATTTGCAGCCAGCCGCTGTGGCCGGCTTTGCGATACTTCGCCGGCTGTGGGATGCGGCGCTTCCCGGTGAGATATTCGGCCGTCAGCGATCCGCCAACCTTCGCCGTGGGACCGTAGTACATCACGCGCCCGCCGTTCTCCCCGGCACCGGGCCCCAGGTCCAGCAGCATGTCGCCGGCCGTCATGATGTCGGCGTCGTGCTCCACCACCACGACCGTGTTGTCCAAATCGCGGATGCCCCTGAGGATGCCCATCAGTCGCTCCGTGTCCCGGGGGTGCAGACCGATGCTGGGTTCGTCCAGCACATACAGGGTTTCCACCAGTGAAGACCCCAGGGCGGCCGCCAGGGCTACGCGCTGCACCTCGCCGCCGGAAAGCGTCCGCGATTGGCGGTCCAGGGTAAGATACCCCAGGCCCACGTCCTGGAGGTAGCGCAGTCGTTGGCGTACCTCGCCGAGCACCAGGTGTCCGGCCTCGTCGTCCGCCGCCAGGGGCAGATTTTTGAAAAAGGCGGCTGCCTGTGCCACGTCCAGGGCGTAGACCTGGGCGATGTTGAGGTCCTGCAGCCGGTACAGCAGGGCCTCGGGCCGGAAGCGGGTACCGCCGCAGTCCGGGCAGCGCTCGTAGCTGCGGTAACGTGACAAGAAGACCCGCACGTGCATTTTGTAGGTCTTTCTTTCCAGCCGTCTGAAAAAGCCGTAAACACCCGGGAAACGCCCGCTGCCGTTGAATATGAGGGCCCTGTGGTCGTCCGCCAGCGCAGCAAAAGGCACATCCGTGGGGATGCCGTGTTTCCTGCAGAACCGCAGCAGCAGGCTGTATTCCCGCCGCGCCTTGCCTCCCCGGCCCCAGGGTTTGACGGCCCCCTCTTCAAGGGACAGGCGTTCATCGGGCACCACCAGCTGGGGATCGACGCCGATGACCCTTCCGAAGCCCCGGCAGGTGGAGCAGGCGCCCAGGGGGTTGTTGAAAGAGAAAAGGCTGGTCGGCGGCGGGCTGTAGGCGATGCCGCAGCGGGCGCATTCCAGCCGCCGGCTGAAGGGTTGGCGGCCCCCTTTCGGCAGCCAGACATCCAGTCGGCCGCCCCCCATGCGGTAAGCCTGTTCCAGGGAATCGATCAGGCGCTCACGGTTTTCAGGGGCGATCACCAGCCGGTCCACCACCACGTCCAGGCGGCCGCCCCGCCACTGCGTCACGGTTTCCTGAACGCTCAGTGTATGCTCATCACGGTAACAGCGGTCGTAGCCTTGGCGCATCAGCTCCGACACGCCGGCGGAAAGTCCGCCTGGGGCGATGCGGTGCGGAAAGGTGATGACGGCGCGCTCATTCGGCGCCTTCTGTGCCAGTCGACGCCACACCGCCTCCGGTTCTTCGGCCGAAACCGCCTGTCCGCAGGATCGGCAGTGCAGCCGACCCAGTCGGGCGAACAGCACTTTGACGTGCTCGGTGATCTCGATCATGGTGCCCACCGTGGAGCGCGAGGTGCGCACCTGGTCCCCCCGGCCGATGGCCACCGCCGGGGGAATGTTCTCGATGATCTCGGCTGCCGGCCGGTCCATGCGGTCCATGAACTGCCGCGTGTAGGGCGAAAAGGTCTCCACGTAGCGCCGCTGCCCCTCGGCGTATAGAACCTCGAAGGCCAGGGAACTCTTGCCCGAACCGCTGACGCCGGTCACCGTGGTGATGCGGTTTTTGAGAATATCCAGATCGAGATGCCGCAGGTTGTTCTGGGCGGCTCCCCGGATGCGGATGACATCCTGGCGGATGGCTTTTTCATCTGCGCTGCAGACACTCCTTTCGCTGGCGCCCTGCGGCCGGCCGCCGGCAACCGAACGTGAGAAGATAGCATTTCAAAGCGGCCAGACTACTCCACTATCCCCTGACGGTCAATACGGACCTCAAAACCGCCGGCACGGGCCCAGGACAGCATCGGCGGCCTTTTTTTAAAAAGCGGTGACGCCACCATGCCGTGCTTGACGAATGCACAGCCCTTATATATCCTGCCGCAGGCCCGATCATCACTGTTGACTTCATAATCCGGTATGCCGCCATGGACCTGCCTGTTCCCGAAAATTACACACTCACCCTGGAACCCGACCTGGAGCGTTTCCGGTTCTCGGGCCGCACCGACATCCGCATGCGCTGCGATGGTCCAGTGTCCCACGTGAGGCTGAACGCCCTGGACCTGGATATCCACGGATGTGATGTGGTCGTCGGCAACCGCATTCGGGCTTGCGCCTTTGAATGCGACCCCGGCGGTGAAGCCCTCAACATCACCCTGCCCCGCCCCTGCGGAGGCTCCCTGCTGCTGCGCATCGATTACGAGGGGGAAATCAACGACAAGATGGCCGGTTTCTACCGCAGCGCCTGCACTGCCCACGGCCGGCCCTCCCATATCGCCGTCACCCAGTTCCAGGAGAGCGATGCCCGCCGCGCCTTTCCCTGCTTCGACCACCCCCGCCACAAGGCCACTTTCGACGTCAGCATGGTCATCGACAGCCGCCTGACGGCGGTTTCCAACATGGACGTGAGGGAAACCACGGCGCTGGGTGACGGCAAAAAGCGCGTGCTTTTCGGCCGCACCCCCAGGATGTCCACTTACCTGGTTTTCTTCGCCGTCGGCGACTTCGAAACCACCGTCGACCGGCGGGACCCGCGCATCCGGGTGGTCACCATGCCCGGTGCCGGCCGCTACGCCGCCACCGCTCTGGAATACGGGCGCCGGGCCTTGGACTACTGCGAAAAATTTTTCGGTATCGACTACCCGCTTCCCAAAATGGATCTGCTGGCCATCCCGGATTTCGCCTTCGGCGCCATGGAGAACTGGGGGGCCATCACATTTCGCGAGAACCTGCTGCTGGACGATCCCCGGACCACCTCCCGCAGCGCCAGGGAGCGCATCTTCGAGGTCACCGCCCACGAAATCGTTCACCAGTGGTTCGGCAATCTGGTAACCCCCTCGGACTGGAAGTACCTGTGGCTCAACGAGAGCTTTGCGACCCTTTTCGGCTACGGTGTGGTGCGGCACTGCTTTCCGGACTGGCTCATCGGGGAACAGTTCATCCAGGGCCAGACTGCTCCGGCCATGGCCCGTGACAGCCTGCACGAAACCCTGGCCATCGAGATTCCCGGCGGCGAGCACGTGGTCATCAACACGGCCACGGCGCCCATCATCTACAGCAAGGGCGCCAGCATTCTCAACCAGATGAAGGGCTATATCGGGGACAGGGATTTCCGCAGGGGGCTGCACCGCTACCTGGAATCCCACGCTTACGCCAACACCGCCAGTCATCACCTGTGGGAATCTTTCGAGGCGGTCTCCGGCCGGCCGGTAGCGTCCATGATGCGGCAGTGGATCCAGCAGCCCGGGTATCCGCTGGTGACGGTGCAACGCCGCGGAGACACGCTGCGCTGCACGCAGCAGCGCTTCACCTACCTGCCGGATGCACCCCGCCAGACCTGGCCCATTCCGCTGCAGATAGCCCTGTTTAACTCCTCCGGCGGCCGGCGGGAACGCTCCCTGCTGCTGGACGGTGAACGCCTCCAGATCGCGCTGGAGCCTGGCACCCAGGCTTACAAACTCAACAGCGGGCAGTCGGGCTTTTACCGCACCGCTTATCTGGACTCCACCAACCTCCGGCGGCTGGGCGCCCTGGCGGCCGCCGGTGATCTGGACAGCCACGATCGCTGGGGCCTTGAAAACGATTTTTTCGCCCTGGTCAAAAGGGGAGACCGGACCCTGCCTCAATACCTTGCCTTCCTGGCCTGGTACCGATCGGAAACCGCATACCTGCCTCTTTCCAGCATCGCCGCCAATCTTGTCGAGGCCGCCCTGCTGGCAGAAGGCCCCCTCCAGAAAGAGATTCGTTCTGTGGGTCTGCCGCTGCTGGAAGGTGCACTGGAACGGTTCGGGGTGGTGCCGCTCTCCGACGAACCCCACAGCGCCACCCTGCTGCGGGACCAGATCCTGTGGCCGGCACTTCTGCTGGGTTCCACGGACACCGGCCGTGAGCTGACCGAATGCTTCGAGCAGATGACGGCCGGCGGCCGCATTTCGCCGGATATCATGAAAGGCGTGCTGCAGGCCGCGGCTCTGCGGGGGGACCGTCGCACCCTGGACTGGTTCATCCGGCGCCTGGAGACCAGCGGCAGCGAACACGAACGCCTGAACATCCTGACGGCCATGGGCTGCTTTGCGGATTCGGACTGCCTCGTAGCGGTCAGGAGATACACCCTGGAGAAGGTTCCGGCACGCAACAAATTCATACCGGTGGTCTCCATGGCCGCCAATCCCGCCGCTGTGAAGGATCTCTGGCCCTGGTTCATGTCCCGGCTGGAGGCCTTCGAAAGCTTTCATCCCCTGCTGTTCGAACGGGTCGTCACCGCCATTGTGCCGGTGGCCGGCCTTGCGTATCATCGTGAAGTGACGGATTTTTTCGGCCGCTACCTGCAATCCCATTCCCAGTGTGCCGATGCCATCAGGCTTTCACTGGAACGGCTGGCCGTCAACCGGGCGCTGCGGCGGCGGTGCCGCCAGGCTGCGCCTTGATTTTCGTCGCAGCATGCCTATTGTTTTTGCGGTGGGGGTATGGGCCTATTCACGATCTCCGTCGGCAGTCAGTCCGGCGATGGGAAAGGACATGTGCATGTGTGAACAGAGTGTTTATCTGATGAATGGTGACGGCGAGGAACTCATCATGGAAGCTGCCGATACGGTAAAACCGGAGGGCGACGGACTGCTGCTGACCAATATCTTCGGCGAGCAGAAGGTGGTCAAGGCCCAAATCTACGCCCTGTACCTCAACGACAGCAAGGTGATACTGAAAAAAACCGGATAACGGATGCTGCCCGCAGCCTGATCGGCCAAGCCCCCACTCCCGGGATCTGCCGGTGCCATAGGGATGCAGGAGCCTTCCCGGCGTGGAAGTGGATGAGCGCCGGGGAAAACGCCGCCCGGGTCTATCTGGCGGCACTGATGCGCACGCTGAGGGTTTCGACGGCGGTCTTCCCGCCGGTGTGAAGCACCAGTCGGATGCCGTTTTGGCCGGCGGGTATCACCCCCCGCGAAAAGCCGCTGGCGCCGGCCTTGACGCTGTAGTCCCGGTAGGGCGCCATGGCCACCAGTTCGATGGGCCATATTTCCCTTTCCAGGCGCCCTCCGGGAGCCACCGTATCGGAAGGCAATGCACGCCGGATAGCTTCGGCTGTCAGACCGGCGAACATGAAGCGCCCCTTGGATTTTCCGTCATGCAGGTAACGGGTGGCCTGCCAGTCCACCGTGAGGGCGTCGGTGCCCGTATTGCTGATGGTGATGGCAAAAGCGGAATAAAACGGTTTCCCTCCCTTTACGGGCCTGAATTCGACCTGGTAGCCCGGTCGCATGACGCCTTGGGCGGCCGGTTGCGCCGTCCATTTCGCCGGTCCGGTGACCGATGCACATCCAGCCAGGATGATGGCCGTCACCAGCCAGCGCACCAGTGGTGTTTTCTTCAAGTCCCCTCTCCTTTCACGTCCCACTTCAGCGGCTCACCCGCAACCGGTCTCCCGGCTTGATGGCCGCGCCGGTGGCACTCCTGTTTAATTTGCGTAATTCTTCCACTGTCAGTCCGTAATACCGGGCTATCCCGTAAAGGGTTTCCCCCTTGCGCACGGTGTGGTGGCGAACGCTCGGTTTGCGGGCAGGTGCCTTGGCCGCGGACTTGCGGGTAGAGGCCTTCAGCGATGTCTTGTCCGCCTTGGCCGTCCCGCCGACGTCGGCCCGGTCAACCCTTTCAGGGGTAGTCGCCGTTTTTTAGCTTTACCGGGCTTTCCGGTTTCTTTTTGAAGGTTGAGATCCTCGGCCAACCGGTAAGCCACGTAGTACTTGTTGATACTGGCCACGTAGTCCACGGGTTCGCGTCCGATGAAGCGCGCCGCCACGTTCTCGACATTGTAGAACCACTTGTTGGGATCGACGCCCATTCTGGCGGCCTTGCCGCGCAGCTTGGCTATCCTGGTGGGTCCGGCATTGTAAGCCGCCCATGAGAAGTAAACCCTGTCCACCGGCGAGATTCTCGGGTCGTTGAAATAGGTCTTGCGCAGGTATGCCAGGTACTTTACCCCGGCATGGATATTGTTCTCCAGTTGATGAATGTTGCGGATGCCCACGGCTTTGTCGGCTGCCGTCTGGGGGCGGATCTGCATGATGCCCACCGCCCCTGCCGGGCTCTTCTTCTTTTGATCCAGCCCGGATTCCTGGTATGCCTGGGCGGCCAGCGCCAGGTAATCGAACCCGTACTTGTCGCCGTACTTCTTGAAAAGGGCCATGAAGCGTTCCAGTTTGCGCCGTTCGCTTCTGGTCAGCGGGTTCTTGATCCATTTTGAATTGCGGTAATAGCGTTTGAAGAGCATGTTGCCGATCATGGTGCCGCTTTTGTTTTTGCGGATATAGGCATTCAGGCTCTGCTTCAATTTGGGATTGTTTCTGCGCACCGCCCAGGCGATTTTCCCGCCTGTGTTGATGGCCAGGTCTTTGCGAACCACGATATTCGGTAACACTTCTGCCCATGCTGAGGCAATGTGGTGGTCGGCCACGCTGATCTTGACCACCCCGGCGTTTACCATTTCGAGTATGTCTTCGGTGGCCAGGTGCGAATGCGCTTCCTTGATCGGAACGGTTTTTCGGCCGTGCTTTTTTAGCTTACGGTTCAACTCCCGCAGGTGCTGCACATAACTGGATCCCCTGCGCACATAGATCATACGCCCGGACAGATCTTCCAGGCGTTTGATCCCCTTTGCCTCTGCGTTGAGCACCACCACTTCGCTGACATCGGAAAGATAGGGGTCGGTAAAAGTGACTTTCCTGCGGCGTTTGGGCGTGATGGTCAGCCCAGCCGCGGCGATGTCCCCCCGGCCGGCGGCCAGATCCGACAGCACCCTGCTGAAGGGCGTGGGGATGAAGATCAGGTGGACCCGCCGGGCCCCCTTCCTGCGGGATTCGTTGAGATATTTCTCATAGCCCGCCAATAGTTCATATTCAAAGCCCGCCGGTTGCTGCATCACGAAAAAGAAATTGGTCTTGGAGTAGGTGGTGAGGACCCGGATCGTGCCCCGTTGCAACAACTTGGGCAGATCGCCCCTGTAAGGCTGGTCCACCCGCACCAGCAGGGCTCTGGCCAGTTCGTCTTCGGGCGCCTCTCCGGCGCCGGCCGGAACGGTCCAGCTCCCCATCGAAATCAGCAGAAAAATGACCGGCACAACCGGCATTTTCCAGGTCACGCGACGTTTATCCATGGCCGCCGTCTTCTTCTTCCAGGCGTGACAAGTCCCTGGAAAGTTGTCTTTCGTTCTCCGAAATATACCTTCCCACCAGCCACGCGATCAGCACGGTGATGTACATCTGCCCGAAAATGGCCTCCAGGACGACAAATGCCGAGGCGATGTCCGTCAGCGGGGCGATGTCGCCATACCCCAGAGTGGTGAGGGTGACGAAACTGAAGTAGACCAGGCGATAGCTGGCGTCCCTTACGTCGATATCTCCGAGATTCAGGGAACCGGGGAGCAGCATCTCCATAATGCTGTAGACGCCGGCCCACAACACGCCTGCGATCAGGTAGACCACGATGGCGGCGAAAATGGCGTTGGCGGTGATTTTTTTGGCTTTGAGGAGACTGCTGATGACCCGTATACCGGCGAAAAGAAAAAATATGAGCGCCGTCGATTGGGATATCAGATACGAAATTTTGCCGGGGAAAATGTATTCGATCCAGATGGCCGACACCGTCACCGCGAAAAGAATCGTGCTGATGACGTAATGCCAGCGCTTTTCGCTGGCGGCATAAATCGCGGAGGCGAAGATCAGCGTCAAGAACACGTCGAAGAGCAGGCGCAGGTCGAAAACCGGTGCCAGCACGGGCGCGGCCACCAGCAGAAACAGGAAGGCGATCAGCAAAAAGAGGGCGCGGTTGCGTCTGGCACCGGCCCTCAGCTTGGATAGATATCCTGTCAACATGTGAAACCGCCGTTTATTTGGAAAACAAGCGGCGTCGAGGCCTTCGCCACGGCGCTACTTCACCCTGGCCAGCTGAACCCCCTGCTGCTTGAAGTATTCGTTCAGCTTGCGATACCACTCGCTGCGCTGTTCCTCAGGCAGAAACGTGACGAACTCCCCCATGGCCCGCTGCACATTCATCAAGTCCGACAGGAAATCGTAGGCCGCGTTGGCGGCGGCCTGGTCGGACACCAGGGCCTGGTTCTGGGCGTCCAGCAGCTCGATGATGGACTTGATGCCTTGAACATAGGAGTCGGTGACCAGCTTCAGGTTGCGGCGGGCGGCATCGGCGGCATCCCGCGACAGCCCGATGCTGGGGTATGATGCCCGCGTTCTGTTCAAGGCCGCCAGGATGCGCTGCTGAATGCGCTCGGCCGTGGCCTGCCGTTCGATGGACAGTTTCTTGAGCTCTTCACGGGCGCGTCCCAGGGCCCCTGATTTGCGTCCCCCCTCGAACAGCGGGAATGTGACATATACGCCGGCACTCCAGGAGGTGTCGTCCAGACCCAGGGGGTTGGTGCTGCGTTGCCCCGCGCCGCCGTCGGCGAAAAGCTGGTCCACGAAGGCATCCACGGAAAAGGTGGGCATCCAGAAGTCTCGTCGGGAGGCCGTCAGAATGCGCTTCTGGGCTGCTATGGCGGCATCGATGCGCTTGAGTTCCGGAGAGACGGACAAGCCCTCCTGCACGGCGAAACGGCTGAAAATGCGCAGGTCGCGGGTGTTGTTCATGAGCTGGAAGAAAAGCCGGTCGCTGACCACCAGCAGCGGATCGCTGAGGCTGGTTTCTTCGGCCACGAAGAGCTCCATGAGGGGTTGGTTGAGGACGCGGTTGAGGGCTTCCATGGCGTCCAGGGTTCCGGACTCGGCCCGCAGCACGGCCTGGCGGTTATTGGCGATCTGGTTTTCCCAGCGGTAGACCTCGTCGGGGCCGGCCACGCCGGTGCTCTGGCGTATGCGTGCCCGCTCCAGGTTGGCGCGGGTGAGTTTCAGGTTCTCCTTCTGGATACGCTCGATGGTCTGGGCCCGCAGCACCTGAAGGTAAGCCTGGGAAGCCTGCTGCATGATGTCCAGCCGCACGGTGTCGCGCTCCATGACCCGGGACGTCTGGAAATGTTTTTCCACGGTGTAGTTCGACCAGGACCGTTCCGAGTAGATCAGCTGGGATCCCCGGGCCTGTCCGCTCCAGGCCCGTTCCGGTGTGACCCCGAAGCTGGCCCCGGCCGTGTCGCTGTCAATGACGCGGCCTTCCGTGCCGATATGCACCTGCGGCAAAAGCGGCGATCTGGCCTCCTTGACGCGCTGCTCCCCGGCGGCCACGTTGCGATGGGCGGCGGAAAGATCCAGATTGGTTTTGAGAGCTTCCCGGACGGCTTTCTCCAGGGTCAACCGCCGCTGGATGTTCTGGGGTGTTTCGTTGATCAGCTCGGCTTCGGTCATGACGGCCAGGCCCGGGTAGATCCCGATGGCCCGGGCGGTGGCCATGTTGATGGCCATTTTCTCTCCCGCCGGGTAGGCCACCTCCAGGGAGGAGGGCTTCTCCCCCAGCAGAATATCCTGCACCGTGACGGCCACGCGGCGGGCGGTCTTTTCGAGGCTGTCCGGCGCCGTCATGGTCATCAGCATGCCCTGCTCCACCTCTTCGCGTCCCCAGTAGGAGTAACTGGGGAGCTTGCGGGCATTGATACCGGCAACCAGCTTCTTGAACTCGGCGGCGGTCATCTGCCACAGGGGCGCGACCATCACGGCCTGGGTGTCCTTTGGCAGTCGCTGGATCGCGGCGGCGGCCGACGTTCCCACCGGGATCGTCTTGACCGCGATGGTAAACTCGTTGGCGATTTCATTGCCCATCTTGCGAACTGCCGGGATGCCACTGTAATCGCGTTCATCCACCAAGATGGCCAGGGATTTGAACGGCGCGATCTGCCGGAAGGCCATGACATCCCGATTGATGCTGCGCATGGAATCGATGTAGGTGAGGTTGGTCACACCCGAGGTGCCGGCCTGGCGGGGCAGCTTCTGCAGGCCGGCGTCGAGAATGAAGGGCGCCACCACTGGTTTGGGCAGGTTGCGGCGCTTGCAGGCCTCGCTGGATGCGATGGTGCCCAGCGTCAGCACCAGGTCCACGTCGCCGGCCGCCAGCAGGCGTTCGAGGTCCTTCTTCACGCCGGCCGCGGTGCCGTCGGCCACCAGGGTGCGCCTGGCGGGGAAGCGCACGTCGAATTCTCCGGCGGCCACGTTGTTGATCTCCTGTTTAAACAGGTCTTCCATAGTGGGAAAACGCGCCACCGGTCCGTCGCTGACGATAGCGATGCGAACGATTCTGCGCTGCTCGGCACAGAGCACGCCGCCGGCTGAAAGCAGTATCAGAAAGGCCACCGTGAGCCCTATGCCCATAACTCTAATTTTCATCATTTCGCTCCTGAAACGCTTTGTCGGGTCTTAACCAAGAATTCAGATGGCGTTCTTTTCATACTTGACCTTGAAAAAGGTCGCATACAGCGTGGGTACGAAGATCAGGGTCAGCAGGGTGGCAAACCCCAGACCGAAAACGATGGTCACCGCCATGGCGACGAAGAAGGCGTCGGTGAACAGCGGGATCATGCCCATCATGGTGGTCAGGGCCGCCAGAGCCACCGGCTTGAGACGTGAAGCCCCGGAATCTATAATAGCGCGGAACGGTGCTTTACCCTCGCGGATCTCCAGATCGATCTGGTCGATGAGCACCACGGCGTTCTTGATCAGCATGCCGGCCAGGCTCATGAGACCCAGCAGGGCCATGAACCCGAAGGGCTGGTTGAAAATCAGCAATCCGGCCGTCACTCCGATGAGAGAAAGCGGCACGGTCAGCCAGATGATCAGCGGCTGACGGAATGCGTTGAACAGGAAGATGACCACCAGAATCATCATGCCGAAGTAGATGGGAATGCTGGCCGCCAGCTGGGAGGTGGAGTCGGCCGAGTCCTCGGCTTCTCCGGACCAGGCGATGAAATAGCCCGGCCGGCCCTTCAGCGGTATGATGTCGTCGTATTTGACGGCAATGGTGTTGGCGTCGATTTTGTCGGGCATCTTTCCCAGGTAGGTCGCGTAGTCCACCCCCAAGGCCTGTTCGATCCTGGGCTTGACCCGTTCCAGCAGCTGGGAGGGAAGCTCGGTGCGCGCGTCGGCGTGGACCTTGATCATGGAACGACGGTGCCAGCGGGCCACCCGCGGGTTTTCCCAGGCGGTCTCCAGGCCGTTGATGACCTGCAGCACCGGGATCTCCTTGCCTGCCATGGGGCTGAATACATTGATTTCATTCAGGTTTTCGACCGTCATGCGTTCGTCCCGTGGTGCCCGCGCCACGATGGGGATCAGGTTGATGTCTTCGCGGTAGAGGCCGGTAACGGTGCCCTCGAAATTGGACTTGACGGCTGTGGCGATCATGGGACGCGACACCCCCAGGCGCCGGGAACGGTCTTCGGCCACGATGGGCTTCAGGACCTTTACCTTCTGGCCCCACTCGGTGCGCAGGGCCTTGGTCTGGGGATCGGCGGCCAGGATGGCCATGGCCTCGTCGGCCAGTTTGCGCAGTTCCTCCTTGTCAGGCCCGTTGATGCGTAGCTGAATCTTGCCGCCGTTGCCGGGGCCGATGTTGAATTTCTTGACGTTTACCGTCACGTCCGGAAACATGGTTTCCAGGTCGTTCTGTACCTTGTAGTAGAGCTTTTCGATCACCTTGAAGTCTTTTACGCCCACCAGAATGCTGCAGTAGCGGGCATCGGCGTCGATGGGCACGTCATAGGTGAGCAGAAAACGGGGGTGCCCGGAACCGATGGCCGAAGCCGTTTCGGTGACGCCCTCCAGGCTCTTGAGATACTTTTCCATGGCGGCGACGCCCTTTTCGGTGTCGCGGATGTAGATGCCGTCGCGGAACTGGCACTCCACCATGAACTGGGCGCGTGTGGAAGACGGAAAGAACTGGTTGGAAACGAACCCGAAACCGTATAGCGCGGCCCCGAAAAGGCCGGCCACAATGGCGACGGTCACCCAGCGGAAGCGGATGGCGTTGGCCACCAGGCCGCGGTACAATTGGTAGAACTTTCCACCATAGGGATCCTTCTGTTTCTGGTCTTTGTCTTTGGCCTGTTCCGCTTTTTTCCTGCTCAGGATAAATTTCTGGGTGATCAGTGGCGTCGAGGTCACAGCCGTCACCCAGCTCAGCGACAGGGATATCAGGATGACGTAGTACAGCGAGCGGCAGAACTCACCTGTGCTGTTGTTCATGCCGCCGATGGAGGCAAAGGCCAGTACGGCCACGGCCGTGGCGCCCAGCAGGGGGATGGCGTTCTGCCCCACCACCTGCCTGGCGGCTTCCAGCCCGTCCATGCCCTTTTCCATGCGCATCTTCATGCCGTCGACCACCACGATGGCGTTGTCCACCAGCATGCCCAGGGCGATGATCAGGGCGCCCAGGGAGATGCGCTCCAGGGTGATCTGGTAGTATTCCATGACCACGAAGGTGGTCGATATGGTGAGCAGCAGGATGAAGCCGATGATCAGGCCGGACCGCAGCCCCATGAAGATCAGCAGCACCACGACAACAATGGCGACGGCCTCCAGCAGGTTGATGATGAACCCGTTGATGGCCGCGATGACGCTGTCCGACTGCATGGATACGATTCTCAGGTCCATGCCGATGGGGATCTGCGCCTGCAGTTCGTCGATGCGCTTCTTGACGGCCTCGCCCATGGTCACCGCGTTGCCGCCCGTCACCGTGGAAATGGCGATGCCGATGGCCGGCTGGCCGTCCATGCGCAGAATGTCCGTGGGCGGATCCTGGTAGCCGCGCCGCACGGTGGCCACGTCTTTTAAATAGATCAGCTTGCCGCCCTTGCTGGCGATGAACAGGTCGCCGAACTCTTTCTCAGACTTGAACTCGCCGGTGGGGTTGATGGCGATGTACTGGGGGTGCATTTTGATATGCCCGGAGTCTGCCGGCAGGTTCTTGGCCTTGAGGGCGTCGAAAATCTCCTGGCGCGTGATCTTCAGGGCCGTCATGCGCGAACGCGACATCTCCACATAGATGGTTTCGTTCTGCACGCCGAAGAGTGTCACCTTCTTGGCATCCTGCGCCACCAGCAGCTCCCGCTTGAGCAGTTCGGCCACCTTTTTCAGTTCGGCAAAGGAGAACCCCTTGCCGCTGAGCGCGTAGTAAACGCCGTAGACGTCGCCAAAATCATCGTTGACCGTCACGGGTCCGGCGCCCGGCGGGAGCTGGGACTTGTAGTCGCCAATCCGGCGCCGCAGCTCGTCCCACACCTGGGGCAGGGCGTTCTTGTCATATTTGTCCTTGATCTCGACCTTGACGACGGACAGCCCCCGCCAGGAATAGGACTCCACGCGCTTGAGCTGCCCCATCTCCTGGGCGGCCTTTTCGATCTTTTCGGTGACCTCCTTTTCCACCTCTCCGGGGGAGGCCCCGGGATAGGGCGTGATGACCACGGCCGTCTTGATGGCGAATTCCGGGTCCTCCAGTCGCGGCAGGGCCTGATAGGAGAAATAGCCCAGGACCAGAAACACCACGGTCATGGTCCAGGTGATGACGCTTTTCTTGATGGACAGTTCGGCGATGTTCATAAGCGTCTATCCCTTCTGCTGCTCTTTCCAGGGTCGCACTTTCATGCCGTCCCGCAGCTGGGTGACACCGGCCGTCACGATGGTCTCACCCCCCTTGAGGCCCTCGGTGACCACGATGTCCTCCGAGCCGGTGAGCGGGCCGACCTTGACCACGGTCTTGTGAACCGTCATGTTTTTCTTGTCCAGCACCCAGACGTAACTCTTTCCGTCGGCGTCATTCAAAACGGCAATGGCCGGGATCTTGATGCCGGCGGCGGCCTTGGCGCTTCCGGACAGCTCCGCCACCACGGTGCAGGTCATTCCCGGCAGAATGTTGGCCTCCTTGGGCTGGGCCATGGTCAGCACCACCTGGTAGGTCTGGGTGGCGGGGTCGGCCTTGGTGGAAAATTCCTTCGTTTTGAGGGGGTATTTCTTGCCGGGCGCGGCCTGGAATTCCGCCCAGGCCTTTGTGGCTTCCTTGTTCTCCCGCAGTTCGGCGATGATCAGTTCGGGAACGTCCACCAGAATTTCGATCTGTTCGATGTCGTGCAGAAAGACGATGGGCTGTTTGGCCTGCACTTTCTGGTAGTTTTCCACGTAGCGTTTGGCGATCACGCCGTCGAAGGGCGCCTTGAGGTAGGTGTCCTTGAGGGCGTTGCGGGCATCTTCCAGCTGGGCGCGGGCCACGTCGCGGGCCGCCCGGTAGCGGTCGAAGTCGGCCTTGGAGACCTGTTTCTTGGCGTACAGCTCCCGGTAGCGCTTGTACTGGTTTTCGGCCTCTACGGCCCGGGCCTGGGCTTCTTTGACGGCATTTTCAAAATCCCGCGGCAGGATGCGGGCGATGAGCTGCCCCTTCTTGACCTGCTGGCCCTCTTCCACGGGCAGTTCCACCAGCGGCCCGGCCACCTTGAAAGACAGCTCCGAACGCCGGCTGCCGCGCACCACGCCGGCGAATTTATGGACCCCCGGCCCGATACCGGCCTTGATGACCATGGTTTTCACCGGGCGCACGACTTCCGCTTTGACCGGTTCTTCCTTCTTGCTGCAAGCCGAAAACGCCAGCATAACCGCTGCCGTCAGCAGCAGGAGCACTGCCGGCCTCAACCCGGCGGTTCCGATAAACGGACTGCGTAATCGTTTTCCTGTTGTGATCATGTCACCGTCCTTGTGCTTTTAATATTTGGGAGGTCTTGGTGGTGAACCACACAAAATCGCAGGCAGAGGGGCTGCCGCGAAGAAAAACCGCTTCAGCATTTGCTGGGCACCGTATGTACCACAGGCTTCCGAGCGCGGCAAGGGGCATTTGGAACCACGCTTTGAAGCCGCAAATAACCGCCTGATATTCTCTCACCAACGTGCCAGCAGGGGCGCCAGCTCCCTCAAGTCCCCGATGGTCACGACCGCGCCGGTCCCATCGGGCCAGTTGCGGCGCACACTGCGGTGCTTGAGCCATACGGGCCTCAGGCCGGCATCACGCGCGCCGCAGATGTCGTTGCGCCAGTCGTCACCGACGTAAACGGCCTCCGCCGGCAGGATGTTCATGGCATCCAGTGCGGTCTGAAAAGCCCGGCGATCGGGCTTGGGGGGCACACCGCCCTCCCCGGCCACCACGATGACCTCGAAAAAACGCTCGAGGCTGGGAAAAAGGGCCATGCGGTGGGTGCCGCTGCTTTTCTGGCCCTGGGTGTTGGTGATCAGGCCCAGCCGATACGCCTGGGACAGGGCCGCCAGCACCTCCCGCGTCTCCGGGAAAGGTTTTGTTTTCGATTTTACCGTTTCCCAGTATGCCTGTTCCCAAGTGTTCAGCCCGGAAGCGTCTTCTTGCGCCCCGAAAGCCTCATAGACCGCCCGCCAGATATCCGGTCGCGAGAGCTGCGAACGTGCGTGAAACGCTTTTCGAATTTCACGGTAGCGCGACACAAACGCCTCCCGCTGGACCGGACCAATTTTCCTGCAAATGTCTTTATAAAGAACTTCTTTGGCTGTTTTTTCGGCCGCCCGAAACCCCTCGGCCGAATCCACCAGGGTCTGTCCGAAGTCAAACAGAACGGCTTTGATGTGTCGTTCCACAGCTGCTCCTCAGGGATACCCAAGGCCGTCTTCAACCTCGCCGATGGCCTCGTCTAGGATGTCCAGGGCCCGGTCCATTTCCGGTTTCGTGATCGCCAGGGCCGGCCGCAGGGTGATGCGGTTGCCTTCCATGGTTTTGAAGGCCAGCCCCTTTTCCATGCACCGGTACATCACCATCTCGGCTTCCGCCGCTGCCCGTTCTCTGGTACCGGGGTCCTTCACCAGGTCCAGTCCCAGGTGCAGACCGATGCCGGTGACGTTGCCGACCAGTTCGTGCCGTGCCTTCATCTCTTCCAGGCGCGACAGCGCGGTTTGTCCCAGCCTGGCAGCGTGTTGCGGCAGGCGGTGTCTTTCGAGGAATTCAATTTCCGCCAGGGCGGCCGCGGCGCACAGCGCATTTTTCTCGTGGGTGTAGTGCCCCACGGAAAGGTGCGGACAGACGTCGTGCTCCGGACGCGCCACGATGCCGGCAAGGGGCAGCAGCCCGCCCCCCAGGGACTTGCCCAGCACCAGGATGTCGGGGGTCACGCTGTGCTGGCAGGCAAACATCTTTCCCGTACGTCCGAAGCCCTCGATGATTTCATCGAATATCAGCAGGGCACCGTAGTGCCGGCACAGGTCCCTGACCCCCTGCCAGTAGGCGCTGCCCGGCACCACCGGGGCGGCCGACACGGGCTCGGCCACCACGCAGGCAATGCCGGGCTCTTTTCGGAAGACCAGTTCCATCTGCCGAAGGCATTCGGCATCCACGTCACCCTGCCGGGAAAAGCCCCAGGGATTGCGGTAGTAGTCGGGAAACTCGACGTGCAGACTTCCCGGCATCATGGGCCCGGGAAGCGAGCGGAAAAGGGCCTCGCCGCCCACGCTGGCGGCCGCGAAGCCGGCACCGTGAAAACTGTTCCAATAGGAGATCGTCTTGTAGTGGCCCGTCACCTGCCGCGCCAGGGCGATGGCCATCTCGATGGCCTCGGATCCGCCGGGGCAGAAAAGGCTCTTTTCCAGCCCCCGGGGGGTGATCCTGGCAAGGGTTTCGGCCAGGCGCACGGCCGGCAGGTTGGTGTAGCGACGCGGGCAGAAGGTCAGTTCCGCGTCCAGCTGCCGTTTGACGGCCCGGATCACCTCCGGGTTGTTGAACCCGGCGTTGTGCACACCGTTGCCGTGCATGTCGATGTAGCGGCGGCCTTCAAGATCTTGGATGTAAATCCCCCGGGCCCGCGACAGCACGTTGAGCACCGGGGTAGAGAGATTCTGCCGCAGAAAAAAACGCCGGTCCCTGCCGTGTATTTCACGGGCTTGGGCCGACAGGTTGCGGTGCCAATATTTTTCCCGCAACGCCCCGGTGTTGACATCCCCCTGTTCTCCCGCCCCGTTTACAACCGCATCTTCTCTCCTGTGCCTTGCCAAGGCCATTCCCCCTGCAGATATTAGCGAACACAGCCGCCAGGCCGGTACAGATTCTTCTTGATCAACTTGCGGCGAACGGTTTAAAGACGATTACCGGCGTCTGGGAAATTGTTTTGGATCATTTGGAAATTCCAGCTATTAACCATGTGGCCGACCCCGGCCTTTTGCCACAGTAAAACCCGTTCTGTCAATGAAAAGGAGGCCTCTGCCGGTATGGACGATCATCTCAAGTCAGAGGGCGACGTCAATCTCTCGCCCGGACGTAAAAAATGGCAGCAGGAACACCTGAACGAAGACACGCGTGCTCTGTTGGCGGAAGACCAACGCTGGTTCCTCAAACAGTCCCTCTCCACGCCCTGTCTGAACGCCATGGCCGCCTGCAACGGCATCTACATCGAGGACCTCCAGGGCCGCCGCTACATGGATTTCCACGGCAACAACGTGCACCAGGTGGGCTTTGCCAACCCCGAGGTCATCGATGCCGTCAAGCGCCAGCTGGACGAGCTGTCCTTCTGCACGCGCCGCTACACCAACCGCACGGCCATCAAGCTGGCGGCCCGTCTGGCGGACCTGGCGCCCGGCGACCTGAACAGGATCCTGCTGTGCCCCGGCGGCACCGGCGCCGTGGGCATGGCGCTCAAGCTGGCGCGCGTGGCCACCGGCCGGCACAAGACCATCTCCATGTGGGACGCCTTCCACGGCGCCTCGCTGGACGCCATCTCCATCGGCGGCGAGGCTGTTTTCCGCAAGGACATGGGGCCGCTGCTGCCCGGCACCGAGCACGCGCCGCCGCCCGACGAGTACCGCTGCGTGTTCGGCTGCGCCGACCGCGGCGGCTGCGACCTTACCTGCGCACGTTACGTGGCCTACATGCTGGAAAAAGAGGGCGACGTGGCCGCCGTCATCGCCGAACCCATCCGCAGCACGCCCTATATCCCCCGGCCGGAATACTGGCAGCTGATCCGGGAGGCCTGCGACCGCCACGGCACGCTGCTGATCTTCGACGAGATCCCCCACGCCCTGGGCCGCACCGGCAGTATGTTCACCTTCGAAAATTTCGGCGTCCAGCCGGACATGGTGGTCATCGGCAAGGGGCTGGGGGGCGGCATCTTCCCCCTGGCCGCGCTCATCGCCCGGGAGGGGCTGGACGTGGCCGCCGATCGGGCCCTGGGCCACTACACCCACGAGAAGAGCCCGGTGGCCTGCGCCGCGGCCCTGGCGACCATCGACTACATCGAGAAACACCGCCTGGCCGACCACGCCCGCCGGCTGGGCCGCCATGCCCTCGAGCGCCTGAAAGCCCTGCAGCAGCGCCACGCGCTCATCGGCGATGTTCGCGGCATCGGCCTATTGCTGGGGGTCGAGCTGGTGAAGGATCCCGCCACCCGCGAGCGCGCCTGCGACGAGGCCGAGGCCGTGATGTACGCCGCCCTTTCCCGCGGCCTCAGCTTCAAGCTCACCATGGGCAACATCATCACCCTGACCCCGGCCCTGACCATCACCCGGGCACAGATGGACAAAGCGCTGGATATCCTCGATGCCGCTATTTCGGAAGTCATCAAAACCTGAATCTGTGCCGGCAACCTGCAGCATGGATTAAGCGTTGTGCATAAACGCGAGTCTACACCGAGGTATCCATCGGATTCGGACGAATCGAAGCTTTGGAGGCGGCTCTTCATCAGGGGTGCAGCATTTTGTGCGGATCGACCAACCGGTCGTAATCCGCCTCGCTGACATAACCCAGCTTCAGGGCCGCCTCTTTCAGGGTGATGTCGTGATCGCTGGCGTAATGCGCGATCTCCGAGGCTTTGTCGTAGCCGATCACCGGCGTCAGCGCGGTGACCAGCATGAGTGACCGCTCGACATAGCGATTGATCTGCCCGACGTTCGGCTGCGTTCCCTCCACCAGAAAAACCCGGAAATTGCGGCAGCCGTCGGCAAGAATACGGATAGACTGCATGATGCCGGCAATCATCAGCGGTTTGCAGGCGTTCATTTCCAGCATGCCGGAGGCGTTGCCGAAGCCGGTGGCCACGTCGTTGGCCATGACCTGGATCGCAATCATCGTCAGGGCTTCACACTGCGTCGGATTGACCTTGCCGGGCATGATGGAGGAGCCCGGCTCGTTTACCGGTATTTTGAGTTCATTGAACCCGCATCTCGGGCCGCAGCTCAGCAGCCGTATGTCATTGGCTATCTTATAGAGGGAAACGGCCAGCGCCCGCAGCGCACCGGAAAGCATGACAAGGGCATCATGGGCGCCCTGGACGGCAAACTTGTTGGGCGCGCTGGTGAAGGGCAGCCCCGTCAGCCGCGCAATTTCCGCGCAGGCATCTTCGGCAAATCCCGGACCCGCATTGAGTCCCGTCCCCACGGCCGTGCCGCCGAGGGCCAGCCGGTAGACGCCGGCAAGGCTGTCGGCGATATGCGCGAGGCTGTCGTCCAGCATGCCGGCGTAGCCCGACCACTCCTGCCCCAGGGTCAAAGGTGTCGCATCCTGCAGGTGGGTGCGCCCGATCTTCACGATCCCCTTCCATTGCTCGGATTTGTCGGAAATGGCATCCCGCAGTGCCGTGACGGCAGGCAGCAACCGCTGTTTTATCCCCACCCCGGCGGCAATGTACATGGCCGAGGGGAAAGTGTCGTTGGAGGACTGTGCCAGGTTCACGTGATCGTTGGGATGCACCGGCTGCTTGCTGCCGATGGGCGTACCGGCAATCTGACAGCAGCGGTTGGAAATCACCTCGTTGACGTTCATGTTGAAATGGGTGCCGCTGCCGGTCATCCAGACGTAAAGGGGGAACTGGTCCGGGTGCTTTCCGGCCAGGATTTCATCGCACACCCGCACAATCAGGTCCCGCTGCTGAAGGGTCAGCCTGCCGCCCTTGAAATTGGCGTGCGCCGCGGCCCGCTTCAAAACGGCATAGGCAGGGATCATTTCCCGCGGCATCAGATCGTCGCCGATGCTGAAGTGCTCGAGGGAGCGCTGCGTCTGCGCGCCCCACAGCCTGTCGGCAGGCACCTTGACTTCGCCCAGGCTGTCTGTTTCTTTGCGAAACGTTGTCATGGTTCTTTCCAGCCACGATGTTTGTTCATCGTTTATCGGGAATGGGGTATGATGGTCCCGTTGATCTCGCGGTTCAAGGACGGGAGGGCGCGGCTCCGGCCAGAACCAGACGCCCGCCGGTTTTTTTCAACCATGCGCAGTGGGCGGCCCCCAGCAGGCCGCAGTCTCTATTGAGAATGACGCTGACAGGAATCGTTTCCATCAGGGGCCGCATGCGACCCTTGTCGCGGAAAGCCTCCATGAAAGTGCCATCGCAGAGGCTGTCGACGATGCGGGGGGCGATACCGCCGCCGATGTAAACACCCCCCTTGGCGCTTATTTTGAGAGCCAGGTTGCCGGCCTCGGCACCGTACAGAGAGACGAACAGCTTCAGCGCGGCCGCGCACAGGGGGTCTTCATCTTTCAAGGCGGACCTGGATATGGCTACCGCGGGGTCGCCCTGCGCCAGTTGCCGTGCCAGCCAACGGGGCTCCCCTCCCCGACCGGTGTCGCGCAGAAAGCGGTATATGTTGTACAGACCGGGGCCCGAGAGAACCCGCTCCCAGCTGACGCGCGGGTATTTTCCCAGCAGGTGGTGCAACAGTTCGATCTCAAGGTCGTTGCGGGGGGCGAAATCGGCGTGTCCCCCCTCACCGGGTGCCGGGATATGCCGGGTGCCATCCCAGCAGGCCACGGCCTCACCCAGCCCCGTGCCAGCGGCGATGACGGCCGCACTGCCCGCCCCGTCACCATGGCCGCGGCTGATGGCCCTGAAATCGTCATTTCCCAGAAGGCCAACACCGTAAACAATGGCCTCGATGTCGTTGATCAGCGCCACCGACGGCGCACCCAGGAATGCGGCGATTTCGCGGGCGTCGATGACCCACGGCAGGTTGGTGGTTCTGCAACGGCCGCGCGTTACCGGGCCGGCCACTCCCAGGCAGACGCGGTCTACCGGTTGCCGGCGTATTTCCGGGAAATGGTGCAGTACATCTTCCAGGCAATCGTATTCGCTGCTCACAAACCGCCGGCTTTGCAGCATCTGCGGCTGCCCGGCCCGGCCATCGAACAGGGCCAGCACGGTTTTGGTGCCGCCGATGTCACCGGCCAGGATCATGATCCCTGCTTTTGGGCCACACCAGACACCCGCTTACCTGCCACCGCCCGTGCCCGGCGGCGGCTTCTGCCAGCTGCGGTCGGTATAGGGCTGGCCGATTTTTTCACTGCAGCCCACGGCGGCAAGGCCCAGCCCGATGATCAGCATGGCGCCGATTAGCATTCTCATCACCTTCATTTTGACCTCCTCGAACCCTCTACCGGACAAGTGCTGAAAGAAACTGAGTGCTCCGATCAACCCTCGCTCGCACGGAAATACCGGTGGGGCAAAACCATTAAACCACATCCGCACCCTAACGAAAAGGGATAAATGCCGGTCCTCCGCAAAATTTCCCGCTGACGTGTGACGGTATTGTTGTCTGCTGCCTTGACACACATGGAACTGTTTGAAATAGTTGTTAAGAACAGTTTCCGACTTTTTCAAAAAGGAATTTCAGAGGAGGTAGAAGATGAAAAAAGTGCAATCACTCGTCGCGGTTTTGCTAATTTTGGTAGTGGCAGGTCTTTTGCTCCCAATCGACGCGGCAGAGGCGGCATCGGCTGAGAAACCCGGCGTGGTGGAAGCCGAGCTGGCGGTGATGACCGCCACGGTGCAGGCGGTGGATTACAAAAACCGGACCATCACCCTGAAGGGCCCCAATGGCAATGTCGCCACGCTGCACGTGCACGGGCGCATTAAGAACCTGGGGCAAGTCAAGGTGGGTGACAAACTGGAGGTGGAGTTCTACAAGTCGGTGGTGCTGTATGTCGCCAGGGGGGGAGGAAAACCCGAAGCCGTGGACGAAATCTCGGTGGGTGTGGCGCCCCGGGGCCAAAAGCCCGGCGTCGAAGCGGTGAACGTGCTGGAAATCACGGCCAAGGTGGAAGCCGTCGACTACAATAAGCACACGCTAACCCTGACAGGTCCCCAGGGAGGTACGGTCACCCTGAAGGTCGATAAGAGGGCGAAGCATTTCAAAGAGATCAAAAAAGGCGACATGGTGGTGGCTCGCGTCACCGAAGCGATTGTCATGGACATCCGCCAACCGTGACGCGAAGCCGTCCAAACGCCTGACGCACACTTCATTTCTCGCACGAT
This sequence comes from uncultured Desulfobacteraceae bacterium, assembly GCA_964442705.1. Taxonomy (GTDB): domain Bacteria; phylum Desulfobacterota; class Desulfobacteria; order Desulfobacterales; family JALSRD01; genus JALSRD01. The sequence goes on from CAYUAQ010000026.1 coordinate 28,966, forward strand.
TTGATGGCCCCCGTGGCCCCGCTTTTTCCGGAACCCAGCGGGATGGCCGGCTGCCAGCCGAGCCATTCCTTGCGCGCCTTGTCATGCAGCTTGAAGTGCCGGCCGGGGGCCACCGGACGGCCCATTTTCGGGTTGTCCGGCGTGGCCATGGCGATACCGCCGGCCACCAGGGACAGCAGCGATTCTGTGGACACTTCGATGCCCTTGAACACGCCGCCCTGCACCCGGATGCCGCTGACGTTCCAGAAGCGGGTGTTCTCTCGTACCAGCTTCCGGTAAGGCGCTTCGATGCTGACGTTCACCCAGACTTGCTGGGCCGTGGGAGAGAGGGAAAAGCCGGTGACCCGCCCTACCTGAATTTGACGGTAATAAACCGGGGAACCGGCTTTGAGCGATCCCAGGCGCGGTGTTTCGAGGATCAGCGCCAGTCCTGTTTGATCTACGGGCGGCTGCTCCAGGGCGGCGAACTTGTAGCGCGGACTTCCCCCCCCGGGTGCGATGGTGATATATGATCCTGAAATGATGGTGTTGAGGTTTTGGACACCCTGGAGGCCGACCTCGGGCTCGACCAGCCATATTCGGGTCCGATCCCTGAATAGCCCGGCGGTTTCCTTCCGGACCCTGGCCTCGGCGATGATCTCCTGCATGTTCTTGCTGAAAGAAACCCGGCTGACGGCGCCGATGTCCATGCCCCGATAACGGATAGCCGTGCCTTTTTTCACCCCCGCAGATTCGGAAAACCGGATGTCGATGCGGACGTCTTCTGCGTACAGGGCCTGCTCGTAACTTTCATAAAGTTTGAACATGGCCTTTGGCCCCACCGGCCTGCCGCCCTCTGCGGCCATCAGCCCGATTCCACCGGCCAGAACGGATTTCAGGGAGCCGGCCTGAATGCGGATGCCGGACAGTCCCCCCTCCACGCGTATTCCGCTCAAGTCATAGAAGCGGCTGCCGTTCCTGACCAGGTGGGTATAGGGCTTTTTGATGAAACACTCTATGATCACATCCCGGCTGCTTTCGGCGAGCCTGAAGCCGCTCACTTCGCCGATGGGTATCTTTTTGTAAAAAACGGGCGAACCGGCCTGCAGGAATCCTATATTGGCGGCTCTCAACCGAACCCTTAGGCCGGCCGGTTTCAGCCACGGCATGGCCTCCTCGGCATCACGGGCCGACGGGTACAACGTGAACCGGCTGCCCGCATCGGCCGGTTCCTCTTCCCCCGAGGGCGGGGTGGCAAAGGCGATGCCGCCGACCACGATGGACTCGACTGTCCCCACATCCGCACGGATGCCGTCCAATCCTGCCTGCAGGCGGATGCCGCCTGTGTTCCAGAAAACCGATTCTTTACTGAGCAGGTGAACGTAAGGCTTGTAGATAAAGATGCCGATATGGATGCCCCGGGCGTCGTCCGCCAAGTCTACGCGCCCCACCTCGCCCACCTTGATCTTGCGGTAGTAGACCGGCGAACCGGGTGACACCGAGGTGGAGCCGTCTGAAACCAGCAGGAAGCGGGTTCCCGGACGCTGCACCTGGTGCGGGGGCGGCACGGCCTGGACCACGAAATGATCCTGAAAGGGGCCGTCTCCGGGTTCGAAAGTGATATAGGACCCCTTGATGATGGTATCTATGTTGCGAATGCCGCTGAAGGACACCTCCGGCCGTACCACCCAGAAACGGGTTCCGGCCCGGAGGATGATCTTCGTCCGGGGATCCAGCAGGATGTGGGCCGTCACGCTGCGATCGGCGTCCTCGTTGATGGTGATCTTGGTCACGACCCCGGCCTCCAGACCCCGGTACATGACCTTGGTGGCCCCCTCTACGATGCCCTCCCCCGAGGCCAGCTGCAAGGTCATGGGAATGCCGTATTCGGCATCCCCGTAGTCCCGGTAGAGGGTGAACACCTGTCCGTTTTCAGCCGGCGGCGAATCCGCCAATTGCGCCGGGGTCTCGAAGGCGATCCCGCCGCGGGCCAGCGCCGCCAGGGATTCCATGTGCAGTTTCAGGCCGGTGATGTTGCCCGAAAGCGTTATGCCGCTGACATTCCAGAAACGGCTGCCCCTCTTCACCAGGTGCTGGTACTTCGGTTTTATGAAGACGCGGATGAGCACCCCGCCGCCTTCTTCCAGGGCGTAATTCTGCACGGACCCGACTTCGATATTCTTGTAAAAAACCAGCGAGCCCCTTTGAATGGAGTGCAGTGCTTCGGCTCTGAGCTTGATGTGCAACCCCGGTGCATTCTCCGGGATGGGCGGCGGTTCGTCCAGTCCCTGGAACGTGCGTGCCGCCTCGGTGGACTTACCCGGCAGGATACCGATATAGCTGCCCGACAGCAGGGTGTCGAGGCCGCGTATGCGCCCGGCGGAGACTTCCGGCCGCACCAGCCAGAAGAGGGTGTCCTTTACCAGTCGTTTCTTGGTGCCCTTCTTCATCTCGATGATCATTTTGATGCCCATAAGATCCTTGTCGACATGCAGCTCCCTGACCACACCCACCGGGATCCCCCGGAACATGACCAGGCTCTTGCCTGGTGTAATGCCGCTGGCATCCCTGAAATGAACGGTGATCTGGATGCCGGCATCCTGAATACCCTTGTAAAGCAGCCAGCCGCCGATGCACAGCGCCACGATGGGCAGAATCCACACGGGTGACAGGCTTTTTTTCTTTTTTACAACCGGAGCTGTCATTGCATTCCTCTTTGCAATCGGGGTAGTTTTATCGTCTTATCGTGCACAGTGGTCCCACAGAATGCGGGAGTCGAAAGAGATGGCCGCAAACATGGTGCACAGCACCACGGCGGCAAAGTAGGTCGCCGCCGGGGCCGGATATATGGTGGTGAGCATCCCGAAATTGATAAGGACCGCCAGCAGTGCGATGACGTAAATGTCCAGCATGGACCAGCGCCCGATAAACTCAATGAAGCGAAACATCCACGTCTTGTGGCGCAGCCAGCTTTTCCACTGGTAGCGGATGCTCAGCAGGATCACCGTCATCCCCAGGATCTTGAACAGCGGCACCAGGATGCTGGCCGTCAGGATAACCACACCGATGCCGTAGGATCCCTCCTTGAAGAAATAAATAATGCCGTCCATGATGGTTGAATCATCGGGCGAACCGAAAGTCTCCACCCGCATGATGGGCAGCATGTTGGCCGGCACGAACAGGATCATGGACGTCACCACCAGGGCCCAGGTGCGGGCAATGCTGTTTTGCTTGCGGGGGTGCAGTTCGGCACCGCAGCGCGGGCACAGGGCTCTTTCGCCGGGGGCCGTGGCCACCTGGGGCACCAGTTTGCGGCAGTCATGGCAGAGTACCAGGCCGGCCTCCATGGCAGTGCGGCCGGCCAGGGGGTGCGTTTTCCCGCCGCACGCCGACCGGCGCCCCTGCACCGCGTCCCTTCCCTTCTGCTCGATGATCCGCCAGAACACGTGCTCGTCCAGCACCACGGAAGTGCCGATGGTGGCCATCGCCAGGCCGATGAAGCAAAAAAACCCGGTGCCGTAAGTAACATGCGCCATGTGGTAGATCTTGATGATGGTGACCAGAATGCCGATGAGGTAGACTTCCACCATGCCCCATTCGTCCAGGTGGCAGTAAAGCCGAAACCCCAGCGCCATGGTGCGCGGGAAGCGCCCCATCTTGAGCAGCAGGGAGATGCCGAACACCAGCGACAGCTTCGCCAGCGGGAACAGTACACTGGTCAGCAGGACAATGGCGGCGACAAAGCCATAGCCTGCACGGTAGAACCCGATCACACCGTCGATGATGTTGGCGCTTTCCTTCATACCGATGGCGTCCAGGGTCATGAGCGGCAGAAGAACGGCCGGCAGGTAGAGCAGCAGCCCGGTAGCGCTCATGGCCAAGGTGTTGCTGACGGTGTTTTTGCGGGAGGTCTGCAGCCGGGTGTCGCAGCGGGGGCATCTGGCCACGTGTCCTGGAGGCACCGGCACCTCTTCCAGCAGCAGATCGCAACCGGGACAGGCCGTCAAGCAGGCCGTATCCATCGTTCGGCTGTCGGCCTTTCCTCCGCGCAGACTAAGCGGCATCGGTCCCCCCCACGTAAACGCGTTTGACTCTCGGTGTCACGCCACAGGTCAGCTCGTAAGGAATGGTGTCGATGGAAGCGGCCACATCCAGGGCCTGTATGCTCTGCCCGCCGGCCTCACCCCACAAGACGGCCCGGTCGCCGGGAGAAACGGGGGCGCTGCCCACCTCCACCATGAGCTGGTCCATGGTAATGGTGCCCACCATCGGATATCTCCTCCCGCCAATGAGTACCCTGCCCCGGTTTGTCAGGGCACGCCGCACGCCGTCGGCGTACCCGATGGGCAGCACGGCGACACGCGTTTCAGTTGTCGTGGTGTACCTGCGGCCGTAACTGACGGGAAATCCCGCGGGCAGTCGGCGTACATGGCTCACGCGCGTCTCTAACGTCATCACCTGCCGCAGCCGGATGGATCGCGAGGTTTCCCCGGAGGGGTAATGGCCGTAAAGAATGACGCCGGGACGAACGGCGTCAAATCGGCTGGCAGGCAAGTCCAGCAGGGCGCCGCTGTTGGCCATGTGAACCATGGCGGGACGTGCCCCCTTCTGCGCCAGCATGTCCAGAACTCCCTTGAAACGCTCCAACTGAAGGTGGGCATATGCCTTGTCGGCTTCGTCGGAGGTTGAAAAATGGGAATAAACCCCTTCCACAAAACACCGCCGCGACATTTTCAGACGTTCGAACAGTTCACCGGCCTTCTCCCACAGGACCCCTACCCGCCCCATGCCGGTGTCCACCTTGACGTGCACCGGCACAGGCCCGTCACCGCCTGAAGCGTCGATCCATCTCACATCTTCGCCGGAAAATACGGAAATTCTCAGCCCGGCTTTGATGGCCACCGGTATCTCTTCGGCAAACAGGCGGCCGAACAGCAGGATGGGCCGAAGGAAGCCGCTGTCGCGAAGTTCCAGAGCTTCGTCCAGCCTTGCCACGGCGAACATGGCGGCGCCCTCGGCGGCTAGGCGATTGGCCACGGCCAGGGCGCCGTGCCCGTATGCATCGGCCTTGATTACGGCGATAACAGCGGCCGGCGCCGCGGCGTCGCGAATGTTGCGGAAGTTGAACACCAAGTTGTCCAGGTCAATGGTCGCGCGGGTAGCAGGGTGGCTCACGTTGTAGTTTTCCTGTATCGTATGCGGGTTGACTGCAGATTGACTCCATAGGCTCGAAGCCTTCCATTTATTATCGCAGGTCAGCATACTCGAATGCGGCAAGTCCTGTCAATTCCAACCGATACAGGCATTTTTTTAGGGTGCCTGCGTCATTTCTGGTTTGATATTCTGGCAGCCGGTGTTATAGACTGCCTGCCGGTTTTCGGTGACCTGCAGGAGGCGGTGGTTTCATGGACAGCACAGCCATATTGCTCGTGGTTCTTTCGGCCCTCTTTCATGCCACCCGCAACCTGTTCACCAAAGAATCCCTGGACAAACAGGTTTTTCTGTGGTGGTACTCGATCTTCGGCATGCTTTTTTTCAGCCCGCTTTTTCTCACCATACTCGTGCGGGAGGGCCTGGGCGGAATGGGGATCGTACCTATCTGTGTCGTATCGGGATTCATCCACTTTCTCTATTGGCTCTTTCACACCAGGGCTTATGAAGGTGGAGACCTTTCCCGGGTCTATCCCATCATGAGATCCTCGCCGGCTCTGGTGCTGCTGTTTGCCGTCGTTTTCCTGGGCGAACGGGTCACTGCCACGGGTGCCGCCGGTGTCCTGCTGGTGGGCGCCGGTATATATATCATTAATATGCGGGCGGTCAACGTGGAAGAACTGCTGGCGCCCCTGCGCTCAGTGGTCACGGAGCGTTCCACCCGATATGCCTTTCTCACCCTGTTGTCGGTGACGGCCTATTCCATCGTCGACAAGGTAGCGGTACAGCGGATTCATCCGATCACGTTTGCCTTCCTGCACCTGTTTATCGGCATGCTGTTTTTTACGCCGTACATCCTGTGGGTCAAACCGAAAGGGGTGATCCAACAGGTGTGGCAAACCAACCGGCAGACCATCCTCGCCAACGGTCTGCTGGGGGTATTCGGCTACGTTCTCATCCTGGTGGCCTTCACCATGGAAAAGGTCAGCTACGTGGTGGGGCTGCGCCAGCTCAGTATCGTGTTCGCCGTGCTGATGGGCGGAAGGTTCCTGAAAGAAAAACACCAGCCCATCCGCCTTTTGGCGTCCCTGATTATTTTCTGCGGAGCGTTTCTCATTTCCCTGGCGGAGTGAGGTTCCCCGATGCGGGCATTTGCAACCACCGTAAAAGCAGAGAGGATACCGCCATGATCCGGGTTCTTTTCGTCGGCAACAGCCACACCTACCTGCACTACATGCCCGAGATGCTGGAAAAGCTTTCGGCCGGCGGCGGCACGGCCGAAAAGATCCTGGCGGACCAGGTTACCGGCGAAGGCGCAGACCTGGCGTGGCACTGGAACAATTTTCCCACCCGGGCACGCATCCGCTCCGCCGAATGGAGCCATGTGGTGCTGCAGGACCGCAGCGGCGGACCGTTGGAGGAAAAAAAGCGCCTGTTCAGCCACGCGCGCAAACTCCACGCGCTGATCCGGGAACAGGGGGCCCGCACCGTTTTCTACATGACCTGGGCACTGCGGGATCACCCGGAAACCCAGGCCGAAATCGCCAGGGTTTATGGGGAGATCGCCGACGAACTGCGCGCCCTGTTGGCGCCGGTGGGTCTTTCCTGGCAGCGGGTGCTGCAGCAGCAACCCGATTTCCCGCTGTATCACCGCGACGGCCGGCACGCCAGCGCCGTGGGAGCGTATCTGACGGCCTGCGTTTTTTACGGCCTGCTTCAGAAAAAGAGCCCCCTGGGCCTTCCCGGCAGCCTGGTGCTGCGCGGCAAACCGAAAGTAAACCTGACGCCCGAAGACGCCGCCCTGCTGCAGCGAGCGGCCTGGGAAACCCTGAATGCAGAAACTGGTCGTTGACACCCCGGGGAGAGAAGGGCCACAATCGGCTGGCGCGATTATATACTTTCAACTTGAAACGCTTCAGGAAGACAACATGAAAGAAGGCAGACACACACTGACGATGCTGGTGGAAAACGAACCCGGTGTGACCGCCAGGGTTTCCGGCCTGTTCGCCGGTCGCGGCTACAACATCGAATCCATTTGCGGTGCCCCCACCGCCAGTCCGGACATGTCGCGGATCACCATCACCACCCAGAGTGACCCCCATCAGGTCGAGCAGATCATGAAACAGGTGCGCCGGCTGATCAATGTCATCAAGGTTCGGGACATGACAGGGGATGAAGCCGTCAAGCGGGAAATGGCGCTCATCTGCGTGCGTACCGGCACCACCGGCAAGCGTACGGAGATTCTTCAGATCGCGGAAATTTTTCGGGGTCGGGTCGTAGATACCGGTACCCGTCATCTCATCCTGGAGGTGACCGGAAGTGCCGACAAGATCGATGCCCTGATCCACCTGCTGGAGCCTTACGGGATCAAAAAACTGGCCCGTTCGGGGGTGCTGGCCCTTTACCGGGAACCCTGAGGGCGGGGATCATCCCGCTTCGGTGGCGCCCCCCTCCCTGGGGGTATCGCTGTCTGCGGCCCAATCCTCCATCATGTCCCGGAAGGTGTTTTCCCCGCTCCAGAGCACACCGCGGTAGCCGCCGCCCGGACTTCCCCAGGCGCCGGCCAGGTAAAGGCCTCCAATGGGGGTACGGTTCTCGATGCGGTTGATAAACGTGTTGTTCATATCCTGGGCAAAACCGTAGATGGCGCCATCGGTGTTGCCCGTGTAACGCCAGTTGGTCAGCGGCGTGGACGCTACCTTGAGTTCGATGGCGTCGGACAGGTTCGGGATAACGTCCCTCTCGGCCCGCTCGATGAGGATCGCGGCCCAGCGCTCCTTTTCTTTTTCGTACGCGCTCTTGTCTCCCCTGAAATACCCACCTTCGAAAGGCCGCCAGGCATCATAGCCGCAATAGGCCAGCAGCTGCACGGTGGAAGTTCCGGGAGCCGAATAGCCCTCGTAGAGGTTGTCGTAGAAGTTGACGGTGTAGGCCATGGTGTCGACATCTCCGCGCAGGCAGGTGCGGTACTCCTCCTCGGGACCGGATCCACTGGAAATATGGTGACTGAAGCCCTCTATGCGCCCGCGCAGTTCTTTTTTGAGTCCCAGCCAGACGATGAAACTGGAGATGCTCGGCTGGTACTCTGACAGCTGGCCGGTGTATTTTTCGGGCAGCGCCCTTCCGGACAGCATGTGCTTGAAGGTGGTCAGCGCGCTGACATTGCTGACCACTGCCCGGGCGGGCACCTCGCTTCCGTCTGAAAGCGCGACCCCGCTCACGGCGCCGTCTTTTACCAGGATCTTCCTGACGCTGCGGTTGTACAGCAATCGTCCACCGTTGGCCTGGATGTTTTCGGCCAGACGGTTGCTCAGGGCCTGGGACCGTGGCTTGATGTAGTAGCACCCGTTTTTGAGGTAATCTCCCACACCGCTGGCAAAATAAAAACCGGATAACTGCGAAGGCGGCAGCCCGAAGTAGCCCCACAGGGCGGCGAGCACGTTTTTCAGGGACGCGTCCTGCAGAAAGTCGTTCATGACATCGGCGGCGCTTTTCTTGCGCACCGCCCACATGTGGCGGTACTGTATGGGAAAAAGTGCCCGTATGAATTTTCCCTTGTTGCGGTGCATGCGGTCGGACTCTTCGGAAACGGCAATCATGAAGTCGATCAGCTTGCGGATACCCTCGGCTTCGGCAGGAAACCGCCGGCTCAGTATCTGCACGCAGCGGTCCGGATCTCTCTGGGGAATGGAGATGTCCACCCCCGGCATCCGGATCCTGGCCAGGTGCGGCAATGGCACGGTTTCAATGGTATCCATCAGCTCGAGTCTTTCCAGCAGTCTTCCAGTGCTGCTGTTATTAATGGATGTTCCCTGCAGGGACACGTCAAAACGAAACCGTCCGCGGTCGAAAGCGGTGGCGTACCCGCCGGGCACATTTTTCTGTTCCACCACGGTTACCGGAATGCCCCGCTGTGCCAGAAAGGCGGCGCAGGACAGTCCCCCCAGGCCGGCGCCGATAATCACTGTGGGGTATTGGTTTTTGGGCCCCATTTGCTCGGCACAGAAGGCGATGCGCCGCCAGTCCACCGCCATGGAGGCTGCCGCCATGGCGGAAACCGTCAGAAATGATCTTCTCGAGATGTCTTTTTTGAACACTTCGCTTGCCTTTTTAAAAAACTCAGTCTAGCGCTCTTTCCAGACCGGAAGTCGTTTTTCCTTGAACGCCCTGATGCCTTCTTCAGCATCTTCACAGGTGCACAGGCGTGCAAAGGCTTCATTCATGTAGGCAAAGGACTGATGGTACGTCATGTCGGCAGCAGCGTAAAACGCTCTTTTGCTCAACTGGACGGCCACGGGACTCTTGCGGGCCAGTTCGACGGCCCAGCGCCGGGTTTCGGCTTCCAGCTCGTCGAGGGGAACCACCCGGTTGACCAGGCCCATTTCCAGGGCCCTCTCAGCGCCGATCAGTTCACCGAACAACAGGAGCTCCAGGGCCCGCTTACGGCCCACCGAACGGCGCACCGGCACCACCGGCCCGATGCAGTTCAGCCCCACGTTGATGGCGGTCAGCCCCAGCCTGGCGTTGTGGGCCGCGATGGCCAGGTCGGCGGCCGCCACCATACCGGCACCATTGGCAGCGGCCACGCCGTGCAGCTGGGCGATTACGGGTTTCTTCATCTGCGGGATGGTTTCCAGCGGTTTTTCCATCAATTCGATCCACTCCCGGTACTCCTGTGCCGTCTTGCCGGGAAATTCATTCAAATCGATGCCGGCGCAGAAGACCTTGCCGGCTCCCCTGAGGATGATCACCCGCACCCGCGGGTCGGCATCCAGGGCCTTCAGGGCCGCATCCAGTTCAGTAGCCAGAGGGGTATTGAACGTGTTGAGCTGCTGCGGCCGGTTCATGGTAAGCACGGCTACATGGTCATCTCCGATATCTGCACCTACGTTTTCGTACGGCATTGCAGGGATTCTCCTTTGCGTGGCTTAGTGGTCTGCTTTCCCCTGCCGGAGGTTCAGCAAAAGGCCGCCCCCGGGCAGGGCGCTGGATTCAGGGGCCCTGGGTGAGGCTGTCACTGCAGGTTGAATAGATGCTTTTAC
>CAYUAQ010000027.1:0-27823 GCA_964442705.1 uncultured Desulfobacteraceae bacterium
AAATACCATCAGTTCGAAAGGTGGACCCGGGTATGAACGAGAACCCTTTGCTGCAGGTACAGGAGATCTCCAAAACCTTCGGGGGCATCAAGGCCCTGGAAAGCGTGAGCTTCGACGTGCACGCGGGCGAGATCCTGGGCATCATCGGCCCCAACGGATCCGGCAAAACCACCATCGTCAACGGCATCACCGGATTCATCAAGCTGAGTTCGGGAAAGGTGCTGTTCCGGGGGCGCGACATCACCGGCAAACCGGCCCACAAGATCGCCGACCTGGGGGTGACGCGCACCTTTCAGATCATGCGGCCCTACTACAGCCTGCCGGCCTACAAGAACCTGGTGATCCCGCTGTTTTCGCCCCGCGCCCGGCGCACCGGCGGTTGGCGCGGCGGCGGCCGGCTGGGCGACCGGCACACGGTGGGCATCGACATCCTGGAGGAGATCGGCTTCGAGCGTGACTCCTACGTGCCTTACAAGACCACCGCCACCCTGCCCACCGGGTATCTCAAGCGCCTGGAACTGGCCCGCTGCCTGGCGCTCAAGCCCGAGATCATCATCTGCGACGAGGTCTTTTCGGGGCTGTCCATGAGCGAGATCGCCAGCATGGTGCCCCTCATCGAACGGCTGCAGATGGACGGCATCACCCTGATCATGATCGAGCACCGCCTGCGCGAACTCTTCAAGGTGGCCAACCGCGTGATGGTGCTCAACTTCGGGCAAAAGCTTGTGGAAGGCACACCGGCCGAGGTCATGGCCGATGCGCGTGTCAAGGAGGCCTACTTCGGGTCCAAGGAGGTGCAGGAGGTCATGGACCATGCTTGAAGCCGAGGGACTGATGGTCTTCTACGAAAACATGCTGGCTCTGAACAACATCGCCATCCGCTGCGGAGAAAACCAGATCGTGGGTGTTTTCGGCGCCAACAGCGCCGGCAAGTCGACCCTCATGTACACCCTGTCGGGCATCATGGAGGACATCCGCCGAAAAGAGCAGATGGCCGGCGGCGAGCGCATCACCGTGATGGGCCGCATCACCTACCGGGGGCAGGACATCACGAGCCTCAAGCCCAGCCGGCGGGCCCGGCTGGGCATTGTGCTGTGCCCGGAGCGGCGGCGCATCTTCAAGGAGAGCAGCGTGCTGGAGAACCTGCGCATCGGCGCCTACCTGGCCACGGCCGCCCAGGCGCGCGAGACCATGGCCTACGTTTTCGACGTCTTCCCGCCGCTGAAAAAACTCAAAAAGCGCATCGGCGGGTTCCTGAGCGGCGGCGAGCAGCAGATGCTGGCCATCGGACGGGCTCTCATGGCCCAGCCCAAAATCCTGCTGCTGGACGAACCCCTGCTGGGACTGAGCCCCCTGATGCAGGCCGAACTGGTGCGCGCCACCCGGCAGATCCGCGACGAGATGCACATCTCCATCATCGTCACCGAGCAGTACGCCCGGCCGGTGATACCCATCGTGGACTACGCCTTCATCCTGGAAAACGGGGCCGCCGTCATGGAGGGCAGCCGCGAGGAACTGATGGACAACCCGGACGTGCGTTCGGCCTATTTCGGTGTGGAGGAGTGATGACCACCTGCCCGCTGCCCGAAGAGATGGAACTGACCTTCACGCGCTTCGAGCGCATGTGCCGGCGCTACCCGCAAAACACCGCCGTCATCTACCTGGGCGAACGCTTCTCCTACGCCCGCTTAAAAGACCTGAGCGACCGCTTCGGCGCGGCCCTGGCCGACATGGGCGTGGGCAAGGGCGACCGCGTGATGCTCTACCTCTCCAACTGCATCCAGTGGGTGATCGCCTTTCTGGGCATCCAGAAGATCGGCGCCGTGATCGTGCCGGTTTCGCCCATCTACACCTCCCACGAAATCGCCTACATGCTCAACGACTCGGGCGCCGAAACCATCATCTGCCTGGACACCAACTACGGCTACGTCAAGGAGACCGCCGCGGACACCGGACTGAAGCGCACCGTGGTCACCAACCTGGTGGACCTGCTGCCGGCCTGGAAGCGCTGGCTGGGGGTGCTCTTCGACCGCATTCCCAGCGGCAAGGTGGACCACGGGCCCGAGGTGCTGGCCTTCCGGTCCCTGCTCGACCACGCGCCCCTGGCGGCGCCGGCGGACCTCGACCCCATGGCGGACCTCTCCTACCTGCTCTACACCGGCGGCACCACCGGTTTTCCCAAGGGCGTGCCCGGCAACCACGCCGGCATGAGCTCCTACGTCAACGACGTCACCGACGACGTGGCCGGCGACTACCTGCGCGAGGGCGGCGACGTGTACATCGCCGTCAACCCCTTGTTCCACATCATGGCCCTGGGGCTGTTCATGGCCGTGGGGCTGAACAAGGGCAACGCCACCGTGCTGATGCCCGTGCCCCAGGTGGACGCCATTTTAGAGAGCGTCCAGCGCTACCGCGTGCGCTGGTTCCTGGGCGTGCCGGCCCTGTACCGCATGATCCTGGAAAACGACCGCCTGGACCGCTACGACCTGAGCAGCCTGACCTACTGCTTCTGCGGCGGCGACGTGCTGCCCATGGAGGTCTACAACCGCTGGAAGGAGCGCTTCGGCATCCCCATCTACCAGGTCTACGGCTCCACCGAGGTGGGCCACGTGTGCTACAGCCGCATCGACAAGGAGCCCAAGCCGGGCACCATCGGCCTGCCCCTGGAGAGCCGCGAGTGTCTGGTGGTGGACCCCGTCACCCTGGAGCCCCTGCCGCCGGGCGAAAGCGGTGAGCTCCTGGTCAGCTCGCCCTACACCCTCAAGCAGTACTGGAACAAACCCGAGGAGACGCAGCGCTTCTGCGTCCAGATCAACGGCAAGACTTACTGCCGCATGGGCGATTTCGTGGCCCGGGACGAGGACGGGGAACTGATCTACGTGGAACGCTCGGCCGACATCATCAAGCACAAGGGCTATCGCGTGTCGGCCTCGGAGGTGGAGGCCGTGCTCCAGGACCACCCCACGGTGATCGGTGCCTGCGTGGTGGGCGTGCCCGACGAGCGCGTGGGCGAGCGCATCAAGGCCATCGTGGTGCTCAAGGAAGACGCCCGCGGGGTGGGCGGCGCCGAACTCCTGCGCTGGTGCAAGGAGCACCTGGCCTTCTACAAGGTGCCCTCCTACATCGAGTTTCGCGACATGCTGCCCAAGAGCAAGGTGGGCAAGCTGCTGCGGCGCGAGGTACGCGACGAGGAAACCCGCCGCATGCAAAAACAGAAAAGCGCCTGCTGACGACGCGCCGGCGGCGTTTCTGAGAAAGGGGAAACCACCATGGACCGCGCCAACGACGTCTTTTACTGGCTGCCCTGCACCGTGGTGTTCGTGAGCACGGCTCACGGCAGGCAGCGCGATATCATGACGGCCACGGCCATGTTCGTCTCCGAAAAAGAGCCCCTGGTATTGATCAGCGTGGCCCGCGGCCGCCTGACCGAAAAGCTCATCGAGCGCTCGGGCCGCTTCACCCTGGTGATCGCCGCCAAAGATCAGCGCAAGCTGGCCGTGCAGGTGGGCAGCAGCAGGGGTGATGAGGCAGACAAGTTCCAACACTTCGCCATTGCCACCGTGGAACCGTCGCCGGCGGATGCGCCGATTCCCCGCGGCGCCGCCGCCTGGATGGCCTGCGAGGTGGAGAGCCGCCAGGACATAGAGGGCTACCGCCTGTTCATCGGCCGGGTGGTCGACCGCCAGGACCTGGGCCGGGAGCCGCTGATCTGGCATCGGGACGGCTTCTTCACTCTGTCACCGCTGTAGCCAACAGTACGCTAAAGATTGTCCGCAGGCAAGAAGCCGGGGGGCGAGCGGCCTCCTGCGGAATGAAAAAGAATTTCCACCATGTCAGAAAGTATTCTGGTCAATCCCCGCTATCCCGGGCTCTACCATATCATCAGGACCTGACATGGGGACCTCTCTGGCGATTTTCCTGAATGCATCAGGGTTCGACCTCCCCTCACTGATTGTGACCGTTGTTTCGGTCTTCGCAGCGGGGATTATCCGGGGCTACAGCGGTTTTGGCTTTGCAATGGTTGCCGTGACAAGCATTTCCCTCGTGCTCCCGCCATCCAGTGTCGTACCACTGGTGCTTATTCTCGAGGTCCTGGCGAGTATACGACTGGTTCCTCAGGTCTGGAAAGACGTAGACTGGTATTCTCTACGCTGGTTGCTGGCCGGATCCCTTGCGGCCACACCCTTTGGTGTATACCTGCTCGCTACTGTGCCGGCAGAGCCCATGCGCATATCCATCTCCCTGCTGGTACTGGTTGCCGCCATTCTGCTCATGCGCGGCTGGGCCTGGCAGCGAATGCCGGGCAGACCATTAATCCTTTCCACGGGGGTGGCGTGTGGCCTTTTGAATGGTGCCGCCGCAATAGGCGGGCCGCCGGTGATTCTGCTCTACCTGTCGTCACCGGCCGGCGTAACGGTATCGCGTGCATCTATCATTGCCTATTTCTTTGGTATCGATGCCATGAGCCTGGCAGTGGCCTCAGTTCAGGGTCTGGCGACATCCAAAACCTTGATGATGACCTCCGTTTGTGTGCTTCCCCTGCTCATGGGCATCGCCGTTGGCAGCAGAATATTTGTCAAGGTCAACGAGAACTCCTTCCGGCATCACGTGCTCATTCTATTGATCGTACTTTCGATTGCGGGGATGCTCAGAGTGATAGCTTTTTGAGGCGGACAACACCGCCGTCCGGCCATACGGAATATTCCGGACCGGAAGCGGGCTTGAAAAAGCACCGACTTCCATGGTACATAAAAAATTGTCAGGGTATCAAATGGGCAGGTACACCATGGCGGTTTTCAAAAAATGCTCGGCATGTGGCTGCGAGTGGCCTGTGCGTGGCGATTTTCTGGGGGACCCGGGCGTGGAAATCATCGGGTACCAGGTGGATTTTGACGACCTCACGGCCGGGACATTCCTCTTCCATCACACGTGCGGTGCAACGCTGGCTTTATCGGTGCGACATTTCAACGGGCTGTATGAAGGCCCGATTTTCAGTGAGCGCGCCACGGGAAGCGACGAATGCCCGGGATACTGCCTGTACCAGGACCAACTGGATAAGTGCGCGGCCCGCTGTGAATGCGCCTATGTCCGAAACATCATAGACATCATCCGGAAGTGGCCGAAAAGGGTGCCCGTACCCGCGTATTCCTGACCCATCGCCCCGGCTGCACATAACCGAGGTGGGCGATGTCCGTTCCCCGGTTCGTCGTTTTGTCTGTCTCGTCCGTTTCGTGGTTTTCGTGGATTTCGCGGACGGAAAATAAAACGGATTCCCCCCTCACCCCTTCGGTGAATCATGAAAATAGTGGAAAATCTCTGGCAGGTGGGCGGCGCCGGCTACACCTCCGGCGAAGACGCCGCCATTTACCTGATCCGCTTCGGGCCACAGGCGGCCCTCATCGACGCCGGCTGCGGCCACGCCCATGACCGGCTGGTGGCCAATGTCGCCGAAGCACTTCCCGAGGGGGTGGAGATTGCCTACCTCTTCTTGACCCACTGCCATTACGACCACACCGGTGGGGCCGAGGCTGTGAGAAAAGAGTATGGCTGTCGTATCGTGGCCCACCGGCTGGATGCCGCTTTTTTAGAAGACGGTGACAGCCGCGTGACGGCCGCCACCTGGTACGGCGCCCGTATGAACCCGCTGTCGATCGACCACCGGATGGCCGGGGTCGAAGAATCGTTTCAGATCGGGGATGGCGAGCTTACGGCCCACCACTGCCCCGGGCATTCCCCCGGGTCGGTGGTGTATGTCACCGATATGGATTCGCTGCGGGTGCTGTTCGGCCAGGATGTGCACGGCCCGCTGGACGCGTCCTTCCTATCCAACCGTGAAGATTACGCGCGCTCCCTGAAGTTCATGGCCGGCCTCAAGGCGGACGTCCTGTGCGAAGGGCACTTCGGCGTCATCCGCGGCAAAAAAGCGGTGCGCGAGTTCATCCTCTCCTACCTGCCCGGCTGAGAACCGGTCACATCTGCCCGAACGTTTCATGGGCTCTCTGAAAACGGGCCAGGTTTTTAGCGGTGTAGCCCACGTAATCGAAATCCAGATCCGAGTGAATCTCCTGAACGATGCTCCACAGGGTTTCGCGCAAGAGGGAGGCGCATTTCATGGCCGCAAAGCGGCGGCGCAACCTGTCTGTTACCGGTTGCTCATGGTAGCTTTCCAGAAGCCACTCTTCCTGTTCAGGGGTCAGTTCATTATTGGTAGCCAGATTGGCCAGATCGAAAAGAGCGGCATTGTAGCCGGCATAGTCCCAGTCTATGAGCCACATGCGTCTGCCGTCATCTATGAAATTGGCCGCCAGAAGATCGTTGTGCCCGAACACCAGTTTGATGTCTCCAACGGCTTTTTCCAATTCTTCACTGATATCCAGAAAGTCCGGCAGCCAATCCTTCATCCGGCTGTTGCCGCGCCTGGCCGTGTGAATATAGTTCCGGATCACGTGAAAGGGCCAGAAGACAAGCGCCGGCCCCTGAAAATGGCGCGGTATTTCGTGGTGGCAGGTCTTGATCAACGACAGGATACGTTCAAGATTGGACTGCCGGCGCACCTCCTCTTCCGTGAGGGTTTTGCCCTCGATGAACCGCATGACAAAGACCCCATCGCCGCTGTACACGACTTCCGGCGAGATGCCGGCAGCGTGCGCGGCGGCGGCGGCGGCGATTTCATTGAACCGCATGATGCCGTGTATGGGGATGTCGTCACCCACCCGCACCACAAAACGCTGCCCCTGGTCGTCGACGAGAAAGTTCGTATTGGTGATGCCGCCACCCAGGGGCCGCGGCTCAACAGGTGACGACCAGAAGTCGAGATTCACCACTCTGTCGCGGGCATGTGCATCCATGTTCACTCCTGTAAACACAAAGACCCGGACAGCTGCCGGGCCGGGTCCTGCTTACTGATTTAGGACGGCCTTTTCAGCCGCCCAGATACGCCTTTTTGACGTCATCGTTTTCGCGCAACTGCTCGGCCTTGCCGGAAAGAACGATATTCCCGGTTTCGATGACATAGGCATGATGAGCCAGCGCCAGGGCCAGCCGGGCGTTTTGCTCGACCAGAACCACCGTTTTGCCCTCGGCATAGATGTTCTGGATGATTTTGGCAATCTCACCACACATGATGGGCGACAAGCCCAGAGAGGGTTCATCCAGAAGGAGCAGTTTGGGGGCGGACATGAGTGCGCGGCCCATGGCCAGCATCTGCTGTTCACCACCGCTCAATGTACCGGCGGCCTGTTTGGTTCTCTCCTTGAGGCGCGGAAAATGCCTGAAAACCACTTCCTCGAGGTCTTTCTGGATGCCCTCTTTGTCTTTACGCAGGAAGGCGCCGGTCAGCAGGTTTTCCAGCACCGTCATCTGCGTAAAGACCCGCCTTCCCTCAGGCACCATGGCAATGCCCAGGGCGTTGATTTTATACGGCGGCAACTGGTCTATTCGCTGACCGCTGAAGCGGATTTCGCCCGTGGTGGGGTGCTCCAGACCGCTGATGGCGCGCAGGGTAGTCGTCTTGCCGGCCCCGTTGGACCCCACAAGGGTGACGATTTCCCCCTCTTCGACTTGAATCGAAATATTTCTTATGGCGGGCACCTTGAAATAATGGACCGTGATGTCTTTGACTTCGAGCAGCAACGCTTTCACCTCATGATGATTTCGCAAGAAGCCAGAATTTCTCGCTTCCGCAAGACTTTTCGGGAACTGTTCAGGGTTTCGCTAAATCCAAGAGCTCGTCGCAAGCTCCTCAGACAGCCCGGGATTCTTAACGCGCAACCCTTCACAGCTCTTTTTCGGAAAATTCTTGAAGTTCGCTCGAAACTGACTTTTTACGATTTTGTCACCTCATGGAGATATGATATTTTCAGCCCCCAGGTAGGCATCTATGACCGCCTGATTGTTCTGGATTTCGGCCGGGGGGCCCTCTACGAGCAACGTTCCGAAATCAAGCACGCTGATAAAGCCGCACAGTTCCATGACGGACTTCATGTCGTGTTCCACCATGAGAATGGTGATGCCCTGCTGGTGCACTTTTCTGATGAGGTCTATCATGCCTGCTTTTTCCGTGGGGGTCATGCCGGTCAGGGGTTCATCCAGCAGCAGCACCCGGGGTTCACAGGCCAGTGCGATGGCCACACCCAGCCTTCTCTGATGGCCGTGGGGCAGGTTGGCCGCCAGTTCGTCTTTAAGATGCCCCAGTCCTATGAACTCTATGATTTCCAGCGCCTTTTGAGTATTTTCGGCTTCCAATTTATGGGAAGCACCGAACAGCACGTTGAAGATGTTCCCCCTGGCGTGCAGATGACGGGCGACGACGACGTTTTTCAGGACGGTGAAATCGAGATAGAGGGCGCTGCGCTGAAAGGTACGCACGATCCCCATTTCGGCTATCCTGCTGGTGGCCAGACCGTCGATGCGTTTGCCCTCCTCGTAAAATATCTGTCCCGACGAGGGGCGGTAGACCCCGCAGATCACATTGAAGAGGGTGGTCTTGCCGGCGCCATTAGGGCCGATGATTCCCCTTATCTCACCCTTCTGGACGTTGATGCTGATATTATCCAGTGCAGCAAGTCCGCCGAAATGCTTGCTCACTGCCTTAACTTCGAGTATGGACACAAGCGCTCTCTCCCCGTAAATGATTTCCTGACGACCGGGCCATGGAGAAGGACCCCATCATGTTTCGGCGATCGGTATTTCCGACCGTCTCTGCCACCGATTCATGACCTTCGAGATCACACCCTCGATACCGCCGGGCATGAATATCAGCGTGAGGATCATGGCCAGGCCGAAAAAGGCCGGCCGTATCTCTATCAGTGGACGCGACACTTCGAAGAGGGTGTTCATTACCGCCACCCCTATGAGGGGGCCCCAGAAAGTATTGGTGCCGCCCACCACGATCCAGATCAGGAGGTAGAGCATCGTCACGAGGTCGAACTGCTTGGGATCCACCGCCCCCAGGCGGTGAACCAGCAGGCCGCCTGCGATGCCGGCAAAGAACCCGCCGATGGCACAGGCCAGCAGGCGGTGACGCGATATGTTGATCCCCGTGGAAGCGGCCAGGTCCGGGTCCATGGAAATGGCTTTGAACGTGTCGCCTATCCGCGATGTGTCTATGCGGTACAACATGAAGAGCACGATGAGCATCACCGCGAGGCTGAAGAAGTAATAGGGAACCCCGGCGCTGAAATCGATGCCGGCGATTACCGGCGGCCAGGGAATGTTGATGATCCCCGTGGAACCTCCGAAAGGGTTCCTGAACTTGAGCCAGCTCAACCGGATCAATTCCGCCAGCCCATAGGTGGCGATGTAGAACCCCCACCCCCTGGTTCTGAGCAGCGGCGTGGTGATGGCCACCCCCACAAGGGCTGCCATGGCGCCTCCGAGGGGAATGGCCAGGAATACCGGAACACCGAAATTCTTGGCCACCATGCCGCTGGTATACGCACCCACCCCGTACAACACAACATGATACAGCTGCCAGTCGTGTATCGTAACGATCAGGCGGTAACTTTGGGCCAGAATGATGTAGATGAAATACATCATGGCGACTTCAATCAGGTAGGCCCTGGCAAAAAAGGGAAAAACACACAGCCCTGCAATCCCCGCTATCAGGGCGGCCCATGCCCACAGCTTCGATTTTTCTGCGTTATGCGACGACACGACCCATCAATCCTTTTGGTCTGATTGCCAGTACGAGCGCCATGACGGTAACCGAAACCATCACGGCGGTTACGCCGTCAACCAGCGTGGAGACGAACGTCATGACAAAACCGAAAATTACGGCGGCCAGGGTGGCCCCGCCGATGCTGCCCATACCGCCGACCACCACCACGATGAGCGCCGGCAGAATGGTGTGGCCGCCCAGCGAGGGCGTGACGGCGTAGATGGTTGACATCAACCCCCCGGCCAGACCGGCATAGGCACCGGCTATGGACAGGGCCAGGGCCGTCATCCGGTTGATATTGATGCCCTGCAGCGCGGCCGCTTCCGGATCCAGTGCCACGGCGCGCAGCGCCCGCCCCAGCCTGAACCGGCGCATGAAGAACATGAGCCCGCCGATGGAGATCACCGCAAACGGTATGACCAGCACCCGTTGGAAAGCGACGGCGGCGCCCATGAACCGGAAAGCGTGCATGTACGGGCTCGGAATAGGCCGCGACAACCCCCACCCCCATATTTCCCCTACCAGCACCTCGAAAACAAACATCAACCCTGCAGTGGCGATAAATCCGGAGACGACATCTCCCTGCAGCGGCCGGAATATGGTCCGCTCGACGATGAGGCCGAGGACGGCCCCCACCACTATGGCGGCGGCCACGGCCCACCAGAAGGGCCAGCCACTGAGGGCGTAAAGGGCGTAGACGGTATAGGCGCCTATCATGAAGAAGTGGCCATGTGCCAAATTCGCCATCTGCATGACGCCAAAAGCCAGGGTCAGGCCCACGGCGATCAGCGCCAGCATACCGCTGGCCGCAATCGCATTGGCCGTGGTTTGTATCAAAAGCTGACTAGTCATACCTTAACCTCAGTCTCTATCAAGCACCTACAATCGATGGACCTCCGGTCTACAGATGCAGAATAAAAGAGGGGAGGCTTTTCAACCCCCCCATTCCGTTTACTTGCGCTGTGTGTAGTACTGACCGCGGTCCTTTACCGCTTTCATCACGATGGGTTTGATGGCTTTAAACCAGGGTTCGAAATTCAGGTGGGCGACGATACGCTTGTCTTTCGCCTGGAGGTCGAACATGTTCATGGGAACCGGCTGCTCGATCATGTTCTGTATGCCGAACATCTCTTTACCGCTCATGTGGCCGGGACCCAGAATGGTGGGAAAGGACGGCATTTTTCTCAGCGCCGCCAGAATCGCATCGTTTGACGGCCACTTGCCCGGTGTTTCCTTGCCGGCCACCTGGGCGCCGATGCACCAGGGGATCAGCCACACAACGTGATCCCAGTCTATGCCGGTCATACGCCGGTGAACGTCTTCAGGCGCCCCGGGGCCATATTTGGCATTCCACAGGCGGGTGAAGGAGGCCTGCCAGGAGAAGGCTCCCCACCAGGGATCATCCATCAGGGGAAAACTGTCGATGGCGTGGCGGGCCGCAGGGTACTCCGGCGGTATCTTGGTTAAATTCGTTTCCCAATCCGCGTAGTTCTGTACGACCACCCCTTTGAAGCCCTGCAGGTACAACTGCTCCCACAGCAGGGTCTGGTATTCGGGCCAGGCCTCGCAGAGGCTGATAACATCAGGCTTGGTAGCCATTATAGCCGTAACGATGGGGGCGAAGTCGGTGGTATCCACAGAAAAATACTTTTCATAGGTAATCTCAAATCCCATGGCGATGGCGGCTCCGATCTCCCAGGCACCCACCTGGCGGGACATGATGTCGTCCTGGGTGGTCAAGGCATATCTCAACGGCCTGCCCAGTTCTTTTTCGGAAGGCAGCACCATCTTGGCCATCAGGGCATTGAACATGTTGCACTGGGGGGTCACATCGCCGCCGGCGACAACGTAGGGCCTGTCCGGATGCATGTCGGTGGGCACCAGAGAGGCGTAAATCACCTTGTGTTTGGTGAGGAAAGGGGCTGTCGCATTGGCCGGATCACCGCCGATGGCGTTGATGAATTTAACATCATGCTCCAGTACCAGCTGTCTGGCGCCCTGCAGCGCTTTCGAGGCGTTGGCCTCATCGTCAAACTTGTACATCTTCAAGGGGTATCTCTTGCCGCCCACCAGGAGACCGCCGGTCTTGTTGACGGCATCGATCCAGATGGTGTTTCCGGTGACTCCCGGCAGCCCCCATCCGGCGTCAGGCCCGGACAGTGCGGCCAAAAAGCCGATGTTGATGGTCTCTCCCTGGGGATATTTCTTTCCGATCTGCTGGTCCGGCAGGTGGCTCAGCAACACCCTTTCATCTTCGGAAATTTGCGCGGATTCTCCCGATACCGCTTTTAGCGGCAAAGCGGTTGTAAACACCGCCATTATGAAGATGGAAACCACTAGCATGTGCCATTTTCTGTCCATTTCTCTCCTCCTTTCTCTGTGATGTTCCAGGCAATCGCTTCGGCCTCATCTTTCCCCTCATTAGATGTGATGTACGCCAGGGGAATCTACAACAGGAATTCACCCTCTCTAGTTCCTGTTTTCGTGCAAACAGTCCGCCGGCAAATGGATTCGGCAGACCACTTCAAGCGGCATAACATTGAGGAGGCGTTTCTTGATGGACTCTTTTTTACCCTGCAGTTTGAGCCAGAACAATTCCGCACCGAATGACAGGGGTCAAACCCGACTGAGATTGAAAGACTGAAGGAATCTTCAGTCATTTAATAAAATTCATATCAGGATGTCAAGAGGCTATTTAACAACAACAAAAGTAATCATTCATAAAAATTCAACATGCCACATCAAAAACAATTTACCAATCTGTTCTTACTATATTGTTACTTGCTGTATTTATTATTTAATATCCATAAGTGAGGATCTTTCAAACGGTTTCAAGGAAGTCCGATTTACTGAATATTATTCAAAAACATTCACAAACAGACATATGGTCGGTCGGCAGGAACCACTCCCAGAAACGCGCAACCCGGCCCAGAGGCCCTTTCCCCGCAGACAAAGCAAGGACGGCAGGCACTGCCAATCAGGCGATGATGACCTGCACCCCGAGCATATTGAGTTCATTTTGAAAGTCGGCTGGGATCTCTCTGTTGGTGATCAAGGTGTGGATCTGCTTGAGCGGCACAATGGACATCTCCGCCACCAGACCGAATTTGGTGTGGTTGGCCATGACAATCACCTGGCCACGGGTATTTCTGATCATACTGCGGTCGATAACCGAAATCTCAAAATTGGGGGTTGTCATGCCGGCACTGATGCTCAAGGCGTCTGCGCCCAGGAACACTTTGGTGGCATTGACCTGGCGAATCATCTCCATGGTCAATGGCCCGGTGAGGGCATTGGTCTCCGGGTTATAGGCCCCACCCAGGAAAATAACTTCGGCGCTGGCGCCTCTGATTTCGGCAGCAATTCCAAAATTGTTGGTGAAAATGGTACAGGCAAGCCCCGTTTCGAGATACCGGACAACAAAAGCCGCCGTGGTCCCCTCCCCCAGATAAACCACATCGTGAGATTCGATCATGGCGGCAGCCCTTCGGGCGATGGCCTGCTTTTCCTGCAGATTCTCCTTGATACTGTTGCTGTAGTGAAATTTACCGGAGACCCTTTCCTGTCTGAAAACAGCGCCACCGTGGATTCTCTCCACAAGGCCCTCCTGCTCCAGGACGTCGAAATCACGCCGGATGGTCACTTCGGACACACCGAATATTTCACTGAGGGAAGAACTGCGGGCGGTAAATTCTTCTCGCAGGATTTCAAGTAT
Source organism: uncultured Desulfobacteraceae bacterium (assembly GCA_964442705.1). Taxonomy (GTDB): domain Bacteria; phylum Desulfobacterota; class Desulfobacteria; order Desulfobacterales; family JALSRD01; genus JALSRD01. Next base: position 13,374 of record CAYUAQ010000027.1, read on the forward strand.
TTTTTGTTGCCGCTCGACCGGCAGTAGCGTTTCCTGACTTTTCATCGCCGTTCCTTGAAAACACCCCCCGCTGAAAAGAACGCGCTCTTCAAGAAAGCTTTCCAAGAGGGCGCCATTAGCGCCTTACTCCAGTAAAGCCGCCCTAGAAAACAAGAAAATTTAACCACGGAGATCACAGAGGCCACAGAGATTCATGGGGGTTTTCTCCGAGCGCTCTTTGGTGAGTAATGGACGCATTTTCAGACTGCATCGTTTCGGGTTGCGGGCACCGCCCGCGTCAGGTATCTCTGCTTTTGTCAATGTCCCGGCGTGAAACGATGTTGCAGGTCTGCAACTCTTCGTCATAGACAACCACGGCCGCGCCCCGCTCCAGCTGACGCTTTACACGGCGCACATCGGCGGCGAGGGATTTTCCAGCATAGCCCGTATCGGTGCCGTCGCGGGTGACGAACTCCTCGATGAGCCCCCGCAAGGCTTCGGCGCTGAGCTTTTGCCAGGGGACGATGACACCCGCCGCCGCCCCGCTTCCTGTTTTACTCCTCGATGACAAAATGCGCCCGGCGATTACGGGCCCAGGCCTCTTCATCGTGGCCCGGATCGGCGGGGCGTTCCTCGCCGTAGGACACCGTGCGGACGCGCTCGGGGGAAATACCCAGGTTCACCAGGAAATCCCGGGCCGTCAGCGCGCGCCGCTCACCCAGGGCCAGGTTGTACTCCCCCGTGCCGCGTTCGTCGGTGTGCCCCTCGATGATAATGTTGACACCCGGATTCTGCTGAAGCCAGCTGGCCTTGAAACGCAGGACTTCCCGGGCCTCTTCATTCAGCGCCGCGCTGTCGAAGGCAAAGAAAACGTCTTCCTGGACGAAACGGGTGCGCACATCGGGATAGAGGCCGCTGTCTCCCATCGCTCCGCCAGCAGCGCCGCCGGCACCCGCGGCGCCCCCTGAACCCTCTGAAATGGATTCATCCCTGATAGCCGTCCCTGTTCCGGCGGCACCGCCCGCCCCTGCCCCCTCGCAGTCGAGAGTCACCACCACGCTGGGAGGATACTGGTTGTTTCTGAAAACCTTGCGGGCTTCCTCACAGCCCTCCTTTTTGAGGAACAGGTAGTGATCCATGCCGTCCTTGGGAACGTCGACCACGGTGGGCGTATTGCTGTAGGATTTGCCGTCGAACAGCACACTGGCGCCGGAGGGATTGGTGACGACCTGTATGCTGCTGATTTTTTTGCTGCCGCAGCCCGTGAAAATCAGGAACACCGCTGCACAGACCAGCAGCGCATAGTGCTTGGTTTGCGTACTCATGTCAATAAGCCTCCTGCATGGTTTGCACCACATCACCCTCCACCAGGTAGCCCTCCTGGTCGTCTTCGGTGATCCGGTAGATGACGCAGTTGATCATCAGGTCGCCGGCCGCTTTGTTGATGGCATTCTCCACGGCCTGGTTGATACCGTTGGTGGCGTACTCGGGGAAGAATTTTTTCTCCACCAGGAATTTTCCTTCGACGCCGCGTGCCTTGAATTTCATCTTGGCGGCATCGATTTTATCAAATTCGATGTTGCGGGTGGAAACCACGGTGAAATGGCCGATGCGGATTTTGCCTTTGGGGGCGCTGGAACAACCGGCCAGAAACACCACGGCGGCGAACACGGCCACGCCGACATACCTGACGAGTTTCAATGGACACCTCCTGGGTTTTAAGGGAGCACTGGTTTTTTGATTCCACGGGCAGAACAAACATGGTAAGGTAGCATCGACGTATAGCACACCACATCCAACTTGAAAAGCCTCAATCACGACCCGCGACGCGGTTCAGGATGCTGAACCCGGAGAAACCGGTCGGCAGACGCGGAAAGGAGCTGGGATCCCATGCCAATCGCCGAAAGAATGATCGATATGGTCACCGGAATGGAAATGGTCAAGAAGATGTTCGAAGAGGGGGCCCGTCTCAAGTCCCAGTACGGCCCCGAGAATGTCTTCGATTTTTCCCTGGGCAACCCGGACGTTCCGCCTCCGCCTGCGTTTAAGAAGACGCTGGGCGAGCTCATCGCAGATGAAAGCACAGGCCACGGCTACACCCCCAATGCGGGCTATCCCCAGGTGCGCCAGGCGGTGGCCGAATACCTGGGCCGCGAACACGGCATGCGCATCCCCCCCGAGCTGGTGGTCATGACCGCGGGGGCCGCCGGGGCCCTCAACGACGTGCTCAACGCCGTGGTCAATCCCGGCGAGGAGATCCTGGTGCCGTCCCCCTATTTCATCGGCTACGACCACTACGCCTTCCTGGCCGGCGCAGTCATAAAGACCGTTCCCACCGACGAGCGCTTTCACCTGGACACGGCGGCCGTGGCGGAGGCCATTACCGAAAAGACGCGGGTGGTATTGATCAACTCGCCCAACAACCCCACTGGCGCCGTCTACGCGGCCGAAGAGCTGTCCGCCCTGGGAGAGGTGCTGGAGCGGGCCGGGCACAGGTTCGGCCGCCGCATCTACCTGGTGTCAGACGAACCCTACCGCAAGATCGCCTACGCAGTGGAAGTCCCCTCGGTCTTTCAGGCCTATGCCCACTCGATCATCGTGTCTTCCTACTCCAAGGAGCTGTCCCTGGCCGGGGAACGCATCGGCTACTTGGCCGTCAACCCGGCCACCGAGGACGCCCATCTGGTGGCCGACGCCGCCGCTGTAGTCAACACCATCATCTGCGTAAACGCCCCCAGCCTGCTGCAACTGGCCGTGGCCCGCCTGCAGGGAGTCACGGTGGACGTGTCCATCTACCGGCGCCGCCGGGACATGCTGTGCCGGGGACTGGCCGAAATCGGCTACCGCTTTCACGAACCCGAGGGCGCCTTCTACCTGTTTCCCCAAAGTCCCATCCCCGATGACGTCCAGTTCATCCAGCTCCTGAAAGAACACCTGATCCTGGCCGTCCCCGGGACCGGCTTCGGCGCACCGGGCTACTTTCGCCTGTCCTACGCCGTTCCCGATGCCACCATCGGGGGATCCATGAAGGGTTTCCGGCAGGCCATGCAGAAAGCCTCCTGAGATTCACCTGCGGCGTCCGTTCCGGCCGACGGCCCTTTTTCGGCGCACGACGGCCGGCGCCTTTTCGTCGACCTCGGATTTGACCTGCAGCAGGACCACGCACGCGATCACCAGGGCGCCGCCCAGCATCTGCAGCGGGCTCAGGACTTCACCCAGGAAAAGATAGGCGATCACCCCCGCGCTGATGGGCTCCAGGGTGGCGGTGATACTGGCGTGGGTGGAGCGGATGAGATTGATGCCCTGGAAGTAAAACCCGAAGGGCAGGATGGTGCCGAAGATGCCGATGAAAAAAATCCACCACCACTGAACCGGCGTGTACCCCTGCAAAAAGGCCGCCAGGGGCGGCTGGGCCACGTTCCAAGCTGCGGCGGCGAACAGCATGGCGTAAAACAACACGGTCCAAGGATTGTAGGTACGCATGCCGTATTCGCTCAGCAGCGAGTAAGTGGCGAAGGCCAGGGCCGCCAGCATACCGCCGACGATCCCCGGAAAGTTTAAAGAGAGCCGTTCCAGATTGTAGCCCCCCACCACCAGGAAGCACCCCGCGAGGGTCCCCATAATCGCAATAACGGTCACCGGCCGCAAGTTTTCGCGGGCGAAAACCACCGCGTACAGGGCCACGAAAACCGGGCCGGTGTAGTGCAGCAGGATGGCCGCAGCCACCTTGATCTTGCTGATGGCAAAGAGGTAGAAAAACTGGGCCGCCGAGATCCCCAGTGTGCCCAGCAGGAGGAAATAGAAAAGGTCCCTGGCGGAAATGCGCAGCAGCTCCCGGTGCCGCAGCACCAGCCACAGAAAGAGGCCCGCAAAGGAAATGGTGGTGCGCAGCTGGATCAGCTCAAAGGCGGTCAGGCCGCTGTTGAACAGGTACTTGGCCGAAGACCCCGAGACCGCCCACAGCACGGCGGCCAACACCACGTAGAAAAACCCCCACCCGCTTTTGGCGGCTGTGCCCATCGCCCTCCCCTCACTTCCCCGGCGCCCGATGCTCCCGCCGGTAAATTTTCAGCGAGTCCGCCGAGTAAATGGCCAGGGCCGTCCAGATCATGACAAAGGTCCACAGCTGGGCGGAGGTAAAAGGTTCCCGGTAATAGAGCACGGCCAGCAGGAACATACCGCTGGGCGCCAGGTACTGCATCAGCCCCAGGGTGGAGAGGGTAATGCGGCGGGCCCCGGCGGTAAACAGCAGCAGGGGCACGGCCGTCATCAGGGCCGTGGCCATGAGCAGCAGGTCCATCCGAAGGTCGCCACGGAAAATCGAGCCGCTGTGGCGGGCGACCAGGAAAACCAGATAGGCCAGGGCCGGTACGGACATGAGCATGGTCTCCACGGTGAGCCCTACCAGCGAGCTGACCGGCGCTACTTTGCGAATCAGCCCGTAGAGCCCGAAACTGAAAGCCAGTGCCAGGGAAATCCACGGGAACTGACCATACTGAACCGTGAGGTAGATCACGCCCGCAGCCGCCAGCAGAACAGCCGTAATCTGGGGCCGGCGCAACCGTTCGTGCAGGAACGTCATTCCCAGCACCACGTTGACCAGCGGATTGATGTAGTATCCCAGGCTGGCCTGCAGGAGATAACCGTTGTTGACCGCCCAGATGTAGATCAGCCAGTTGAGGGCCACCAGTAAGGCGCTCGTGGCCAGCACCGGCAGGGTCCGCCGGTTGGTGAGGGCGCTGGCCAGCTCGCGCCACTGGCGCAGCAGGAAGATGATGACCATCAGAAAGGCAAAGGACCATACAATGCGGTGCATCACGATTTCAAGGGGGCCCACCGCGCTCAAGGCCTTCCAGTAAACCGGGCTCAAACCCCAGATCAAGAAAGCCGAGGCCGCGAACAACACTCCCGACAGCGTTGCTTCGTACATTGTATTCCCCCGCCGCTTTTTCCTGCAGCCCTTCCATAACCGCACTCAGGGCTTGGTCTGTTGATTTTCTGCTTTCAACCGCCATTCTCTCGATCCCTTGACACCCGCAGATCGATAACAGCATTTGGCTGCTCACACAATATGATATTTGCAAAACCGAGCGGCATGTGGTAGTTGAAAAGGAGCTTGACCGCACCCCTCCAGTTTCCTTTTGTGGGGGGGTAAGTGGTGCTGTGCCGCTATTTCCGCCAAAACTTCAGTCCCCCGGCTTGGCCGACAGGAACCCGAGTTTTATAGATCGCCGCTTCCGAAACCCGGCTGCTGCCGACAGCGCCTTGCATTTTGAAATTTTGAAATAACCTTCTCTGCTGAAATACCCGCGCAGATCGGTCAAAACCACCTAGTGGTGCGTCGGTTTATGTCTGAACATTTGAAATCAGAACCACCCCTAACCAAAGGAGGCGCCCATGAAAGAATTCAAAAATATTCTCTACCCTGTCGCGCTGTCCGGTTTTTCGGCCAGGGTGGCACCCTACGTCGTGACGCTGGCGAGACAGTTGGACGTCAGGGTACACCTCCTGCATGTACTGCGCCCCTTTGACTGGTTCGTGGACACCTACGTCTCTGAAGCCGAACCCTACGACATCAAGCGCATCGCCAGCAATTTTGAAAATGAAATCCTGCAGCGGGCGGAACAGAAACTCCAGGCCTTCAAGCAGCGCCACCTGAAGGAAGCCCGCATCGTCAAGTCAACCGTCGTTACGGGAACTTACTATGAGGAAATTCTGGACTACGTTGAATCCGAGGGCATCGATCTCATCGTCCTGGGCACCGGCCTCAGCGCCGTGAAGATGATGTTCGGCTCGGTGGCCGAGAAAGTGTCCAAGCTTTCGCCTGTACCCGTGATGCTGATCCAGAGCAGCGCGCACTGACGATTTTGCGCCAACCCCCATCAAAAGAAAGGAAAAAGACTTGGCCGCCAAACGTGAAATACGGGACCCCTACCTGTGGGAGGCAATGATATCGATTGCGGCGATGATCGTTTTCATCAGCCTGGCCATCGTCAAGTACGAAACCGATCCCCAGGTCCCCATCCTGCTGGGCGTATTGGTGACGGCGCTGGTGGGCATGCGCGTTGGCTACCGCTGGAAAGATATCGAAACCGGTATGCTCAACGGCATCGCCAATGCCCTGCAGGCCATCGTGATCCTGCTGGTCATCGGCGTGCTAGTGGGCGTCTGGATCCTGACCGGTGTGGTCCCCACCCTGCTGTATTACGGCTTGGAACTGCTGCACCCCAGCATATTCCTGCCGGCCACCCTGATCATCTGCTCCATCACCTCGCTGGCCACCGGCAGCTCCTGGGGCACCACGGGCACCATCGGCATCGCGCTGATCGGCGTTGGCAAGGGCCTGGGGTTTCCCCTTCCCATCGTGGCCGGCGCCGTGCTTTCGGGTTCTTACTTCGGGGACAAGATGTCGCCGCTGTCGGATACCACCAACATGGCCCCCGGCGTGGTGGGTACCGACCTCTACACCCACATCAAGCACATGGCCTTCACCACCAGCGTCAGCTACGGCCTGACCCTGATCATCGAAATCGTGCTGGGCTTCTTCTACGGCGGCGGAGAGGGAAACTTCGAAACCGTCAAGCAGATCCTGCAGGGGCTCAATGCACAATTCACCATCAACCCCATACTGCTGATTCCGCCGGCGCTGGTCATCTTCCTGGCATTTCGGAAAATACCGGCCGTTCCGGGCATTGCCGTGGGTATCCTGAGTGCCGGCGTGCTGGGCGTCTTCTTCCAGAAAATCGGTTTCGGTGACCTGTTGTCGGCGGCCTACAAGAAAATGGGGCTGGCTCCCCAGAACCTGTCGCGGGCCGTCGAGGACAGCGCCACGGTGACGGGCAACCTGATTCCGTGGAACTCCGGCGGGGCCTACCAGGCCACCACGCTGGGGGTGCCTACGCTGGCCTATCTGCCCTTCAACTTCTTCTGCTGGCTCTCTCCCATCGTCTCCACGCTCTATGGCTGGTTCAACATCACCATCACCCGGATAGACGACGAGGAACTCACGGACGAGGCGGCCGGACAGGACGCCGCATCCGCATAAAAAGTCCGCTTTTTCCGGATGCCGGCGCATACAACAGAGGAGATAGGGACATGCTGAAAGCCTTTCTTAAAATAATCATCATAGGGATGCTGTTCGCCCTTCTGCCGGGGGAGGTAATCTCCCCGGCACGGGCCGCGGATGCGGAACTGTCCAAGGACTCGACCCTGGAGGGCATCATGCGGCGCGGCAAACTGCGCATCGGACTGGAATCCGGCTACATGCCCTTCGTGATGGTCGACAAGCGCAGCGGCCTGCGGTCGAGGGCTGTCTTTCACAGCAGACTGCGCAAGCGCGGCCGTCAGCTCAGCCTGATGGGCTTCGATGTGGACATCGGGATCGAGATGGCCAAGGCCCTGGGGGTCAAACTGGAGTTTTTCGACACCAGCTGGCCGGCCATCATCCCCGCCCTGAAACTGGGGCGCTTCGACGTCATTTTCGGCGGCATGTCCATCACCGAGGAACGCAGGAAAGAGGTGGATTTCGCCAACCCGCTCATGACCATCGGGCAGACCATCCTGCTCAATGCCAAGCTCAAGGACCAGGTGCACTCCTACAGGGACCTCAACGATCCCAAGTACGTCGTGGTATCCAAGCCGGCCACTACCGGCGAGGAAGCCGTGCGGAAACTGATTCCCAAAGCCACCTATGAACCGGCGGACACCGAGACCGAGGGGGCCATGCGGGTGCTCAAAGGCACGGCCGACGCCTTCGTCTACGACTATCCGTTCAATGATATTTTCCGCCGGCTGCACCCCAAGGGCCAACTCGTTTTCCTGGACAAACCCTTCACCAAGGAGCAGATCGCCTGGGCCATCCGCAAGAACGACCCGGATTTTCTGAAATTTTTGAACGAGTTTCTGGCGAAAGTCAAAAAGGACGGGCGTTACAACAAGATATACGACAAATGGTTTGTCAACACGGATTGGTACAAGTGGGTTCACAAGTAGCGGTGATATCCGGGGGGATGACTCCCTGCCGCCGTTTACGCCGACTTCGGAGATGAAGCACATGTTGCCCCCCGCCGGTGGAGGACAGGACGACGGTCCGGAAGAATCGCCCAGGCCACCGCCCGTCCGGCGGTTCTCATCGCCACAGCACGGCATAGCCGACCACCAGGTATCGGGCCAGCTTGCCCGCCGTGACGAGCAGGAGAAAAATCGGTATGTTGACGCGCAGCACGCCAGCGGCCAGTGTCAACGGGTCACCGACAACGGGCACCCAGGCAAAGAAAAGGCTCAGCAGGCCGTATTTTTTGAACCGCTTCTCGGCTTTGACAAAATCATCTTCCGATAGCTTCAGAACCCTCCGGGCCAGTAGTGTGCTGCCCCAGAAGCCGGCGGTGTAATTGACCAGGGCCCCTAGCACGTTGCCGACAGTCGCCAGGCCGATCAGTATCGTGGGATCCATGCCCTTGAACAGCAAAAATCCGAGAACGGCCTCCGAACTGAAGGGCAGCAGCGTGGCGGCCAGAAACGATGACAGCAGGATCCCCAGGTAACCAAATTGTGTAAAATATTCCATGTGGTCAACCAATAACGCCTCGGCGCCGGCTTCGATGATGAGGCTGCGCTTCGACCCGGCTGTCGGTCACCTCGCAGGACGGCCTGCCCGTCAAGCCGCCTTCTGACAGCCCGCCCCGATGATAGGGCATGCGCCCCTGAAAATGAAGGAGAAAATCATGGCTGCCAAACGCGAGATACGCGATCCCTACCTCTGGGAGGCGCTCATATCCATCGTGGGCCTGATCGCGTCCATCAGTCTGGCCATCGTGAAATACGAAACCGACCCCCAGGTCCCCATCCTGCTGGGGGTGATGGTGGCGGCCATCATCGGCCTGCGGGCCGGTTACAGCTGGCGGGACATCGAAAAAGGCATGCTCAACGGCATCGCCAACTCACTGCAGGCCATCGTGATCCTGCTCATCATCGGCATTCTCATCGGTGTCTGGATCCTCAGCGGCGTCGTACCGACACTGCTTTACTATGGTCTGGAGATCCTGAACGCCAAGATATTCCTGCCGGCCGCCCTGATCATCTGCTCCATCACTTCGCTGGCCACGGGAAGCTCCTGGGGCACCACGGGCACCATCGGCATCGCGCTGATCGGCATCGGCGAAGGCCTGGGTTTTCCCATGCCGCTGGTGGCCGGTGCCGTGCTTTCGGGCGCCTACTTCGGCGACAAGATGTCCCCGTTGTCGGACACCACCAACATGGCGCCGGCCATGGTGGGATCTGATCTCTACACCCACATCAAGCACATGAGTTACACCACCGGCGTCAGCTACGGCCTGACCCTGGTAATAGAGATCGTGCTGGGATTCTTCTACGGCGGCGGACAGGCGAACTTCGAAAACGTCAACCAGATTCTCAAGGGGCTGGAGGCGCAATTCGCCATCAATCCGATACTGCTGCTGCCGCCGCTCATCATCATGGTGCTGGCCTTTCGCAAGATCCCGGCCCTGCCGGGCATCGCCATCGGGATCGTGGCCGCCGCCGTTCTGGGTGTCATCTTCCAGAAAAACGACTTCGGCGAACTGCTGTCGGCCGCCTACGGCGGCTATGCCAGCAAGACAGCCGTGGAGGCCATCGACAACCTGCTGACCAAGGGGGGCCTGGAGTCCATGCTCTACACCATATCGCTGGTGGTGTGTGCCATGATGTTCGGAGGCATTATGGAAAAAACCGGCCAGCTCAGGACGGTGGTGGGTGTCATCCTCAAAAGGGCCCGCACCACCGGCTCCCTGATCACGTCCACCATCCTGACGGGCATCGTGGCCAACATGATCCTGTGCGATCAGTACATGTCCATTGTGATGACCGGCAAGATGTACGCCCAGTCTTACATCGACAAGGGCCTGGCCCCGCAGAACCTCTCCCGCGCCATCGAGGACAGCGCCACGGTGACGGCCAACCTGGTCCCCTGGAACTCGGGCGGCGCCTACCAGTCCGTTACGCTGGGGGTGCCCACCATCGCCTACCTGCCGTTCAATTTCTTCTGCTGGATTTCGCCCATGGTCTCGATGCTCTACGGCTGGTTCAACATCACCATCACCCCGCTGGGCAATGAGAACGGCACGGCTGATCCGGACTCTGTATCCGCCTGACCACCTCGCCGCAGCGCCCCCGCGGCAATACCCTTGCTGCACATCCGCGGGTAGCATACTGCCGCTATGTTCGCTCCTAATCCAGATCCAGCGCCGCCTTGCATTTGTTGCACCTTACGGCTCCGCGGAAAACCCTGTTGCCGCACTGCGGGCAGAGGTAACGCGCCTCTTCATGCTGCATCCATTTTTCGGTACCCACCTTGCGCCGGAAAGGGACGGCCCGCAGGATTACCTTTTTGCCCACCGCCATGGGAAAATCTTCGATCAGCCGGCAGGGGAATTCATCGCACTGGTGGCACCCCTCGTAGCCCTTCCCAAGCGAACACTTCCTGATTTCGCACTGCTGGCAGTGCATAAAGCGGACGTCTGACAGGCAACCTCCGCAGCGAATGTCGTCCGGCGTCAAGTTTTCGCTGCCGGGCAGCGTTCCTTTGCCGGGCACCCCGCCTTTGTAAAGCGCCACCAGCCGCTCTTTCAGCTTCCGGTTGTGGTCGCGGTGCGCGATGTAAATCGCGCACACCCCGCAGTAGAGCCCGCAGGGCGAAGCAAAGTCAGGATTTATCTTCATGGGTCACCTCTCCTTTTCGGTCGCCGCCCTCTTCCAGTTCCCGCCACTTGTAGTCGATGATTTCCAACAGCACGCCGTTCATCTTCTTGGGATGCACGAAGGCGAACTCGCAATTCCGGAAAGGCCGTGCGCTGCCGATGAGGGGGTAGCCCTTCTCCTTCAGCTCGCCCATGGCCGCACGCGTGTCGTCGACGTTCAGGCTGACCACCATGACGCCCTCGCCTCTTTTTTCGATGAACTTGGCCACCTCCCCGTCGGGCGACGTCGATTCCATCAGCTCGAACCCCACTCCGCCCAGCCAGTAGCGCGCGACCCGGATCTTCTCGGACTCGTCGACGTACTCGTCGTCCGGCGCGGATTTTCCCAGTACCGGTTCCCAGACCCTGCGGGCCGCTTCCAGGCTGTTTACGGCGATACAGATATGATCAATTTTATTGATTTTCATTATGGTTTTACCCCTCACAACCTCTGATCGCTGCCTTGCGGCTCATTTGGCCCACCTGCTGCATTCATTTTGCAAAAAAAGCTCCATCTCATTCATGCCAGCATCGTTTTGGCGCCGCTTCCTCCACTCAGTCAAAAAGTAATTGAAGCATTCTTGAAGAATATCGATAGCCCAGTTTTCCTTGCCTCTCCCTATTCAGCAGAAATTGACACATTTTCAGCCTGCATCTACAGACGCCACTGTAACGTAGACCTTGCCACCTTCTTCTTTTAATTGCGCATCCAAAATGTGTACCTTCATTTCTGGATATATCCTGTTCTTGTTAGCTATCAGATCATTTAAAACGCTCCTGATATCTGCTAAATTCTTCTTGTTGTATCCCGGATTCAGCTTTTTGCATTCCTTCAAGGTTTTCTTTATTGCCCTTTTCCTTTCCGATTCACTGAGACAGGCAAAGTTCCAGGCGCTTGCAGCGGTATTGAGCCTCTGTTGTTTCTCAAATTCATCTTCTCCATCCAAGATAAAATTTCCGGCATATTTTATTATCATGGCGGAAATCTTATTTTCTTCTCTTTTCTTTTTTAGGATCATGGCACCCTTTTACTGGTTAACACACGCAACCGCAGCAATAGAGCACAGAGGTTGTGTTGCTATTTTGCTTTTGGAAATTTATCTGCTACCAGCTGCCTGACTTCCTGCAGCCACGATTTTCTTTGCTCATCAGAACTGACGACCATAATATTGAATACTTTTCGACTGAACTCCTCAATACCGCACAACTCGAAAATGCATTTTTTCCAGATGGCCTCAAGAGGATCGCCGAAGACGCGTTTTTCTCTTTCGGTTGCCGTGTTCGACGTATTGAAAACGATGGCGCTTTTAGCCTTCAGTAACCCCACTGGCACACCCTCCCCGCTGTCATTCTCAAGAAACTCGTATGCCACCGCGGGACGAAGGACTCTGTCGATCCATCCCTTTAGTATGGCAGGCGGCTGCCCCCACCAGTTGGGATGAATGATTATGATGCCGTCGGCGTAGGCAATCTGGTCGCAATGCTTTTTGATGGCAGCCGGTAACGGCACATCCTTTTGAATCTCTTTGGCCGGCAATATCGGATCGAATTCTTCCCGATATAGATCATGGAAGATGACTTCATGCGCATTCATTTGCAACGTCTCAACAGCGGCTGCAGCAATGGCGTGGTTGAAACTATGCTTGTCCGGGTGGGCCAGTATCACGAGTATGTTCATTTTCGAGTAATCTTTGCTTGCCATGATCTCGTTACGCACTTACACGCCTGCGTCCATTTTTCCAGTCCGCAATCATCTCCCACTTCGGACAGCCGTAGTAATCGATCTCCGACTGCCGGGTGGGAAACCTGCCGCAATTGAAGTAACGCCAGTAGAACGATTCGTAGCCCCGGCACTTCCCTGCCTTGCGGTCGAGAATGGGGCAGCCTATTTTATCGCAACACTGAACGCAATCGCCGCATGATTCACCGTGATCCCACTGGGGACGAATGGCGGCAATTTTAGGGTCCGGTGCCGACCACGGCGGTGCGGTCAACGGTACAGAAAACATGAACCCGCCGTTTTCACCCTGTAAAACAGGGATGAGCCATTTCCACGCATAGAAAAAAAGTTTCGTGCCCGGATTTACATATCGCCAGAACCGCCAGTCATTGAAGAACAAGCTGCTGAACAGAGGCGCAGTGAGGTATCCTCCAACGAATGTGAAGAAGCAGAAAGCGATGTAAACATAAAAAGCCACGCGCTTTACAGCCCAGATTCTTTCCTGTAACTTCACCCCGTTCATCTTCCACGCACAGCGATGGTGTCACAGCGATGGTGTCAAACCTTGATTTGTGAACTCAAGGCATCGTAACGTTCTCTGAGTCCAGAGTCTTTCTCCATATTGTTGTTAACTGCCTTCACACAGTGGCGGACCGATGAGTAAGTCAAACTAAAAATGGCACCGATCAATTCGTTGGTCAACAGAACAGGGCTGCCTGCCGTATCAAATAGGCAAACTTGAAACCATTGTTCAACAGGTTTGACATCCGCAGGCCATTAGATGTTGGCAGGCGTAAAACAGCGTAACCGAGATTCTGCCACCTCAAGTGCTTCTTCAGAAAAGCTTCCACCGTGCCCAGGGTCGTAACAGATTCCACAGCCGGTTACTTCTGCAGCACCGCGGCACCGGCCGTGGCGACCTCATGGTCATTTTCCACCGAGCTTCCGCTGACACCGATAGCGCCAATGATGTTGCCAGCTTTGTCTTTCAACGGCAAGCCGCCGGGAAAGGTTATCAGCCCGCCATTTGAGAACTCGATGTTGTATAGAGGCTTTCCAGGTTGCGACAACTCGCCCAGTTTTCCGGTGGGCATGTTAAAGAAACGTGCCGTTTTGGCCTTCTTGATGGAAATATCGACGCTGCCCAGGAAAGCACCATCCATGCGCACAAACGCTTTAAGGTTAGCCCCGGCGTCGACAACCGCGATGTTCATTAAAGTCCCCTGTTTTTCTGCCTTTGCCCTGGCTGCGGAAACAACGGCTAAAGCCTGCTCCAATGTTATATCACCTGCACCTGCATCGGCCACGTCCATGATCGTAAAAACACCAAGAAACAACATGATGGCTACGACAGTAATGATCTTGCTCCAATAATTGATCTTTGCATTCTGCATCTTGATACCCTCCCTTTCACGTCTGTTAGTTGTTTGCCAAAATTCACCCATAGCTTTGAGAGTTCGGTTTTTCTATAGGGAATTTTCTGCCATAATACGCTTGACTTCCCGCAGTCATCGTCTTCTTTTCTTGAACTGACGACAATAATAGGAAATACTTTTCTACTGAAACAATTAATGCCGCACAAACCGAAAATGCATTTCCCCCGTTTCAGGAAGTTTCATTGGATCATCTATCACTAAAATTCCGGTGCTACCCTACCGCCATTAAACTGCGGCAGTATAGTTCAACCTACAGCATAACTTCGCCCTTCTGGCATCGAGATAAAATGGCTCAAACTCAGCCCCTGTGCGATAACGCTCTAAGCATGCCGCTCCCCCTTAAACTTCCATTTTGAAGACCAAAATGGACACTTTAAGCCCCCTTGAGATGCCATTTCTGAGTCTTTGTGCTTTTATTTCTATATGTTGCCTCGGCCCGACCCTAATTCCCCGACCCTAATTCCCCGTTAATTCCCCGTTACACTACCTCACAAAATCAGAGGTTACCGATAATTTTCGGGTTCCTTTCGCCCTTTGGGCAAATTTCGTAATCACCTGTTTGTTTAAAATAGCGATCTTATG
>CAYUAQ010000027.1:27833-38980 GCA_964442705.1 uncultured Desulfobacteraceae bacterium
CTGAGTCTTTATGCTTTTATTTCTATATGTTGCCTCGGCCCGACCCTAATTCCTAACGTGTTGCCTCGGCCCGACCCTAATTCCTACACCCTAATTCCTAATTCGTAATCACCTGTTTGTTTAAAATAGCGATCTTATGTGGAGTGTTGATAAAAAAGCGCCTTTGTTATTCAGGGCAGGGGGTCGCACATATCGCAAACAGGAACAGGAAGGTACTTTGTGTATATATTCACGTGAGTTGACCCGGGATGTCAAGAGAAAATTCGCAACGCAGGCAGCGGCATGGAGATCGGTGAGTCCGGCATATATCAGGTGGAGGAGAGAGATAGGCGGATCTGTTCAAAAAGGGGTTCGCCGCCGGGCGCCCGATTCCCGATTTCGGAAATGCGGCGCTCGGCGGCGGAGGGTTCAGACGGGACGGTGTCCGGTCAGTGCGATTTCACACGGGTCCAGGCTTCGTCCATGATGCGGTTGTCTTTCCCCAGGTCTTTGGTGAAGTGCAGGGTCTTCATGATCTCGGGTGTGGGCCAGACGCTGGGGTTCTTTAGATCGTCCTTGTTCAGGTAAGGAATGGCGGCCTCGTTGGGGGTGGCGAAATGGTTGTAATTGGACAGCGAGGCACCGACCTTGGGATCCAGGATCCAGTTGATCCACTTGTGGGCCGCGGCCGGGTTGGGGGCCTTGGCCGGGATGCACATGTTGTCCAGCCAAATTTCGCTGCCTTCCTTGGGAACGGTGAAGGACAGGCGCTTGGGGTCTTCGCCGATGGCCTGGATGGCGTCGCCGTTGTAGACGATGGCGGCCACGGCCGTGCCGGCCACCACGTCGTTCTTGCCGCCCACGCCACCCTTGAAGCCCATGCAGGACTTGCGCTTCTTGGTCTTGACCAGCAGGTCGGCGGCGGCCTTGAGTTCCTTGGGATTGGTGGAGTTGAAGTCATATCCCAGGTACAGCAGGGTGATGCCCATCATCTCGCGCACCGAGTCGATGAGCGCGAAAGGACCCGGATCCTTCTTGGGATCGAACAAAATGGACCACGATGAGGCGTCGGCGTCCTTGACCTTGCTCTTGTCGTACATCAGCCCCACGGTACCCCACTGCCAGCCGACCGAGTATTTGTTGCCCGGATCGAAGCTGGCTTCGCGGAACTTCTTGCCCAGGTTCTTGAGATTGGGGATCCTGGCATGGTCCAGGGGCTGAATCAGCTTCAGGTTGATCAGGCTGGGCATGATGTAGTCCGACGGCACGATGATGTCGTACTGGCTGACACCGCCGGCCTGCAGCTTGGCCATCATCTCCTCGTTGGACTCGTACAGGTCCAGGCGAACCTTGATGCCCGTGGCCTTCTCGAACGCCTTGGGCATGTTCTCCTCGTCCATGTATTCCGACCAGATGAAGATCTTAAGCTCCTGGTCGGCGGCGAACACCGCACCCGCCCAGAAAACCGAGAGTGCCAGCAGAATGAATGTCAGTTTGCGCATGTCTCCTCCTTCTCTTAAGGTTTGACTACCCGGAAGCTCAGCAACCGGGCCGGTTCTAATTTCCCTCCATTTTCAGATGACCATCCTTGGTCAGCAACACGCCATAGGCCGAGGGCCGCCTGTCCCGGAACAGGCTCCAGGCGCGTCGTTCGGCGGCCATGGCCACCAGGTCCAGCCGCGCGGTGACGATCTCCGGTTCGCTGCGCCCCGCCCGGGCCAGGATCTCGCCGTGGTTTCCGGTGATAAACGACGAGCCGTAGAAGGTGATGGACGTTTCCCCGAACGCCTCCGTGCCGATGCGGTTGGCGGCCACCACCGGCACCATGTTGGCGGCGGCGTGGCCCTGCATGCAGCGCCGCCAGTGGCGGCTGGAGTCCAGCTCGGGGTCCTGGGGCTCGGAGCCGATGGCGGTGGGGAAAAAGAGCACCTCGGCGCCCAGGAGCGCCATGGCGCGGGCCGTTTCTGGGAACCACTGGTCCCAGCAGATGCCGATGCCTATGACGCCGTGTTTTGTGCGCCAGACGCGAAAGCCGGTGTCGCCGGGCGTAAAGTAGAACTTCTCCTCGTATCCCGGCCCGTCCGGGATGTGGGTCTTGCGATAGAGGCCCAGGTTGCGGCCGTCGGCGTCGATGACCGCCACGCTGTTGTAAAACACCTGGCGATGACGTTCGAAAAAGCTCACCGGTATGACCACGTCGAGTTCGCGCGCCAGTGACGCCATGCGCGCCACGGCCGGGCTGTTTTCCTCTTCCCGTGCCAGGTCGAAAAAGCGCGGGTCTTCCACCTGGCAGAAGTACTGGGTTTCGAACAGCTCCTGCAGCAGGACGATGTCGGCGCCCATGGCAGCGGCGCGGCGCACCGTTTCTTCGGCACGGGCCAGGTTTTCCTCCCGGTCGGGCGTACAGGGCATCTGGGCGGCGGCCACGGTGACATCGCTGGCGGGCTTCATGCGGACCTCCCGGCCGGCTGCTGCTGGGTGACGCAGTGGATGTTGCCGCCGCCGATGAGGATCTCGCGGCCCGGAACGTCCACGATTTCCCTTTCGGGAAGCAGCCGCCGCAGGGCCTCCAGGGCTGGCTCGTCATGGGGGTCATCGAACCGGGGCACCACGGCGGCGCCGTCGGCGAAATAGAAGTTCACGTAGGAAGCCGCCATGCGTTCGCCGGGACGGCGGCTGTATCCTTCTTCGCTGGTTTGCATATAGCGGCACTCCTCTCCTGTCAGGAAAAGGGGGCCCGGCTGGTGGACCTTGTGCACGGCAAGCTTTCTTCCGCGGGCATCCCGGGCGCTCTCCAGGATCGCCAAGGCCTGGTGCGAAATCTCGTACTGCGGGTCGCCGGGGTCGTCGGTCCAAGTGAGCAGGACTTCGCCCGGCCGGAGAAAGCAGCACAGGTTGTCCACGTGGCCGCCGGTTTCATCGTTGAAGACCCCCCGCGGCAGCCAAATGACGGTTTCCACGTTGAGGTAGTCCTTCAGGCGGGCCGCCACCCGCTCCCGGGAAAGGCCGGGGTTGCGGTTGGGGGTTGCTATGCAGCGCTCCACGGCCAGCAGGGTGCCCTGGCCGTCCACATGCAGAGCGCCGCCCTCGGTGACCAGGGGCGCGCGGTAGCGGTCCAGCCGTTCGATCTCCAGCACCTTGCGGGCCACCCGGTCGTCCAGGTCCCAGGGGAAATAAAGCCCTCCGTAGGCGTTGAATCCCCAGTCCACGCCGCGCACAGCGCCCTCGCCGTTCACCACGAAAGTGGGCCCCACGTCGCGCATCCACGCGTCGTTGGAAGAAATCTCCACCACCCGCACGTGGTCCGGCAGTCGGCGGCGGGCATTTTCGAACTGGGGGGCCACGGCGCCCACCGTCACCGGCTCGAAACGAGCGATGGCCGCGGCGACTTCGGCGAAGGCCTCCTGGGCCGGAATGGCGCCGGCGCGCCAGGTGTCGGGGCGGAAGGGCCACAGCATCCAGCACCCGTCGTGGGGCTCGAACTCGGCCGGCATGCGGAAGCCGTCCGCCGCGGGCGTGCTGTCAAGGGTTCTGGCCATGACCGTTACCCTCCTCCGGTGTTGGCGATGCGCTGCATTTCGAAAAAGCCGGCAACCCAAACCGCTCACTTTTTGCGCGAAAAGCGTTCGGTGCCCACCACCAGGACCACCGTGATCAGCAGCACCAGGGTGGACAGGGCGTGTATCTGGGGGGTGACCCCCCGGCGCACGG
Organism: uncultured Desulfobacteraceae bacterium; assembly: GCA_964442705.1. Lineage (GTDB taxonomy): Bacteria > Desulfobacterota > Desulfobacteria > Desulfobacterales > JALSRD01 > JALSRD01. The sequence continues at coordinate 31,524 of CAYUAQ010000027.1, forward strand.
CGGCGAAGATGTACAGCGGCAGGGTAACCGATTCGGGCCCGGCCGTAAAGAAGCTTATCACGAAGTCGTCCAGCGACAGGGTGAAGGCCAGCATGCCGCCGGCCACGATGCCGGGCAGCAGCAGCGGCAGGGTGACGCGCCGCAGCAGGTAGCCGGTGCCGGCAAACAGGTCCCGGGCGGCCTCCTCGATTTCGCGACCCAAGCCCACCAGGCGGCTTCTGACCACCAGGGCCACGAAGGCGATCTGAAAGGTGATGTGCCCGATGATCATGTTCAGCAGTCCGGGCTCGAACATCGACGACACCAGGCGCAGCAGGCCGAAGGCCACCACCAGGGCGGCGGCCAGGATGATGTCCGGGATCACCACGGGCAGGTGCAGCACCATGTCCAGGGAGGTGTTGACGCGTTTGGACCACGGGAAGCGGTCCATGCCGATGGCCAGCACGGTGCCCAGGACCGTGGAGACCACGGTGGAGACCACGGCCAGCACCAGGGTGTTCCAGGCGGCGTTTAGGATGACCTCGTTGTGAAACAGCTTGAGGTACCAGTCCATGGTGAACCCGCGCCACACCAGCCCGTACTTGGTGGCGTTGACCGAAAACACGGCCACCGCCATGAGCGGCAGGTACAGAAACGCCATGGTGAACATGGCCAGGATCGTGATCAGGGGATGGGTGCGTTTCATACCAGGATCTCCGCTCCCCGGCTCTTGCGGCGGTAAAGGTACAGGCTGAACATGGTCAGCACCATAAGCCCCATGCTGATGGCCGCGCCGAAGGCCCAGTCACGGCTGGCGCCGAACTGCTGCTGGATGAGGTTGCCCACCAGCATGTACTTGGCGCCGCCCAGCAGGTCCGGCACCACGAACATGCCCATGGCCGGTACAAAGGTGAGGATGACGCCCACCGACAGGCCCGGCAGGGTCTGGGGCAAAATGGCCTGGGCGAACACCCGCACCCGCGAGGCGTACAGGTCCTGGGCCGCCTCCACCAGTTCCCAGTCCAGCCGCTCGACGGAAGAGTACAGCGGCAGCGCCACGAAGGGCAGGAACATGGAAACCATGCCCAGGTAGACGGCAAAGGCGCTGGGATACAGCGGCGAGCCCGGCGAGACCACGCCCAGCAGGGCGGCCAGGCGCGCAAAGGGCAGCTCCGGCGCCAGGATCAGAAACCAGGCGTAGGTGCGGATGACCATGTTGGTCCAGAAGGGGATGATGACCATGGTCAGCCACAGGTAGCGGGTGCGCTCGGGCCGCCGGGCGATGAAGAAACACAACGGGTAGGACAGCACCACCGACAGCACGGTGGTGACCAGGGCCACCCACACCGAGCGCCACACGATCGCCAGGTAGTCGGCCGACCAGCCGAAGATGCCGAAGCCGGCCAGGCGCTTGTAGTTCTCCAGGCTGAACTCCCACACCAGCTCGCCGTAGGCGCCCCGGGAGGCGAAACTGACCACCACCAGCACCAGCCCCGGCAGCACCAGGAAAGCCAACAGCCACAACATACCCGGCGACAGGAAAAACAGGCCCCGCTTGACCAGGCTGCGGGTGGTGGTCAGCTCCCCGTACCAGACCATCAGTTTAGTCTTCATGCAGGATCACCAGTTCGTCGGGGGCGAGTTCGAGCCAGATCTCGTCTCCCGGTTTGAAGTGCTTGTAGGTGTGGCTGCGCACCCGCAGGGGCCCGGGCTCCATCCACAGGTCGTAGTCCGTGCCGCGAAAGATGACCTCGCGCACGCGACCCCGGACGCCGTTTCGCGCCGGCTGGTTTTCGTGCAGCCGGATCCACTCCGGCCGGATGGCCACCGTGCCCTCTGTCCAGGGCGGCGTTTCCTCCAGGTGCAGAAAACCGATGTCGGTCCTGAGGCCGCCGTTCTCGACTTTCCCGCGGATCAGGTTGGCGGCGCCCAGGAACTCGGCCACGAAGCGGGTGCGCGGCGCATCGTAGACCTCCTCGGGGGTGCCGGACTGAATGACGGCGCCGTCGCGCATGACGGCGATGCGGTCCGAGACCACCATGGCCTCGTCCTGGTCGTGGGTCACCAGGATGAAGGTACGTCCCAGTTTCTGCTGCAGGCGCCGCAGCTCCACCTGTACCTGGGCGCGCAGCTTGGCGTCCAGGGCGCTCATGGGCTCATCCAGCAGCAGCACCTCGGGTTCGTTGACCAGGGCGCGGGCCAGGGCCACGCGCTGCTTCTGGCCCCCGGAGAGCTGGTCCGGCCGGCGCTGGGCCATTTCCTCCAGGCCCAGCATCTCCAGGCGCTTGCCGACGCGTTCGTTGATTTCGTCCTGGGGGAATTTGCGCGAGCGCAACCCGAAGGCCACGTTTTCAAACACCGTCAGGTGCGGGAACAGGGCGTAGCTCTGAAACACCGTGTTCACCTGCCGGCGGGTGGCCGGAAGATCGGTGATGTCTCTGCCGCCCAGCAGAACCCGGCCCTCGTCGGGCATCTCCAGCCCGGCGATGATCCGCAGCAGCGTGGTCTTGCCGCACCCCGAAGGTCCCAGCAGGGTGAAAAACTCTCCCGTGGGCACCTCCAGGCTCACATCCTTGACGGCATGAACCTTGCCGAAGTGCTTGTTCATGCCCTGGAGGCTCAAGCCTCCACTGGTTTCAGAAGCCATGACTTATCCTGAAGTTCCTTTGGGCTGCAAAGAACGCAGCTTCAGCCCATGTAGCCGGTGGTGCGGGGCACCCGCACCGCGTTTTCCAGAATGGCGACGGCCAGGGCATGACGCTTGTCGTCGGCGCTGCCCTCCTTGCTGCGCTGCTTCATCTGCTGGCCCCGCAGGCGGCGCAGCACAGCGTCCGGTTCTTTAAAGACCAGGGCGCCGAAATGGCACTCGGCCACGCAGGCCGGGTTACCGCCGCACAGGTCGCACTTGTAGGCCGTGCCCGACCCGTACTGCTCGATCATGCCGTAAGGGCAGCCCTCCACGCAGTCGCCACAGCCGGTGCAGCGGGCGGCGTCGATGACCACCACACCGCGCTCGTTCTTGAAGATGGCGTCCTCCCCGCAGGCCTCCAGGCAGTCCGGCTTGGGACAGTGGAAACACACGCTGGGCACCGAGTAGCCCTCCTGGGGAAAGTTGTTGACGCGCAGCCGCGCCTTGGAAGGCATGAACATACCCTCCTTGACCGCGCTGCAGGCGTACACGCAGCGGTTGCACCCGGTGCAGCGGTTGGGAAATACCAGCAGATGCTTTTCCATGATCTCTATTCCTCGTCCATTTCAGATTGACTACAGGTTTTGCAGGCCCAGTTCCGCCAGTTTGGCGTCCTGCGGGCGGCCCTGCCCGTCCCAGCCGCGCAGGTGGTAGTAGAGCGCCTTCATCTCCTCTAGTTTTTCGCTCTCCAGCCGGCGGCCCTCGTGGGGTCCGTTTCTCAAAGCCTGGCGGGTGATCTTTTCCGACAGCACATCGTCGGCCGCCGTGAACCCGGCCCGCAGGTTGAACAGCCGCACCAGGTTCCACACCCGTTCACCGGCCTTTTCCAGGTCCCGGGGCGAAACCTGACGCCCCAGGCCGCCGCTGAGCATCTCGGCCATGACGGCCGGGTCCGCCGATCCCCAGAAGTCGCACAGGCACAGGCTCCACTTGGCGGCGTTGCGGTTCTGGCCGTCGATGACCGCGCGCGCAAGGTCCGTGACCTTGAAGGGGTCCTCGGCGTCGATGGTGAAAGCCCGCAGGTGGCAGGCGCCGCGCTCGCTGGTGGCGTAGGCCAGACCCATGCCGTAGTTGCCGCGGGGGTCGTAGGCCGGCATCTCCAGTCCCTTGGCATGGGCCGCGGCCTGGGGCCGGCCGTACTTTTCCGCCAGCCGGGCGGCGCCCATGGCCAGGTCCCGGCCCCGCTCGCTGGATCGCTTAGCGATCTCGGACAGCACCTCCAGGTAGGCTCCGGCCTGGCCGAAACGCAGCCCGAAATCGTGCACGCCCTCTTCGGTCAGCTCCATGGCCAGGGCGACGGTGCCGCCGGTGCTCATGGTGTCCAGGCCCAGGTCGTCGCACAGCCGGTTGAAGCGCATGACCTGTTCCAGGTCGTTGACCTCGCAGTTGGACCCGCCCAGGCACAACGTCTCGTACTCCGGCCCCTCCACCTGCACGCCGTTGACCGACGTGAAATTGCCGCACCCCAGGGGACAGGCGGCGCAGGCGCGGTCGCCGATCTTGACGGACTTGACGGACTCGGCGTCCAGTGAGCGCCGGCCCGGGTTGGTGCCGCCGGTGAAGTTACGCGTGGGGTGGATGCCCAGCTCGTTGGTCAAGTCCACCAGCACTGGCGTGCCGTCGCTCTGGGCCCACAGGTTGGCCTCGGTGAGCAGGTTATTCTCCTTGGCCGCGGTGATCTTCTCCCAGAACACGCCCATGTCGGCCACCTGGATGCCGCCGGTGCCCCGGCAGCAGATGGCCTTGAGGTTCTTGTGGCCAAAGAGCGCCCCGGCGCCGCCGCGGCCCATCTGGCGGTAGGACTCGGAGCCCACGCAGGCGAAGGGTACCTGGTTTTCGCCGGCCGGGCCGATGGTCAGGCTCTTGACCCCCCGGCCCACGGCCTGCTCCAGCCACTTTTCGGTCTCGAAATTGCCCTTGCCCCAGACGGGTTCGGCGTCCTCGATGCGCACGAGGTCGTCCTCGATGCGCAGGTACACCGGACGCTGGGCGCAGCCGGTGATGACGATGCCGTCGTAGCCGGCGAACTTGAGCTCCGGGCCGAAGGCGCCGCCGATGTTGGACTCGAAGATGGTGCCGGTGTGGGGCGACTTGGACACCAGGCAGGTGCGCGACGAGGTGGGTGCCAGCGTGCCGCACAGCGGGCCGGTCATGATGACCAGGGCGTTGTCCGGTGAAAGGGGCTCCACCTGCGGATCGACCCGGTCGCAGAAGTAGCGCGCCGCCAGTCCCCAGCCACCGATGTACTTCTCCATCCACTCCGGCCGCGTGGGTTCGGTGGTGACGGTGCCGGCGGTGAGGTCCACGTGCAGCATGCGTCCGGTGTACAGATAGTGGGAAGCGGCCGTGCGCCGCGGCACCTCGATGGTCTTGAAAACGTCCTCGATGCGGTTCAGGGCCTCGTCCAGCAGCTTTTGGGGAATGTTCAGGGCCGGCTCAAAGCGGATGTTCTTGGCGTTGGTCAGGGTGCCGGCGGTGAGCACGCCCCGGGAGAACAGGCCGGCGGCAACCTTGTAGCCGATGCCGTCGGTGACGAACTCCATGCCGATGAGCAGGCCCAGGCCGCGCACGTGGGCCAGCACGCCGGGATAGCGTTCCTGGAGTATGCGCAGCTGTTTGCGCACGTATTCGCCCTTTTCCTTGGCCTGGCCGGCCAGGTCCTCTTCCAGCAGCACCGTGATGGCCCCCAGAGCCGCGGCGCAGGCCAGGGGGTTGCCGCCGGTGGTGGTGGTGTGCATGAAAGGGTTGGGCTCCATGCACGACCAGATCTCGGCCGTGGAGAGAAAGGCCGACATGGGCACCACGCCGCCGCCCAGGGCCTTTCCCAGGCACAGGATGTCGGGCGCCACGTGCCAGTTGTCGACCCCGAAGATCTCGCCGGTGCGGCCCATGCCGGTCTGCACCTCGTCGGCGATGAGCAGCACGCCGTAGTGGTTGCAGATCTCGCGCAGCCGCGGCCAGTACTCGTCGGGCGGCACCACGGCCCCGGCCTCGCCCTGCACGGGTTCGACCACCACGGCGGCGATGTCGTCGCCCACGGCGCGGGCCGCGGCCAGCACCTGCTCCACGGCATCGGCGTCGCCGAAAGGAACGTGGCGCACGCCGTCCAAGAGCGGCAGCAGGGGCTGGCGGTAGACCTTCTTGCCCATCAGCGAGAGCGCCCCCAGGGTCTTGCCGTGGAAACCCTTGAGCATGGCCACGAAGCCCTTCCGCCCGGTGTAGAGCTTGGCCAGCTTCATGGCGCCCTCCACGGCCTCGGTGCCCGAGTTGGCGAAGAAGCCGTACTGGATCTTGCCGGGCGTGAGCAGCGCCAGCACGCGGGCCAGCTGGGCCCGCAAGGGATCGAGCAGTTCCTGGCTGTACTGGGGCGAGCGGTCCAGCTGGGCTTTTACGGCCGCGATGATGCGCGGGTGCCGGATGCCGTAGGAATAAAGGCCGAACCCGCCCAGCAGGTCCAGGAACTCGCGGTCCAGGGCGTCCACCAGCACCGATCCCTGACCGGTCCACTCGGTGAGGGCGAAATTGGTGGCCTCGGTGACGGACTTACGGTATTCCAGGAAACCGCGGTTGATGTGGTCGCGGAAATTGCGCACCGTGTTGATGGCGATCTCCCGGCGCGCCTCCAAGGGGGTCTGGTCGGGGGGCGTGAGGATCACATCCACCATTTGGCGGGCCTCGGCCAGGGCGACGTCCACATCCCGCCCCCGGTAATCGGTTCGGTACTCGTCGTCAAAATCGCGCATGATTTGCTCTCCTGTCTGTTTTTACTGCACTGCCCGGTCAGCGGTTGTCCGCATTATGGACGGCGGCCGGCCGGCCGCCTGCCGGCTTGAGCATCTCCAGGGCCACCCTCCTGGCCGAATCGGCAAAGACCGCGAAAGGTTTTCCCTCGGCCAGGAAGTGGGCGTGAAATTCCAGGCCCTCCATGAGGGTCACGATGATGTCGGCCGCTTCCTGCACGTCTCGCACCCCGATGACATCGGCTGCCTTGTAACTTTCCAGTTCGTCTGCCAAGTAATCCCTGAACCCGTGGATCATCTTTTTGAAACGCTTCTTGATTTCCGGTTTACGCATACTCAGGTAATAAAAGCCGAAGTGCAGGCCCGGATCCACGGTGCGAGACCACTCCAGGGAAAAGATGGTGTTCATCAGGGCTTCGAGCCGTTCCCGAGGATCGTCGATGTGCCCGAAATCGAGGAACTCCGGTGCCTCGTACTTGTCGATCAGGAAATCGACCAGCTCCAGCGTCATGTTCTCCTTGTTCTTGAAATAGTGGATGATGAGGCTGGGGTGGATGTTCATGCGACCGGCGATCTTGCCGATGGAGGCGCCCTCGATGCCTTCTTGAATCATGACCTGGTAGTAGTTCTCCAGGATCTCGGGCTTTCGCAGCCTGGCGTTCTGGTTCTTCCGCATGAAAAGCTCCCGTCCGGGGGAAAAGGCTCCTGATGATGACAAGCGCCGATACCCAAAATATTAATTGAACATTCAGTTAATAATCCCCCGAGAAAAACTTTGTCAAGAAAAAAAATGCCGCGCGCTAACTGAACGCCGTTCAGAACGTCGCCCCCATCCCTGACGCCGTCATGGCCAGACATCCACCAGGGTATTCGCAAGCCCCTCTTTGTGTAGAAGCCACGTCTGCAGCCTGCAACCTGATCCCACTGGTGCGGGCAGGGTTCGTCTGCGCTCCGTGAGCCCCGGCGGGGATGCTCCGGCCAGCGGCGCGGAAAGGCGAAAACTCGCTGCGCTCAGACAGCTCGCCTTTCTTCACGCGCCGCCGGCCTGC